>JAFTVI010000010.1 GCA_017465825.1 Clostridia bacterium
CTTTCATTTGCTTCTGCACGACTTTGTTCTGTTTGGTGCTTCGTGCCTGCGGATCAATGTTGCCGTAATAAAATTCTTCTATGAATTTGCCCATATTGTTACCTCCTTTGATTTTCTACCA
Source organism: Clostridia bacterium (assembly GCA_017465825.1). Lineage (GTDB taxonomy): Bacteria > Bacillota > Clostridia > Oscillospirales > Acutalibacteraceae > UBA1081. Next base: position 122 of record JAFTVI010000010.1, read on the forward strand.
TAATTGTACTCAAAGGCGGTGTAATAGTCGAATGTACCGCATAAAACAGAAAAAGGGCAAAAGAAAAGAGAGAGCCGAAACTTCTCTCAATTCTCTTGCTCTTCGCAATGCTCGTACCTTTAAGTTATTGTCCTTAAGGGTACGATGCATTCCCTGACGCTTTTTTGGCTAATATTTACTTTTGCTCTGTCATATCGACAATTGATTTTAATTCAAAAATGTCACCGATATTTTTGAAGCAATATAAATTGTTGTATGTATAAGATCTGATTTTTGAAGTGTTTTCAAAAAATAGTTTGCCCTGCTCGTACAAAATAGCACTTTCTGCGTGGTCGATTATCTCATCAATATGCGTGGTCGATTATCTCATCAATATTTGTGTGGGGATAAATAATTTTTCCTATTCTGACTTTTCGCTTTTAATAGCTTCATCCAAAGTGAGAGCATCTTCCCATTTGATTACAACATTATTATTTGAAGCTCTTTCTCCTTTTTTCAGATAGTTTAAAACAACAACATTATTTTCAATTTTGGCGTTGACTATTTCAAAGTTTGAGAGTGCACTGTCAGCAAATAAAGGCTTGTCATCCTTTTCAGCTACAACAGGTGCAACAATAAGACTTAACTCGTCAATAGCATCTGCCCTCTGGAAAAATCCGTTCACAATGCTGCCGCCCTCTAAAAGCAAAGTTTCGCAACCTATAATATTTTTTAGTTTGAAAAGTGCAAATTCAACATCGATTTCGGTTTTGCCTGCGAATATGTAGGGGATTTCCATACTTTTGAGATAACCTAAATAACGCGCGTCAACTTGTTCGGTCAGCACTTCAATAATTTGTGCTCCGTTATACCCCGGATCCACGTCGGGGTCAATGATTTTGTTGGATTCCCAGCCGAGCTTGCCTTTAGGGTCAAAAGCTACAGCATAAAAACCTGACATATCATCAAGTATGAAATCCATTTTTAAATCCATATCGTGATGTACCGGTTCATAGCGGGACAAATCAGGATAGTATCCGCCGGTGAAACTGCCTTCCATAGTGACACGACCGCAGATGAATCCGTTCGATTTCAGATTTCGGTTAATATCATAATAGATCTCACAAGCATCTGCACACTCAGGGGTAGATAAAAAATCACCTGTAACCTTTCCGTCAAGAGAGGTTACCATATGACAAATAATATAAGGTCTGTTCATTTTAATACCTCTGCAAATTTTTATTCATCGGATAACAGTTCAAGCAAATCAGGAATATCATTTTTTAATGTTTCATACACGATATTCAAATCAACATTGCCGTAATCGTGAACAATACGATTTCTGAAACCGTATACAGCATTCCACGGAACATAAGCGTGCTTTTCTTTGTATTTGTCTGATAATATCCTGCTGTTTTCCGATATCTGAATCATACGGAACAGCATAGAATCCAATAAGATCTCGTTTGCATTCAGTTCATCAATATCAACATTCTGCATCTGTGTTGTGACAAAATTCAGGTCTTTTATGATTTTTTGAACATAGTAATTGTCTGTTTTTATATTATCCATAAATTTTTACCCCATCTTTAAGTATTTCTTCCATCAGGTCGATGTTATCTCTAAGCTGATTAACATCAAGAACATCAACCTTTTTATGCAAAGCACTGCGGATTTCTTCCACCAATCCGTAAAACTTCAATCCCTTTACATTTACGGAAATCAATAAATCCACATCACTGACAGGAGTTGCTTTTCCTTTTGCATAAGAACCGAAAAGATAACAGTAATTCACGTCGTAATTTTCAAACACCTTGGAGCATTTTTCTATAATGTCATTCATTTCAAGAATGCCGTGTTCTTCATCAATAACATTTGTTTTTTTCAGAATATCAAAAATGTAGTTGTATTTTATTGTATCTGCCTTTTCAGGCTGATTTTCATAGGATTTATATGACCGCAAAGAAATGCCGACTAAATCAGCAACCTGCTGTTGTGTCATTTTTTTTTCAATTCTTAAGCTTTTCAGTTTGCTCATATTTGCACCTCCGAAATTATTATAGTGCAAAATTTGCACTTTGTCAATAATTGATGTGCAAAATTTACACTTTTGTATTTGACGATAATATTATCTGCAATTACAGATTTATTATTTTTGTAACCGGATAACCGTTTGCATCATCTCTGTTGAAATATAAATTAGGGAACAAACCGGCTGTAAAAAGTACAGTTTGTTCTCTAAAATATTTCAATTATCGGCGGTGTTTTTGGATTGCTTCTATGTAACAGCGGTATTTCCTTATGCATATATTATAGTGCAACAAGTGCTATAATTTTTATGGAGGGAAACTATGCAAACAGATAAATATATAACCAAATCTCTGGAGCTTCATTTGTTTTTCGGGCGAATTATGAAGGAGCATTCGCTGTTTCTTGAGGCGGGTTTTACCGGTGCTGACAAGGATTGCGCAAAGCAGGCGGAGTTCTTCAAAAATGAATTTGAAAAATTGCTGTGTGATGCGGTAATGCTCAGTGACGGTGTTGTCAGACAGAAGGTGCTTGATTCGGGTGAAATCGTTACCGAATTTACCTGCGAAGCCGAGAAACAGACAGAATGCTTTACGGGAATAGCCATTGACAAAGCGATTACGGAAAAGGAGCTCAGACTCGGCGGCAACAGCTGTCAGCATATGAGCCGTGAGGAGCTGTGCAGACAGGTAAAACAGCTCAACACTACCGCACTTAAGCTGCTGGACGGTCTTATATGCTTTAAAGAAAGCATACTCAACAAGGTGCTCTGCTGTGAGATGTTCACTATGAACTATCCGCTACTTATCGAGCACATTATCAGGGAAGCCAAGCTCTACCGTGAATATGCCATTATTCTTGAAAAGACCTGCGACTTGTCCGACGGCGTTATGAAAGAAACGGAGTGTTTCTGGAATCAGATTATGATGGAGCACGCACAGTTTATAAGAGGATTGCTCGATCCCACGGAAAAGGAGCTTTTCTGTGTGGCGGACGGCTTTGCAAACGATTACTGCGAACTGCTCAAACAATGCAATTGCGCTCACGACAAAACACTGACGGCGGAATCTCTTGAAGAAACGATAAAATTCAGAGATTTCAAGCGGGCAGGAACAAAGGGCATCGAAAACTGCGAGATCCGCTCGGTGATTCTGCCGCTGCTTGCAGACCACGTACTGCGTGAAGCAAATCACTATATAAGATTGCTGGAAAACAGCAAACAGAATAAATGCTAAAATAATTTGGCACTGCCTCACTTATGTTGTGTATAGGTGAGGCGGTAGTTTTATATCAGCTATTATTCCTCGTCTTCTTCAAATGAATAGTCATTTAATTCATCAAAATCAAGAAATTCAGATAATGTCATATTGAAAGCAATGGCGATTTTATGCAAAGTTTTAACTCTCGGATTTTTGGTTAAACCTCTGACAATATTATCAAGAGTTGACTGCTTAACATCGCTCATTGTTGCAAGTTTGTTTATTGCAATTCCACGTTGCTTGCAAAGACTTCGTATGCGCTTTATATAAATATCGGAATATTCCATTATTCGCACCTCATAATTACAATTACCCATTTATGGGTTAGTATTATGATAATTGCAAAAAAAGGATGTTTTACCCGAATACGGGTTGACTTTTTGATATAATTGTAATAAAATTATAATTACCCGTTTATGGGTAATGCAACTTTATCAGATCTTTTTGACCGCTATACACACAATTGATTCAGTATGTTTTATCCATACATTTTATATTTATGCGATAGTGATGTCAAAAGATACACCCCATCGGTTTTGCCGATGGGGTAACGTTGTTATATATTCTCATTTGCGCCCATATTGAGCAGTTTCATTACGAGTCGCAGGAGCTCAAACACGTCTTCGCCCTTTGCAAGTTTTACGGAGAAGTAGGGTTTGCCCGTCACATTTACGACCACTCTGTTGCGCATTGATTTAAGCAATGGTAGCAGCTTTTCCGACGATATTGTGTTGCAGAAAAACAGCACTCTGTCATCATTCTGCCTGATATGGTGGATGTTGTGCTTTATTGCGGAATTCCTTATCAGCGAAACGGAGATAAGTCCCTTTACGCTTTCGGGCGGCTCACCGTAACGGTCAACAAGCTCGTCGAGCACATCCTCAGCATCGCTTTCACTGCGTATAGATGCAATCCGCCTGTACATAGCAAGCCTCTGCGGTACACTGTCCATATATCTTTCGGGGATGTGAGCGTCAATGGTAAGGTCGATAAGACACTCGGGCTCGTCTTTTTTCTCCTCGTGAGTCTGCTCCGCAATAACCGCCTCGGACAGCATCTCAAGGTACATATCGTAGCCGACAGCCTCAAGGTGTCCGTGCTGTTTTGCACCTAACAGGTTTCCTGCACCGCGGATTTCGAGGTCTTTCATCGCAATTTTAAAGCCCGAACCGAATTCGGTGTATTCCCTTATCGCATTGAGCCTTTTCTGTGCGATTTCGGTAAGATTTTTACCGCTCCTGAACGTGAAATACGCAAAGGCTCTGCGTGATGACCTGCCCACGCGTCCTCGTATCTGGTGGAGCTGTGCAAGTCCCATACAGTCCGCGTTTTCGATGATAAGCGTGTTTACGTTCGGAATATCAACGCCTGTTTCGATAATCGTGGTGCATACGAGAATGTTAATTTCGCCCTCGAGCATCTGCCGCCATACTTCGCTCAGCTCGGTTTCCGACATTTTGCCGTGAGCTATGCCGATGTTGGCATCGGGAATCTTTTCGTGAATCTCTGCGGCAATTTCGTCGATATCCTCAACTCTGTTGTGGAGATAGTAGACCTGACCGCCTCTGCGAAGCTCCTTTTCCATAGCCTCGGCAAGAATTCCCATATCGTGCTCCATAACATAGGACTGAATGGGCAGTCTGTCGAGAGGTGCCTCTTCAATGACCGACATATCGCGGATGCCCGTCATTGCCATATTGAGCGTTCGGGGAATAGGCGTTGCGGAGAGTGTGAGCACATCAACGCCGGGGAATGCGGTTTTGAATTTTTCCTTTTGAGCAACACCGAATCGCTGTTCCTCGTCGATGATAACAAGACCTAAATCCTTGAATTTGATGTCCTTTGATATGATTCTGTGAGTGCCTACGAGCACATCAATACTGCCGTTCTTAACGTCTTTTATGATTTTTGTCTGCTGCTTGGTGTTTCGGAAACGGGAAAGCATTTCAATATTTACGGGGAAGCCCTCAAAACGGCGCAGAATGGTGCGGTAATGCTGTAACGCGAGAATGGTTGTGGGTACGAGAATGGCACACTGCTTGCCGTCTGCTATACATTTGAATGCGGCTCTGAGTGCAACCTCGGTTTTGCCGAAGCCGACGTCACCGCACAGAAGTCTGTCCATAGGATGGGGTTTTTCCATATCCTGCTTGATTTCATAAATGCACCTGAGCTGGTCGTCCGTTTCGTCGTATTCAAAACGCCGTTCAAAGTCGCTCTGCATATCAATGTCGGGAGAGAAAGGATAGCCTTCCGTTTTCTGTCTTGTTGCGTAGAGCTGTAAAAGCTCCTGCGCCATATCCTTGACTGCACCTTTGACACGGCTTTTTGTCTTTTCCCAGTCTGCCGTTGAGCCTAATTTGTTCAGCTTGACGGCTTTGCCCGTGTCCTCGTGAGGACCGATATATTTTGAAACGAGGTCAAGCTGTGAAACGGGAACGTAAAGCACATCCGAGCCCCTGTATTTTATTTTGATGTAGTCCTTTGTTACGCCTGAGAACGTGACCTTTTCAATGCAGTCAAACACACCTATGCCGTAACGCTTGTGAACTACGTAATCGCCTTTCTGTAATTCCTCGATAGAATGCAGACCGCTGCTGATATCGTGGAATTTCTTTTTGCCCGATGTGCGTTTGATGCCCTCTGTTTTGTATCTGCCGTAGGTGACGACTTTGATTTTGTCGGCAGGGTAATCCATACCGAAGGACAACGCGCCTGCAACGATATTCACCGTGCCGCTGAGGAATACGCCCGGCATTGCGGGGAAGTAGTTTGCAGGGAAACCCTCATCGTTAAGGTCTGTGCAAAGGCTCTGTGCATTTTTCTGGGTGCCTGCAAGCACAATTACAGTGTAGCCTTTGGGGATGTCGGGGCGCAGATCGTCACGCAGAACGGTGATTGAGCCTTCCCAGGGGGAATTCTGACGGACGTTCATATTGACAAGCTCTTTGACGGGTGTGTCAAAAGAACCTCGGGCGAAGTTATCAAGATAAATTACACCCATCTGCTCGTATTTTGAAACGATTTCGCTCCAGCTGATTGAAAATGAGTCAAGACCTTTGCAAAGCACGCCGTCCTCAAACATCATTTTGATGTCCTCATTGAGAAGCTGTGTTGCAGTTGCCGCCTTTTCTTTGATGTTTGATGATTCCGCCGCAAAAAGCAGACAGTCGGAGCAGTAATCAAAAATCGTGTCGCATTTGTCGTATGCGAGATTGAGATAGCGGTCATTGGAGTTAAGACGGACGCCCAGACGGAGATTTTCCGCATCCTCGTAAAGGCTTTCGCGGATTTTATCCTGTTTTTTGCTTTTTAATGAGGCGGCTAAATCTTCAATCTTCTTTGAAAAATCGGCATCATCCTCAAAAACGATTTCTGTTGCGGGAGTTATGCGTATTTCCTCGGCATTTTCACCTCTGCGCTGTGAAATGGTATCGAAATATGCCATTGAATCAACGGTATCGCCCCAGAAATCAACACGCACGGGCATTTTTGAGTCGGGGGAGAAGAAGTCAAGCACAGAACCTCTGAGAGCAAACTGACCTTCACCCTCTACCATATCACTGCGCACATAGCCTGCGGCAACGAGAGCTTTTACAACTCTGTCAAGTGCTACCTCTGCGCCGTTTTTAACGGTTACTGACTTTTTTGAAAGTATCTCTTTGGGAATCGTATATTGCATAGCCGCTTCAACCGAGCAGACCACGGCATCATAATCATTTTCGCACACAAGACCCAGCACGCCGAGGCGCTTTCTCTCGTATTCTCTTGAACGTGTTTCGGTGGAGTGAAAATTTCTGTCTGCGGCAGGGTAGAGGTATGCCTTCATTCCCATAGTGCATAAATCGGCGCAAAGCTTAGTTGCGGTTGCTTCGTCATTTGTAACCACAAGAGCTTTTTTATTGAGATTATCGCAAAGAGTGCTTATAAGATGCGCCTTGGGCGTAAGGCTCAGACCCAGAACGCCCATAGGAACACGGTTCTTTTTTATGCTTTCTTCAACAGAACGGTATTCAGCATCGTTCTGCAATAATGATGAAAATGGTCTCATAAATTTCCTCCGCAAACACGAGCGTCGGAAAGTGCCTTGCACGATCCGATGATAAATTTTATTATATTGGGACTATTATTATACATTAAATAGCCGAAAAGTCAAGCAAAATGAGTAACAAACCGCTACTCATTCTGCCTGTTTGATTATAATTTTATTTTTGCGCCTGTACCGTCGAGGTTGATTTCACCCTTGAGTATTTTAATGCCGTCAATAATTGCCCATACTTCCATTGCAATGCTTGCGATACCGAATGTTAACACAAAGCCGACCAATGAAACGATAAGCTGAATCCAGGCTGTCTTTTTGTAATCAAGATAGAAGTTGTGCAGACCGAACATTCCACCCACAAATGCTAAAATTGCCGCTACGTATGCAGAACGCTGAGGTCTTGGCTCGGGAGTATATTTTTCGTCAGGCTGTTGATAGCTTGCATTTTGCTGATAGCCGTTTGAAAAAGGCGGAGCATTATAGGGATTCTGTTGCTGATAAAAGTTCTGTTGATAGGTGTTTTGCTGAGTGTTTTCTTCTGTGGACTGACCGTCAGCAGCTGCACCGCAGTAGGGGCAGGCGGTAAAGCTGTCGTCCATAGGTTTTGAACAAATTCTGCAAATTTTCATAGTAAATTCCTCCTGTTATTCTTTGTTTAAAAAGTAGTTGCGTATATTTTCATTCGGGCATATCGCGCCGAAATGACTTATTACTTTTGCAATTCTTGATGCAGTCGGCGGATCCCATTCCGACTCCTTTGCGCAGTTCTCAATGCCGAACCAGGGCAGAAGCTCTTTGAGATGTGCTTTGAAAACGGAGTAATCGGGTCTGTTTTTGCTCCAGCCTGCCTGTGCGGCGGCAATGTAGCGCGGAAAACACATATACTGCATATATTCAAAATCGTATACATATTCCGTCCATATGGGAATGTCCGTGCCGATGACGTTATTATTGATGTCGGTATCGTAGTTGTAGACCTTTTTAAGGGGCGTCATTGCATAGGGGTAGTCGGCATATCTGTGGTAAAAATCGCTTACTATCAGCCTGTTTGGACTTTTCTTGCTCAGCTTTTTCGGGTCGAGCCACATCTGCACCACAACATCCTTGCTCAGATTGCCGCTGTTAAGGCTTTCGTTCCAGCTGATAACCTTTTTGCCCTTTGAATTGAGACAATCGGTAATCCGGTTTATAAAATATCCCTGCAAAGCCTCTTCGTCTTTCAGGTTTTCTTCCCTGATTCTCTGCTGACAGTCGGGGCAGTTTTTCCATTGCTGTTTGGGAGCTTCGTCGCCACCTATATGTATGTATTCATCGGGGAAAATATCGCATATTTCATCAAGAATTTCAAAAAGAGTTTCGTAGGAGCTTTCCTTTCCTGCGCAGACAATGTCTTTAAAAATTCCCGCCGTTGTTTTTATGTCAACCAGCTTGTTTTCGCACGCAAGCCCGGGGAGTGAAGCCAACAGCGCAGAGGTGTGACCCGGCATATCAATTTCAGGTACAACCTGCATATGGTGACTGTGGGCGAATTCTACAACCTCGCGCATTTCTTCCTGTGTGAAATGCCCTGAATGTATTTCTTCATTCTGCTCCTTGCCGAAGTGATTGCCGATGCGCTTTGAGCCTGTTTCAATAAGCTCGGGATAGGCTTTTATCTCGGGACGCCAGCCCTGATCGTCGGTGATGTGCCAATGGAATACATTGAATCTGAGCTTTGCACAGTATTCAATCATTTGCCTGATTGTATCAACATCAAAGAAATGGCGGCAGCAATCCACCATAAATGAGCGGTATTCGTATTTCGGCGCATCTTCAATATGCACGTTCGGCAGATTCTGTCCGCATTGGAATCTTATCTGCTCAATAAGCAAATCGGCATAATAAAATCCTGCGGCATCAGACGCTTCTATTGTAACGGTATTCTCGATATGTACGCAGAATCCCTCTTTGGGTACAGATGTGTCCGTGATTTTAATTACTCGAGCATCTGACCTTGTAAATCCGTCAAGATATGTTATCGATGAGGGGTAGGGAATAAGAGAAAGCTTCATTTTAACTCCTCCTTGTGTATATATTATATCATATTTTTAAACCCTGTATAAAGTATTTTCAAAGAATTTGCAAAAAAAGGATTGCTTTTGCTTATATCTGAAATATTTTAGGGAACAATTAAGATGAAAATCGTGAAAAATGTTCCCTAAAAATATTGACTTTTGGGGAACAAACGGCTATAATTTGAATGAAAATGTTCCCTAAAAGGAGAGTAGTAATGAATAATTTATATGAAATTCAAGAGTTGTTACAACAGCGTGCGGATTTGTTAGCACGTTTGAATTTGTTACCTTATGACGGAACACCTGAAATAAAAGAAAATCGAAGCGGTAAATATCTGTATGTCCGCAAAAGGGTTGGTAGTCGGGTAACATCAACCTATGTCGATATATATTCCGAAGAGCTTTATCAGCTTTTACTTCGTAATAACCGTGAGGCAAGAGAACTGAAAAAGCAAATACGCAAGATTGAAAAACAGCTTGCTGAAGCTGGATTTGTTGAAAATGAGCTTAGTCCTGATGTTATTCTTAATCTCGATTTTGCAAGAGCAAATATGAAGCTGTCAATTTATGAACAGGCTGTTCTTGAAGGAGTTGCAACATCATTTCCGCAGACCGAGGATATTATTGAAAACGGAACGGTAAACGGTGTAACGGCATCTGACGTGCAGAAGATTCTCAACCTTAAACACGCGTGGGAATTTATTCTTGATAAAGATGTTTTGCAGGTTAAAAGTGATTATTCCGTACTGTGTCATATCGCGAAGCTTGTGAACGAAGGATTTTTCTCAACCGGCGGCAGAATAAGAGGTGTTCCCGTAACAATCGGCGGTACGACATATAAACCGCCAATGCCCGTTGAAACTGTTGTTATGGAAAATATAAAAGCTATAACGGAACTCGGGAAATCTGCGCTCGATATTGCGATTGAACTTTGCTTATACTGTATGAAAACCCAGATTTTCAATGATGGTAACAAGAGAGCGTCTGTTATTTTTGCAAATCATTATCTGATTGCAAATGCCGGCGGACTTCTTGTTATTCCCGAATCAAATGTAGCTCAATTCAAAAAACTTCTTGTAAGATACTATGAAGATAAGGACAACGGTGAAATCAAGGAATTCTTAAAAGCAAATTGTCATAAAGATTTTAAATAACAGCTTTGTACGTTGCAAAATACCGATGTCCTGTCAGGACATCGGTTTGTTTGTTATCTGAGTTTTCTTGTTGCCACAGCTACGCCTTTGCCGATGGCTGTGCCGAGAATTGCACATACGAGCAATTCGATAGGTGCATTTATGCCTGCCGCGATAGCGATAACGGTGTTGAGTACGGTGTCAAGCCCGCCGAGTGTAGCCGCCTGCTCGGGTGTGAATGTAAAATTCATAAACAGCAGTGCGAGGAAGCCTAAGAACAGCACCGTGTTGAGTAGCGAGCCGGATATTCCTGCAACAAGGTAAGACCAGCTTTGTTTTTTGTCACGTTTTGCGCAGAGCCTGAAAATGAGTGAGCACAAAAAGCCTGTAAGTATTCGGGGAATAAAGCAAACAATAAATGTTTTTGGTATGCTCTCACTTACGAGTATTGCGCCCAATGCACTGCCTGTAAAGCACTGAATAAAGCTTACAATACCGAATACTGCGCCCAGAAAAGCTCCCGTTGCAATACCTTGTGTAACTGCACCGACAATGACGGGAATCATAATCAGAGTCAGCTCTAAGGGACCTATGCGCAAAAAGCCGATTGGTGTGAATGCCATTGCCACAATGATTGCGGTGAGCATTGCCGTTATCGTCAGATTGACGATTTTTTTGTGGTTTGAGTTTTTCCTTACTGTTGACATATGAGATTTCCTCCTTGCTGCTGTTCACGTGTGATACAGCGCAAATTTATTAAAAAATCCGGAATCAACCGGAATTTTTTTTAATTAAATCTCAGCGATTACTTCGACCTCGCATTTTACTGCTTTGGGAAGATCCTTTACAGCCACGCAGGAGCGTGCGGGCTTGCCTGTAAAATATTCCGCGTAAACGCTGTTGAAAGCGGCAAAGTCATTGATATCTGCAAGGAAACAGGTTGTCTTGACTGCCTTTTCGATTGATGTGCCTGCAGCTTCAAGAACTGCTTTAAGATTTTCGCAAACCTGACGGGTCTGTTCCTCAATGGTAACAGCCTCTACGTTGCCTGTTGCGGGGTTAATGGGTATCTGACCTGATGTAAATACCATATTGCCTGTTACAATTGCCTGTGAATAAGGGCCAATTGCTCCGGGCGCATTTGTTGTTGCTACAATTTTCATATTTAACACTTCTTTCATTATATAACTACATCAAAGCCTGCTTTTGTAAGTGCCTGCTTGATTTGTTCGATATGTTCAAAATCTCTTGTTTCGATTGAAAGGTTGAGATAGCAGTCCGTTATGTTCATATCAAGGTCGGTGCTTGAATAGCTTACGCTTACTACGTTTGCGCCCTCGTTAGCAATAAGTGCGGAAACTGTTGCAAGCTGACCGGGCTTGTCTGAAAGAGCAATGGTGATGTTTGCCGTTCTGCCGTTCATTTTAAGACCGCGCTCAATAACTCTGCTGAGAATGTTAACATCAATGTTGCCGCCCGAAACAACACAGCATACCTTTTTACCCTTGATTTCGGGGATTTTGTCAAACATAACTGCCGCAACGGGAACAGCACCTGCGCCCTCGGAAATAAGCTTCTGATTCTCCATAAGAGAGAGGATTGCCGCCGCAACCTCATCATCGGAAACGGTAACGATGCCGTCAACATATTTCTGACAAAGCTCGAATGTGAGATCACCGGGAGTTTTGACCTTGATGCCGTCTGCGATTGTGTTTACGCTGGGGAGTGTTTCGATTTTTCCGTCGTTTACACTGTTGAACATTGAGGGAGCGCCTGCCGCCTGAACGCCGTAAATCCTGCACTTGGGTCTTAAGTGCTTTACAAGATATGATACGCCTGCGATAAGTCCGCCGCCGCCGATGGGAACGATGATTGCATCCACATCGGGAAGCTGTTCAATGATTTCAAGACCTATCGTGCCCTGACCTGCGATAACATCGGGGTCGTCAAAGGGATGAATAAAAGTATAGCCTTTTTCGTCACGAAGTTCAATTGCTCTGTTGTAAGCATCGTCGTAAACGCCCTTTACCATACAAACCTCAGCGCCGTACTTCTTGGTTGCTTCAACCTTTGAAATGGGGGCGCCTTCGGGAAGGCAGATGATGGATTTTGTGTTGCAGTGGGTAGCCGCAAGAGCAACACCCTGAGCGTGGTTACCTGCTGAGCAGGCAATAACGCCGTGACTTCTTTCCTCTTCGGAAAGCTGAGATATTTTATAGTATGCTCCTCTTACCTTGAAAGAACCTGTTACCTGTAGATTTTCTGTTTTGAGATAGATGTCGCATCCAGCCTTTGCGGAAAGCTTGGGAGCTTCAATCATATCCGTGTGCCTTACAACTTCCTTAAGTACATTTGATGCGTCGTATATTTTATCAATCGTAAGCAAAATAATTACCCCTTGAAACTAAATTATTAAAATTATAGACCTTTCCGGAAGAAATGTCAACGGAATAGCTAAAGAAAATCGCCGATTTTCGATGAAATTATAAAATTCAGAACATTACTTGACCAAGGAATTATTACACAAGAAGAATTTGATGCGAAGAAAAAAGAGTTGCTTTATTATGATTTATAAATCATAACAAAGCAAAAGCCGGCGGAAAATTCCGTCGGCTCCTGCTTGATTGGATAGATAAAAAGTATGTAATCGTTATTTTAAAACGGAAACAGCATCGCTTATCGTTTTTTCAAAGGCCTCTTTGCCGTATTTATCTACATCTGTCTTACTCTTTTCTCCGTGTGTAAGACAGCCTGCGCCGCCGATACATCCACCGATACAAGCCATACCTTCAATAAAGTTTGAATCAAGTACATTCTTGCTCTTTTTAAGAAGTGCAGTTCTGCAGGCTTCAATTCCGTCGCAAACTGCAGGTTTAACTGCAAAGTCAATCTTCTGCTCTGTCAATGCCTGAACGACGGCATCTGAAAGTCCGCCCGAACGGGCAAAGATTCTGCCGAAATATGAAGCATTGTCAAGCACATCTTCGGAAAGAGTTGTTATATCAATATCCTTGCTGTCAAAAAGTGCCTGAAGTTCCTCAAATGTCAGAACGCTGTCGACGTATGGTTTAACAGATTCAAGCTGTGCTTCTGCTTTTTTTGCAGTGCAAGGGCCTATAAATACAACCTTTGCATTTTCACTTGTTTCTTTGATGTATTTTGCAAGCATAGCCATAGGTGAAAGATTATGTGAAACATAAGGTAAGAGAGCAGGAAATGCCGACTTTATATACTGCACAAATGCAGGACAGCAGGAGCTTGTGAGAAATCCTTTTTCGCTCAGCTCCTTTGATTCCTCCATTGCAACCATATCTGCACCCAGAGCTGCCTCAACAACAGTAAAGAAACCGAGTTCTTTAAGTCCTGAAATAACCTGACCGAGCTTTGCATAAGTAAACTGGCTTGAAATTGAGGGTGCAACAACAGCATAAACCTTATATTTTTTGTTGTTCTGACTCTTTTTAAGAATATCAATTACATTGAGAATATATGACTTGTCGCTGATTGCTCCGAAAGGACACTGATATACACACGCACCGCACCGAATGCATTTGTTGTTGTCAATTGCGGCGGCATTATCATCATTTATTGATATTGCCTTTACCTTGCAAGCAATCTGACAAGGACGCTTACGGTTAACAATTGCAGAATAAGGACAAACCTTTGCACACTGACCGCATTCAACACATTTTGATTTATCAATGTGAGCGACGTGATTGTGGTCAAAGGATATAGCACCTCTTTTGCATACATCCTCGCATCTGTGTGCAAGACAGCCTCTGCACGAATCCGTTACTTCGTAACCCGCCGCCGGACATTCATCACAGGCTATGTCTATTACTTCAATTACATTGGGATTCTCTTTATCGCCACCCATTGCAATTTTTACACGTTCACCGAGAATTGCTCTTTCTTTATAAACACAACAACGCATTGTTGAGGTTTTGCCGGGTACAATCATCTGCGGAATATCAAGAAGATTCTGAAGAAGTGTGTCATTCCAGGCCTGATGAGCAACTTCACGCAAAACTTTATATTTTAAATGCTGAACTTTAGTATCAAATTTTCTCATACCGGTTTCTCCTTAGAAATAACTCACTTTAATACGCTTGCCCATCTGTTTAAGGCACTTTGAAAGTTCCTCAACAAGATTCATTTTAATATTAAAATTTATAGGCAAATCAGGATTCTGATGAGCAGGATTGATGGCTCTGCCGACATAGAAATTGATATCGGTTGCCTCTTCAAAAAGCAGACGGCAGATAAGCGATGCACCGTCCTTCTTGAAGCTCCAATGCTCATAATGCTTGTTTTCGCCAAGATAATCTTTAGCATACTCAAGCACTTTATTTACTGTGATAACACCTTCGGTTACCAGATCAACACCTTCCAATTCCGCAATAGGCGGAACATCACTCTGTTCAAAATTGAGTGTTGGTTTGAGAGGCTTTCTCAAAAACTTTGCGGCAATTGAAGATGTTGTTCCGCCGCAAATGATATGCTTTCCTTCTTTTGAGAAGAATAGCGACATCATTCTGTCCGCATCATCACGGTTTGACGGAGGACCGAAGAGCATATTCATAGGCTCTCTTTTTCTCACCCAGACAACACAGGCAGTAGCATCATCACCGGGCTTATGACCGTAAAGCTTATCACACTCATCCACAAGCATAGTGGAAAGCGTTTTTGCCGTGTAACCGACGTGAGAAAGAGTTTCCATAAAGCTTATTATATCTTCTCTTCTCCAGCCGAAATTATATGCGGTGCCTATTCCGGCGTGGGGACATCCGTCGCTCATTGCAATAAAAATATCATTTTCCTGCAATTTTATGATTGATTTGAATATTTTTTTGCCGCCGATATTCATTTCTGTTTTCGGGTAATCCCAATTCTTTTCATCACGGATGATAATTGCGTGAGGATTATCGTACTGAATAAGCTCAGCAGTCTGATTGTTTTTAAGATGAATTATTGTAAATGTTGAATATGCAACACCACGGACTGAGCAGACAGGCAATGTTGCGGCAATTGTTTCAACACATTCTTCCAAAGACAAGCCTTCTGCCAGCATTGTTGATATAATTTTTGATGTGAGCGTTGAAAGAATACTTGCTTTAACACCGCTGCCAAGTCCGTCAGACAACACAATAACAGTTGAATCGTCACTGGGTTCAACAATATCAACGTGGTCACCGCAAAGCTCTTCACCGTGATGATTTATACTTTTATAACCTATATCAGCACATAAATCATTCATTGGTTATTGACTCCTTCAGCTTTGCAAGAGCGATTTTCGTTTCTGCGGCTGTTTCACCGAGAAGAGATGCGATTTCCTGAACAATTCTCATCTGTTTTTCAACAACCTTATCGGCAACCTCTACAGTCTGCTTGCTGATGCTTTCTTTCTTTTCTCTTTCGTACTGTTCATCAGTTACGTCACGCATAATGCCTACAAGAAGTCTTGAATCACGGTCATACACGATAGTCTGTTCAACATATCGCTTATATTCAGCAAAGTACACACGCTCATTATGAATTCCGATTCCCGTGTCACGGACCTTCATAAAAGGTGTGGGGTCAAGAATTCTTATGCACTGAGTGCCGAGAACATCAGAAGCATAGCGGATGTTCATAATCTCTCTTGCGGCTTTGTTGATCTGCTGAACTTCAAGCTGATCGTTAAGAACAATAAGTCCGTTGGGAGAATTATTAACGATCGTGTCCGAAAAGCTTTCAGCTTTATCTTTAAGGAAGGGCAGACACATTGAAATCTCCGCCTTACCCTGAATGATTGCAACCGCTTTTTCACGGCAGGTGTTATAACCGCAGGAGCCGCAATTCAACTCTTGCGTAGGTTTGAATTTACCCATCTGACGCAGAACATTGTTTATTTCATAATCAGACGGCTGAGGTGAGCGCTGTTCAATAAACTCAAAATGTTTTTTCAGTTCTTTAGCTTTAGGCTGAGAAACCTCAAAATCTTTTTCTCCTGCATAATTCGTGATAGTAATATAATCTTTTACTGTTGCGGTACGGTGATACTTTTCCATAACGGGACCGCCCATACAACTGCCCACACAAGCTGACATTTCAATAAAGCATTTGTGAATTTTTCCGCTTTCAATGTCCTTAAGTGCGGCAATACAGTTTTCAACACCGTCAAGAGCAAGATATGTATATCCTGTGTTTTCCTGAGCCATTGTTTTGAGCACACCGCCCGTTGTGGGAAAGAAACGCGCACGTGAACAGATATCGTTATCCTTTTCCGGCTCGATTTCAATATTTTCTGATTTTAACCATTCGGTCAATTCCTCAAATGTGAGCACGGCATCAACAATACCGTCATAATGCTCTGCTTCATCTTTTTTTGCAACACAAGGTCCTATAAATACTGTTTTAGCATTCTTATAGCGCTGCTTGATGTCATTACAATGTGCCTGCATAGGCGAAATAACGTCGGCAAGATATCCGAGAACAGCCGGATGATGCTTCTGGATGAGAAGATTTATTGAATGACAGCAGGATGAAATGATAACATCCCTGTCATCCTCTTTTATCATTCTTTCATATTCATTTTTAACTACTGTTGCACCGATTGCCGTTTCTTCAACATCATAAAAGCCGAGTTTTTTGAGAGCTTTTCTCATTGAGTTGATACCTGCACCGTCATAATTGGCAACAAAAGAGGGAGCAAGAGATACAATTACAGGTTCACCTGTCTGAAGCAGAACCTTTACTTTTTCTGTTTCATCAACAATTTCCTTTGCGTTCTGAGGGCATACAACGAAACACTGTCCGCAAAGAATACACTCATTGCCGATGATATGAGCCTGATTACCTGAAAAACGGATTGCTTTTACGGGGCAATGACGAATACATTTATAACAGTTTTTGCAGTTTGATTTTTTCAAAGTCAGACAATTCGGCATAATCCGTTACTTCCCTTCGATTTGGATTTTTTTAAGTACATTCTCCTCAAAAAACTCTTTGAAGCTTTCTTTTTTGACACCGGTGTGAATATCATCATCAATCTGGACAGTAACACCAATACGGTTACACTTGCCGATACAGAAGCTTCCGGCAAGTGCAACCTCGTCTTCAAGATGATAATCACTGACGGCTTTCTGCAGAAGCTCCACGATTTCGGGAGAACCCTTTAAGTGGCAGGAGCTGCCTACACAAACCTGAATCAGCATATTATACCTTTCCCTTTATGTTCTTTTCAAAGAACTCGTCTACAGTTTCGGGAGTAACAGAATAGAAATCGTTATCTACCGTTACACAAACACCCTGCTGACATTTGCCCATACAGAATGTGCCGCCGAGCTCAACCTTATCGCCGAGATTGTTTTCACTGATAAGATACTGAAGCTGTTCTACTACCTGACGTGAACCTTTAATGTGACAAGAACTACCTATACATACAGTTACTTTCATTGCTATTAACTCCTTATTCGTAATCTACAACATCAACCCAGGAAAGAAGGAATTCTCTTTCTTTCTCATTGCCCTTTACTGACTGTGATGCGGCAACGATGGGCATCCATTTCTGAACATACTGCTTTGCTGTATTGCTCTTTTTGCAGAACAGGTCAAGATATGTCTTTGCACCTTCAATATCACCGTTAAGCCAGAAGAGAAGATATGTTCTTGCGGCGTCTGCAGATGCATTACCCTGAGTTGCGTGTGACCAGTCAAGAATATAAGGCGTGCCGTCTTCTGTGATTATAATGTTTGAAGGGTTAAAGTCACCGTGACAAACCTTTTTGTGCTTGGGCATACCCTCAAGGCGTGTGTGAAGGTCGTATCTTGTTGTTGCATCAAGCTCGCTGATACCGATTTTTCTGTTCATTTTATCTTTAAGCTTGTTAAGGAGTGCGCATTCCTTTGAATGAACATTAAGCTGGAGGTCAACAAGAAGCTCAATGTATTCATTTTTCTTTTCAGCATCTTCATCCATAAGCTGCTGGAGAGTCTTACCCTTGATGTACTCTGAAACGATAGCCCATTTGCCGTCAATCATTGTTACCTCAAGAACTTTAGGAATATTAAGACCTGTTTCCTCTATTCTTGCCTGATTGAGCGCTTCATTGAGAACATCTGCTTTGGAATAGTCTGAATTAAACACCTTAATACATCTGTCACCGTCACGGTAGATAGTTTTGCTGTTTCTTACTGCTATTACTCTGTCAAGTTTCATTTGCTGTTCCTCCCTTAATTATGCTTTTTTACCTTTACGGTATGTTACTTTTACTTCGTCAACCTTTGAGCTTTCTTCAATGTCTGCTGCTGTGGGCATTTTCTTCTCAACGAAGTGCTTGCCGTAGTAAGCGTTGAGATACATCTGCTTGATTTCGCTCATAAGAGGATAACGGGGGTTGGCACCTGTACACTGGTCATCAAATGCCTGTTCAACCATTTCATCAAGGTTGTCAAGGAATACCTTTTCATCAATACCGTAGTCCTTGATTGTTTCCTTGATGCCGACTTTTGTCTTAAGGTCATTTATAGCATTTATAAGGTTTTCAAGTTTTTCCTTGTCGCTGTTGCCGCCAAGACCGAGATAATCGGCAATTTCTGCATATCTTGCAAGAGTATGGGGATGGTCATACTGTGAGAACGTACCCATTTTTGCAGGAGCCTCGGAAGCATTGAAACGCAGAACCTCTTCAATCATAAGCGCATTTGCTACACCGTGAGGAAGATGATGGAAAGCGCCAAGCTTGTGAGCCATTGAGTGACATACACCAAGGAATGCATTCGCGAATGCCATACCTGCCATTGTTGCGGCGTTTGCCATTTTTTCTCTTGCTTCAATGTCTGTCTGACCGTTTTCATATGCACGGGGAAGATATTTAAAGATGTTTTTAAGAGCCTGAAGAGCAAGACCGTCTGTGTAATCAGTTGCAAGCATTGCTGCATATGCTTCAACAGCGTGTGTTACCGCGTCGATACCTGATGCAGCTGTAAGTCCTTTAGGTGCTGACATATGGAAATCTGTATCAATAATTGCCATATTGGGAAGGAGCTCGTAATCGGCAAGAGGATACTTGACACCTGTTGATTCGTCTGTGATAACTGCAAAAGGTGTAACCTCTGAGCCTGTACCTGCTGATGTGGGAACAGCTATAAAATATGCTTTTTCGCCCATCTTGGGGAATGTGTAAACTCTCTTACGGATATCGATGAATCTCATTGCCATATCCATAAAGTCTGCATCGGGATGCTCGTACATAACCCACATAATCTTTGCGGCATCCATTGCAGAACCGCCGCCGAGAGCAATGATTGTATCGGGCTTGAATGCAGCCATCTGAGCTGCGCCTTCCTTTGCATTGCCGAGTGTGGGGTCGGGCTGAACATTAAAGAATGTTGTATGTGCAATGCCCATTTCGTCAAGTTTGTCAGTTATGGGCTTTGTATAACCGTTTTCATAAAGGAATGTATCTGTAACGATAAATGCTTTTTTGGAACCACGTACTGTACGAAGCTCATCAAGAGCAACAGGTAAGCATCCTTTCTTAATGTATACCTTTTCAGGCGCACGGAACCAAAGCATATTTTCCCTTCTTTCTGCTACTGTCTTAATATTGATAAGGTGTTTAACGCCAACGTTGTCTGATACTGAGTTGCCGCCCCAGGAACCGCAACCGAGCGTGAGTGAGGGAGCAAGCTTAAAGTTGTAAAGGTCACCGATACCGCCGTGTGATGAAGGCGTGTTAACAAGAATACGGCAAGTCTTCATTCTTGCGGCAAACTCACTGAGCTTTTCTGTTTCTGTAATTTCGTTAAGATATACGGAAGATGTGTGACCGTAACCGCCGTCTGCAACAAGGTGTTCAGCTTTGCAGAGTGCATCTTCAAAATCTGTTGCCTTGTACATAGCAAGAACGGGAGAAAGTTTTTCGTGTGCAAATTCCTCGCTGATATCAACACTTTCAACTTCACCGATAAGGATTTTTGTTCCTTCGGGAACTGTTACGCCTGCAAGTTCTGCAATTTTTGCGGCAGGCTGACCAACAATCTTAGCATTGAGAGCGCCGTTGATGATGATTGTTTTTCTTACTTTTTCTGTTTCTGCAGGGTCAAGGAAGTAACAGCCTCTTGCGGCAAATTCGCTCTTAACCGCATCATAGATGCTTTCGAGAACGATTACTGACTGCTCGGAAGCACAAATCATACCGTTATCGAATGTCTTTGAGTGAATTATTGAGTTAACAGCAAGAAGAATGTCTGCACTGTCGTCAATTATTGCGGGAGTGTTACCTGCACCAACACCGAGAGCCGGCTTGCCGCTTGAATATGCTGCCTTAACCATTCCGGGACCGCCTGTTGCGAGGATGATATCTGCTTCCTTCATTACTGTGTTTGTCATTTCAAGAGAAGGAACGTCAATCCAGTCAATGATTCCTTCGGGAGCGCCTGCTGCTACTGCGGCTTCAAGAACCAGCTTTGCAGCAGCAATTGTGGAGTTCTTTGCTCTGGGGTGAGGAGAAATAATGATTGCATTACGTGTTTTAAGAGCAATGAGACACTTGAAAATTGCAGTTGATGTGGGGTTTGTTGTGGGAATAACGGCAGCAACAACACCGATAGGTTCAGCAACTTTTTTGATTCCGAAAGCCTTATCTTCTTCGATAACGCCACAGGTTTTCGTTTCCTTGTAAGCATTGTAAATATACTCTGCGGCATAGTTGTTTTTGATAACCTTATCCTCAACAACGCCCATACCTGTTTCTTCAACCGCCATTTTAGCAAGAGAGATTCTTGCCTTGTTTGCGGCAGAAGCTGCTGCAAGAAAAATTTTGTCAACCTGCTCCTGAGTGTAGGTAGCAAACTTCTTCTGAGCTTCTCTTGTGTTCGAGATAGCTTCCTGAAGTTTTTCAACGCTATCTACAATTGCGTAATTTTTAGTTTCCATTTGTATCCTCCTGAACATTATTTACCAAAATAGTATATTGTCATACAGGCGTGAATGTTCCTGTATCTGACTTTGTTATTATTTTAACAAAGTTTCTCGTTTAGGGGAATTCTTAATTCATATAACCGGTGTTATCATTTTCGATAACACCAAAAGAAAACCGTTCTCAACACGAGAACGGTCATAAAACTATAAATATTTCCTTTTAGCTTCGCACAGTTCTGTAATGAACTGTCTGTCAAGTTTCGATAATTTGTATCCGTTTTTGTAAATCAGAACATCCTTATAGATTTTCTTGTTATCCACGCATTTTTTCTGAACAAGATTATATCTTTTCAGTAAGCTTTCCGGCGCGGGAGAAACCCACATAAAGGTCTCGGGGTTATTTGAAAGCAAATCAAACTGACTTGCTCTTTCAAAGATGAATATACGGCGGTCGATATTATCCGGGAGTTCTTCCTTTACCACTTTTGAAAGCGGCATAGACGGAACATAGGGGTCCGCGTGCGCAATTTCAATGTAATCTGCAAGGTCATCAAAGGTTATTACTTCTTTTTTTGCTAAAGGATTATCTGCACTCATTATCAGCGAATAAGTAAACTCTGTGACCAACTCATAACAGAAACCTTTTTCTTCAAGCATTGTTTTGAAATACTTGTCATAATTCTCTGCGTATCTTATAATGCCCAGCTTATAATCGTGTTCGAGCATATTACGGATTGTGCGTTGAGAATTTGTTTCCTTATAAAAGATTTCTGCAGCTTCTTTTGAAAGTGCCTTTGAGAACTGCGAAAAAGCTTCTGAAATATAACAGGCACGGGGTACTGAAATTGAAAACTTCTGTTTTTTTGATGCACCTTTTTTATAAAAGTTTTCAACCTCTTCAATCTGACTGAGAATTCCTTTTGCGTAATTTATGAATTCTTCACCCTCTGGAGTGAGCTCCATACCTTTTGCAGTACGGTCAAAAATTGCAATGCCTATGTCGGATTCGAGTTCCTTTATAGAACGGCTGACATTGGGTGCTGCAATAAGAAGCGTTTCAGCCGCCTTGTTTAATGAACCGGCTTTTGCAACTTCCACCGCATATTTCATATGTAATATATTCACAGATACTCACCTCTTTTCAAAGTATCACAAATTTATTATACACCTTTTTTTGTTGGCATTCAACACAAATTAAAAAGTTTTGATTTTTTTGCTATCTGTATAATCTGAAAAAGTTCAATTTTATCCCTTTGCCGCTGTTAATTATTGTTCAGCCTATTGTGAATCATTACCGCTTTTGAAAATCCCGCTAAAGAGGAAAATATAGTCCTTGAAGCAAGACAAGGCGTTGCCGTAGAATATCTCACGGCATAACAAAAAAGAGCAGGCACAAAACCTGCTCGATACATAATAATTTTAACTATGAGGAAATGTAAAAAAGAAAAGTGAGTATTCACTTGTGTTATGAATACTCACTATGGTGCGAGTGTTCATAAGGGATTTACTCAAAATACAAGTAAAACCGGCTTCAAACATAGTATTCTGCACTCCCTACATTGCTTAAACAGAGTAAAAAGAAAGGACAAATACTATGAAAACTAACAATACTTCTTACAGAATCCATCAACGAAAATCAGACGAACACCTACTACATCTTCACATGCGGCTTCGCCGTGAAAGAGGAAATCTGACAGAAAAGAGAACGAACCAAGGTTGAAAAAGGATTTGGTTCTTTTTTCATGACAGGGCACTATTTTTAAATAATTGAATAAGAGATTACTCCAAATTCCATATAATTGTATTTTAGGGCGTCTGATTTGTGCAAAAGACAAGTGTTCGAAGTTAGCCTCTTTACTTATGATATAGTAAAAATATAAAAACAAAAAAATCCCCATTGCCAAAATAACAAATCTGTAACTGTTAATTGGTCGGATGCACCTTCAATCACATAGGCATTTCATGTTTGCGGTTGACAACACCTTTTTTTGCTGATAAAATATTTAATAATTTCAGAAAATAAAAGGCTATAAAGTTTTTTGATAAAATCAAGAGGAGAACTAACATTGTACAGTAAAGACAAAAGACAATCAGAGAGCATTTCAAAAGCTGAAAGCAACAGCAACATTAATGATGTGCTTGAAAACTGTGAGCAATACAGAAGTCAATTGATACAATATTGCTTGCAGTATTTTGATTGCGAATATGAATACGCAGAAGATTGTGTACAGAGTGCTTATGTTGCATTGGTTGAAAATCTGAAAAACGGTGTAGTAATAGGTAATTATAAAGCTTGGCTTTATAAAGTTACACTCAATTATAAAGATAAAGCAATAAAAGAAAAGATAAAAAGAAACGAATATGATTTTAAAAGTAATGAGGAAAAAGAAGAAGTTCTGAATAACACCGTGACTTATGAACCTGATTATCTGGAAAATATGGTTACAGATAAAATGATTGCAGAGCGTGCATTGCGAATAATATCATCACTAAAATCAGATGAGAAAAAGCTATACGTTGATTTTTATTTGGAGGAAAAAAAATTAAAAGAAATTGCCAATGATTTGTGTATTTCTCCTTCCGCGGTACGAAAAAGACATGCTGCACTTAAAAGAAAAATTCGTAAAAAAATTAAAGAATTTGAAAAGTAAAAAAATTTTGGTCACTTTTTTAAAGAAAGTGACACTATATAGGTAGGAGGGTTTTATTTTGAAGAAGAAATTCAGTAAAAAGAAATTGAATAAAATGATAGCTTCTAATTTTACTGATTTGTCATCGGAAGACATAAAAAAGCTTATTGAAATAGAGATAGCTAAGGATGCGGAAGAAGTAGATACCGACTATATTGATCTATGTTTTAAATTGTTAGCAATAAAGGATAATCAGATCGTATCTATCAATCGCAAACCAAAGGCTGTAAAAACACTGCTTATTGCGGCAATAGTTTTTGTTTTGCTGGTTTCAGTGGTAACCGCATCGGCATATGTGTTTGATTTCAGCATACCGGACTTTATTGCAGAACTTATCGACAAGGATGCATATGTTGATATCAATTTAGAATACGCTAATACGACAGCAGAAGGCTATCAGCTCACAGACAGTAATTTAGCAAAAGAGCTTGAGGCTCACGGAATAACGCCTGTAACCTTCCCGGAGGAACTTCTGACAGACGATTGTGTTATCACAAGTATTGAATATCCCGAGACAGATAAAACAGTTAATATTGTTGCAACAATATTCTTTGAATACCGTGGATGCTACGGCAGATTTACAATTACACAATTTGTTAATGATTTGAATAGGGCCGGTAATAGTGTTTCAGAAGATATTGTTTCCGCTCAAATGATAAATGTTAATGGAATGGATATTCTTATTTTTGAGCGAGAAGAAAATTGTTCAGTAGAATACAAAGACAACCGTACCAAATATAATATATATATAGAAGGTGATATAGAAACTGTAAAGAGTTTTGCAAATACAATAAAATAAAAGTGAGGTAATTAAATGAAAAAAATTTTTTCTGTAATTTTACTTGTTTGTACTTTAATTTGTGGTGTTTCCCCTGTGACAACTTTTGCTTCAAATGACACGTTGACTGATGATGAGATTACAATTGAAGAATTTGAAGCACTTGAACATGTTTATGCTGTGTATCCTGAGAATAGAGCGACGGGCTTAATTGTAGATCATTATTTTGGTATAGCTAAAGAAGGTAGTACACTTGTTATAACTGGGATGACAGCATGTACCAGCGAAGTAGTTAAATGTGGATTTAAAGACATTGTTATTGAACGAAGACTAAACAGCAGTTCTTCTTGGAGTGAATATTCGACTTTGGGAGATTTTTTGACAGAATCTACAAGTTGCAATTTGTCAAAAAGAATAACAGTACCTAGCGGTTATCAATACAGGGTCACAGCAACACACTATGCAAAGAAGTCACTATTCTCTGTACAAAAGATTGACGCCGAGACAGGATATTTAACATTCTAAATAGCTTTCTGATGGTGGATTTTTTCCACCATCAATTTTTTTTATTTTTTTTCGATTTTTTTGTTCACATTTTTTAAGATTTATACACTATAGAAACAAGAGGGTATTCCTATTTTGTTGACAAAAAATGAAAAAAGCCTGCAAAATGCAGTAAAATTCAGCAAATCATCCTTTACGTATCAAATTCGATCGGTTTTAGAAATCTGAAAGGGGCATTACAATGAAGCAGCTTTTTCTTATATTATTGGTATTAAGTGTTGTAATAATTTTCTCCTCTTGTAGCAAAAAATCTTCCGAAGTGATAGTCTCTGACGGCAAATCATATAATTTTGTATCAGACAAAAACGGCGAGATAGCATCTGATTCTGCAGGAAATATTATTGTTGAAAGACAGGATGAAAACGGAAATACTGTAACTGAAGTATTAACCGAAAAATACTTGATAATTGATAACAATTCACTCAAAACTCCCTCATATGACTATGAAATTCCAGAGGATTTTGAACTGAAATCTGTTGGTTCTGATCCGTTGATAGAAAATAAGCAGGGAACAATTCAGTTCAACATAATGGATAAAACGGATTCTGTAAGCGATTTTGACGAATATGTTTCTGATACATATAATGCCGCAGTCGCATCGGGAATTGCAAATAGTGAAATTGAAGATGTTCTGATTTCAAACATACCGATGAAGAGATTTGGATTATCCATGCAGGATGATGACGGTGCTCAGCTTGAATCTTACGCTTATATTGTTAAAGTTGATAATCGTGTGTTGATGATTACCGTAACATCAAAAGACGGCGGAATTACCGATGTTTCGCAGGCAGATGCTTTTGTTGCAGAAATTGATTTTAACTCATGATAAATAAATCTGTATTTTGAAGGCAGTATATTTATAAATTTTCATTATATTTTGGGAGGTGATACCAATGGTACATATAATGCTGCGGACAAATAAATACCTTTTGGATTTATAGGACTTCGCCGTAGTATTTTTTGTTCGCATTATTGTTTTTATAAAAGGAAGTCCTGAAAATATTACGAAAGGACAGTCAAATATGAAAACACGTAAAAAAAGTGCACGTTTTCTCAGTGTCGTTTTGTCAGTGGTTATGTTGCTCAGTTCAATGTCTGTTATGGCATTTGCGGCTCACGACCCCTATCTTGACAATGCGATTCTTGACCAGTACAACTCAATTGACAAGGTTGACCTTGAACTGACTCAGAAAGCTTCTATTCTGCTTGATATGCTTGATGTAATGCTTGAAGACGAAGATATTTATATAGATATTCCTCTTATAGGAGATATCAATCTTCGTTCGACGGATGAAGCTCTCGACTCTATTTATGACCTTACGGGAAACTGGCTTTTTGGCAGACTTACCGTTGGTGACCTTGTTGTTCTTGAAACAAACAGAGATGATATCTCTTCAGTTCGCAGAACAACAGCAGGCAAGACAGACGTTGATGTTATCAACAGTCTTGTAACATATCTTGGTAACTGTGCCCCTACTCTTGTAGGTATAATCGATGATTCTTTCAGCTGGGGCATCGTAAAAGGCTTCCTTCCTCCCGAGTTCAGAGTTATTATTGATGATCTTCCAGGTTTC
This sequence comes from Clostridia bacterium, assembly GCA_017465825.1. Classification (GTDB taxonomy): domain Bacteria; phylum Bacillota; class Clostridia; order Oscillospirales; family Acutalibacteraceae; genus UBA1081. The sequence continues at coordinate 27,129 of JAFTVI010000010.1, forward strand.
CTTAAAGAAACAATCTGGGATCTTCTTCATCCCGTAAATGATGAACTTATGCCCTCAGATATCACACTTGATGATCTTGTTCAGTTTATGTGTGATAATCAGCTCGGTGCAGAAGAAGGCAGTGAGCGTGCAGAAATAATGGGCTTCGCAGGTGTTATGCCCGGTTTTGATATTGATATTGACTCAGTAACAGGCTACGCAGCTATTGAAGAGGCTATTTTCCATGCTCTTAATGAATTTGTAGTTCCATTACTTAATGACGAGCTAAAGACAGTTATTCAGGACGCTGTTGAATCCAACGCAAATGATGGCGGTTCACTTGATGAACTCGTAAATGTAGATTATGTTGTTGAAACATACGAATTTGATGACAACAAGACTCTTATGGAGCAGCTTAATGATGTATTTGGAGCTGTTGTTGAGGATATGCTTCTTCCCGGTACATATACTTGGATTGCTGTTCCTGCAGACGGTGATTATATTGCTACTCTCGAAACAAATCTCACAGCTCTTCTTAAGCAGATTATAGTTGCCGGTGGCGAAACAGAAGATGTTTCAGGCTACTCTCTTGAACAGCTTGGTGACTATATTGCACGTGTTGCTGTTGAGCAGTTTGTTAAGCATATGGATCTTCAGCAGGGCGATACTATGGAAAGAATTGCTTACCTTGGTCTCCGTGAGCTTTGTGCAAGCATCATTCCTGAGAATGTATATCCCGATGTTCCTGCTGATGCTACAGCAGAAGGCTACAGAAATGCAATAATTGAAATTGCGGCTGACCTTGGCACATTCTATCTCAACAACAATATCGGTCTCAATTGCGATATGGACACAAATGCATCAGAGTTCCTTACAGCTTTTGCAACATGGTGTCTGCCTTATGTTGACGGTCTTTACGACGCTACAGCATACAATACTGCAGATACCGGCTGGGAAAAGATAGACGCTATTCTTTGGGAAATCATTCCCAAGAATCTCTTCTCATATGATGAGATGTTCCGTGATGCTGAAGGTGCAGGCGAAGCAGGTGACCTCGGTCTTCAGAGCCTTGTAAACTACATTCTTGATGCAATTTTTGCATTCGACCTCGAAAAGATTGATGCATTCTTCACACATTCACCTAATAGCATTCTTAACGGTTCTGCACGTCAGGCAATTATTGATGTTGTCAGAAACATTATAAACGGTGCTTTCACACCCACAGGTGCTGACTACTGCGTACCTCCCGTAACAACATTTGAAGCTGTAATTTCAGTTGCAAATCTCAAGACTATTGCAGAAAATCTTCTTGTATCTCTTAAAGATAAGAATGCAACTCTTGTTCCCACTGCAATAAATCTTGTTACAATGCTTATGGGTGCCGCAGATCCTCAGTCACTCGGTGACGTAGCTCTTGATATCAACAGCAGAATTTATTGTGAAAACGGTACTGTTCCTTCAGGTCAGACAATCCGTGTTTCCAATCTTTCTGACGGTGTTAACAGCGCATGGCGCAATGCGGCAGGCACTCTTACACAGGATAAGATGTATGAAATTGAGCTTGTAGCTCTCACAAACAATGCAGGTCTTACAACAGCAGCTATCCCTGAGAACACAAAGATTGCTGCAAACGCCTATTACGATATTGCTGTTTCAGGTTCTGTTGCAGCAACAACAGAGGTTCGTTTTGACCTTTCATACTATATCCTTGATGAAGCAGGTGTACGCCTTAACACAACTCCTCTTGTTACATCAACATACGCTCATTTCTATAAGGAAACAGGCAACTACGATGTTACAAGTGCCGCAATCGGCGAGACAAACAGAGTAAGCTTTGACAGCTTCTCAACTTATCTTTATACAACTGATGTTTACGATGCATCTCTCTTCTCAATTATGGCAACAAATAACGGTGTTCTCATCGGTAATGCTGTCAGAGATATCCGCAGAGCTATTGTAACAGGTACTCTGCCCACAGGGCTTTCTGCAAACAATCCTGCAGACGGTCCCATCATCTCAATTGATGCCGCATCACTTACAGTTGACTCTTACGGCACAGTTAACCCCTATGTAGCAAACATTGACCCTGACCTTGCTCAGCCTTACGGTATTTATGACCTTGACATCGCATTCGAGGTCTGCAGCTCAGGCAGTAACTCAGGTACTGTTACAGAAACGAGAGACCATATAATCGTTATTTATAATGATTTCGGTCTTCCCGGAGTTCTCGATGATGTTATGGGCGCAAACAGACAGAGAGCAGACTATCTTGACACTGCAGATGCAGAGTGGACAGCATATCAGACTGCTGTAAGTGAAGGCTATGCACTTCTTCACGGCAATCCTGACCACAGCAAGATGTTTGCAGATGTTACTGCACCCGATGGCTCAGCAAATGCTTACGCAGCAGCAGTTGCCGCTATCGAAGCCGCAGTCGCAGCTCTTGACGAAAAGGTTAAGCCCACAGATGCAACTCTTCTTGCAACTCTTGAGGCATCAGTTACTGCTCAGGCAGATGTAAAGAGAGAAGACTATGTTCTCTTCACATATGACCGTTGGGATAATTGGTATGACCACGCAAGCGGTCTTGTTAACTCACAGACAGTTGCAGAAGGCGAAACAGCTCCCGCTATCCCTGCATTTGACCTTATCTATGCAGAGCATATGGTAGAGCTTATGTACCCCCGTCTTATAAAGAAGGCTGTTGTTAAGACACATCTTGCATCTGCAATTGCAGCTGCTGATGAAAAGATTCAGGCTGCTTACACAACAGACTCCTGGACAGATTTTGCAGCAGCTCTTGCAGCCGCAAAGACTGTTAATGAAGACACATCTGTAACTCTTCTTCAGACTCAGGTAAACAACGCACGCGTTGAACTTATGAAGGCAATGAGAAGACTTGTACGTATAAATTTCCTTGAGGCTCTTGATGATACAGTTGTAATTGATAATTCAACTTTGTTTATAACAGGTTTTGCAACTGAATGTACTGACATTGAAGAATATGTAATTGTTGTGGAAAGTTATGAAAACAATTACTATATTGATTATGTACAGTATGATTCTGCTTCCGATTACTACGGTACAGGTTCAGAAGTAACTGTTTATGATGAAAATGATGAACCAATTGTTACCTATACAATAGTTGTAAGTGGTGATGTTAACGGTGACGGTAGAATAACTTCATCTGACATAGATGTTTATGATAATTACTTTGGAAACAGTCAGTCTACTGCATTTGATGAACTTGCATTCTTTGTAGCTGGTGATGTAAATAATGACGGTATCATTAACTCTGTAGACAAAGTAATTGTTAACGATTTAGTATAAGCTGTTTGCAAAATTGAGAAAGACAGATTACTGATAATTTCTCTCCGTGTAGGGCATTTTGCCCTACACGGGTATTTCAAAGAAATTTTTAGAAAGGACTTAAGTATGAAAAATAAGCTTTCTTTATTGGTTGTGAAAAAGACATTAATCTTTTGTTTAGTTGTATTAATGGTTTCAATGTCTTCATCTGTTGTGTTTGCAGAGGTGCTTTCTGAGAATAGCATACAGTTAACAGAAGCAAACATTGTTGAATATCCAACTGCAAATGGAGAAATGTATTATACACAAAAAGTTGGAGAGCATATAACACTTTCCGGCGGTATTGTAACAGAGGATGGAACGGCAACAGGTAAAATAGTTGCTGGTCATTTTGATTTTATTGACCCTGAATATATGCCATCAGATAATGATAATGAGCGTGCAAGCATTAAGTTTATTCCTGATGATTCAAATTTATATATTGGATTTGAAATTAACAGATCTCCTATTGTAACTTTTCCTGTAAAAAAAGCAGCAATGGAATTTGTTGATCCTACTGCTGTTCCTACCGCAACTGATGTTGTAGCTGGAAAAAGATTAAATACTTCTGATATTACCGGTATTGCTGTAAAATGTCAGCTTACAGGAGAGGTTTTAACCTCTGCAAAATGGAGCTGGACAAAAAGTAGTACAAAAGTTAATGAAAGCGGATATTATTCTGCAAAAGTTGTTTGCAGCGGTTATGAAACAATAAATGTATACATTTATGTTAGAACACAGGGCGACACAAGTGAACCTACAATAAGTGAATTTCCCACAATTCAAAGTGTTACATATAGGGAAGGTCTCACAGCGGCTGACCTTACAATTATTGGTGGCTCAACAACTATTCCCGGAACATTTGCAGTTGCTGATCCTGCTCAGGAATTAAAGGGCGGTAGCAATGTTGTTGGTGTTGTTTTTACTCCTGATGATGAGAATGAAAGCACAATTAACATATCAATGGTTGTAAATGTTGAAAAAATTGCATCTACTTTCGTTGATGAAGAGGGAAATGCTATTATTCCTGAAGTTCGAGTAGGAATCGGGTATGAACTTACATTTAACTCATTAAAAAATTTAGTGGAAAGACTTACTGCTAATTGCGGAAAATTTACAATTCAGAGTTTTTCTAATATTTCATATGATACTTCATCTGTTAGTGAATATGAAAATGCAAAAGCAAGAATTACCACATCGAACAGCAATTATTCAAATGAATTAAGTTTTAAACTTATTGTTGAACCTCGTGAGGTTTCTCCTTACTTTAAAGCATACGGTAACGATGAGTATGAAATCACAACCGGTGATTACACAACTAAACCCAAGGGTACTTATGACCTTTATGCCAACGACGAACTTGTTATGGAAGATATCGCTTACCAGACAAGGTTCAATTGGCGCCCCGAAAAGAGCGGTACATATACTCTCAGAGCAGTTTATAACCCCGTTGAAAACGATACATTCAAGGTTAACGATGCCGTAAGAGAGAATATGGAACTGAATCTCACTTGGAAGATCAACTGCATTAACTGCGGTGCTTACGATTACAGATACGGCGAAACAGCAAGCGTTAATCACAGTCTTGGCGATCAGTTCGGTGGCTGGAAATTCTATGATGAAAACGGAAACGAGTTCACACCCGAAAATTTGGATACAGATACTTCATCATGGGTTTATTTCACAATGCCCGATTTCGCAATTACTGTTGAAGCAGTTGATAAAAGTGCATCTTCGGATTCTGACGGACTTTTCGGCGATCTTGACCTTGGTGCTCTCGGAGAATGCTCAGCTTTTGCAAATCTTATTGCAAAAATCAAGCAGTTCATTAACGCAATTGTTCTGTTTATGACTGCAATATTTACCGTCTGATTGTAAATACTGTATATTTGTTTTCAGATTTCAATTAGTTTTTCTTCTTGTTACTTTTGTGCGAATAAAAACCATAAATATATTTTTGTAAAAAGCTTTATGTTTAATCAAAAAATAGTAATATTTTCTTCCCCTATGGGCGCATAGGGGAAGTTTTTAAAAAAATTTGTTTTTTTGTGTTACATTTTCGACTTTTGAGACTTTATATATAAGTAAGGATATATTTAAATTTAGTTTTATTGCTATAATTTATTTCTATAATTATATTTATTGAGAACTTGCTTCTTTCTCTTTGTTGTTACCTCAGTGTATATCTCTGTTGTAGCAACACTACTGTGCCCCAAGATTTCTTGAACAGAACGTAAGTCTGCTCCGTTTGCAAGGAGATTTGTTGCAAATGTATGTCGCAAATAATGCGGAGTTGATTTTTCGTTAATTCCACAGGCTCTTTTTGCTGAATTATAGATATATTCGATTCCATGAATACTTAGCTGTTCACCAAAGCGGTTTACAAATATCTTATCTGTATTTGTTGGTCTGCTTTTACGGATTTTCAACCATCGTGTGAGGTTGTTCCAAGTATCGTTACAGGATATGTAAATAAGCCTTTGTTTTCGTCCCTTACCATGAATTAGGATTGTTCGTTCGGAGTAAATTACATCACTAAGAGAGATGTTTGAAGCCTCTGCGATTCTAATGCCGGTACTGATTAATACATCAATCAAAGCAAGGTTACGGTAATTCTTCCATAAATCAAAAGAAGTTGTTTCTCTTTCAGCACAACCGGTAAGATAAGCAAGAAGTTTTGAGGTTTCTTTAACCGCCAAAGTCTTTGGCAATCTTCGCTCTTTCTTATATCGGAAATGGTGATTTTGATAATAGTTTATATCTGTATAACCTTGCTCATAAAGAAAGCTGAAGAACATTTTCAGCGTAATTAACTTTCGGCAAATTGTGTTGTCTTTGAGTCCTCGCTCTTTAGATAACACTTGCACATATTTCAGGATAACCGTTTCATCAAGCTCATTGTCTTGAAGAAATGCCTGAAAATTTTTTAAATCCGAACGGTACGCCGTTATCGTTTTATCGGATAAATTTTTTGTAGATTGGATGACTTGTATAAATTCATCACTTGCTGTTTTTATACTTTTCATTTGATCACTCCTCGAAATTTTGAAAATGTGTTCGCAACTTCATTTTAACAGAATTTCGGGGAGAGTTATATAAACTTACAATAATTCTATATTATTGTAAGTAAATCGCTCTACCAGAAAGATTGATGAATATACAAAAGCCAACTCATGTTAGATGTGAGTTGGCTTCAATAGTATTAAAAATTAACTTTTATATATAATAATTAGTTTTGTGGTGTCGGTGAAAACCGACACCACCTTTTCTTTTTCGAGAAAGCTCTTGACAAACAAACAAATGTTCCGTATAATAGCAAATTGGTAAATAATGTATTTACCCTACAACTAAATATCAACTGAAACACATATTTTTTACTTATTGGCTTTATGCCAACACATATTATCTGACAAAAAAGTATGGTCCGATACTCAGTCAGCAACATACGGACAATCAGAGCTTAATTTTTAAGCCGTTACATAGTTTCAGTACAAACTGTGCGAGAGGATGAAATGTCCTCCCGCTATTTGTGCTGTCTATGTGACGGCTTTTTTGTTGTGCAATTTTAACGAAAATAAAAAAGTTTTCGATTTTGGTTGATTTTTTGCCTTTCTAAACCCTTACCCCTTGAGGGGTAAAAACAACCGAATACGGAAAGCGAAGTTTGTGCAAAGCTACAAAATTTCAAGTTTATGAAAAAAGTTTTGCAAAAAACTTCAAAATTCGTCGTTTTAAAAGTCACCCCTTGAGGGATGTTTTCTCTCGTGTACCTTGACAACTGAATGACCGTCCGAAAGTGATACTACGCCAAGACCTCGTAAGAGCGAGCGTGAAGACGTTGCGGTGAGATTCCGGAGCAGGAACTATTTCGGGTAAAACGGCAAAATAATACTTTTATTATGGAACATTTTTATAGTATTTATTCCCATTACTATTAGGGGCGTTTTTTATAAAATGAAAACTGCCCCCACAAATGTGAGAGCAGCTTAAACATTTAAGTAATATAAATTTGAATTTATGAAATCTCTGTTTTTTTACTCTTCTCGTAAAGAATTATATTGACTAATGAAATAATAGCATTAACAACTGCTAAGACACAATAAAAAACATCCAGCCAATTTATGGCTTGAATGAGCCACACAACAGCACTCAATAACCATAAAAGCGAAGCAATAAGAAATCGTTTTTTATAAATAAGCTTTTGGGAATCTAATTTATTATGGACTTCTTTTACACAAGGAATATCGCTATCACTAGAATAGTCCTCATTTAATAAATAATCTGCGGTTACATTAAACAACTTGCTTAACTGAAGAATATTGTTTGCATCCGGAAGAGCTGTATCATTCTCCCAACGGCTGATTGCCTGTCGGGATACGCTAAGTTTTTCTGCTAAATCTTCTTGTGACCAACCATTAGCTTTTCTTAGCTTTGTTATTTTGTCTGACAATTTCATAATGAAATCCTCCCTTCATTTTGGCGATTTCATTGTAGCAAAACACAACGCAAAGTGCCACCACATTTACTTTACAAATCCGCAACATAACTTTACATCGTTTTGAAAACCTGATTTTTTTCTAATTATATCACACACCCACCACACAATTCAATATATGTACCGACACTTGTTACAGCAGTAGCAGGTGTTTTTATATACCAAAAACAAATATCGGTATATGAATACTGCGTTGCATTTTTATATTTGATAACCGCCCCCCCACAAAAGCATCTCGGTATAAAGGATACTACAGCCACCCTTACATAGCGAAGCTCGTCTGCGTAGTATTCCGCAACTAAAGTCGCTCCCTTGATAAGCGAGAAATTTTAGTTTATGAGCCTCGCAGAGCCCACTGACATCTTTGCACGGTGAAGGC
>JAFTVI010000011.1 GCA_017465825.1 Clostridia bacterium
GAAGGTGGTTACGTCTTTTTGCTGTGTCATCCATCACCTTCGCTCGTTTTGAAATGCATTTAATTTCTGTTTGTCAAGGGCGACGGATATTTTTTGATTTTTTTCTATTTTGGGGCTTGACTTTTTATAGTTAGTCTTTCTCTTTGAGATGCCGACTGTATCTGCAATTGTCTGATGCTTCATACCGTTTGCTGCAAGCTCAATAACCTGCATTGCCTGCGCCTGTTTGTCTATCTTGTTCTGCTGTTTTTTCAGCTCTTGCTTCGAAAGCTTAAACAAACCAAGCTCTGCAATTTCATCGGGCGTAATTGCAAGATTCTGAATAATCCAGTCTTTGGTAAGTTTATAAAACCCTTCATAATCACTACCTTTGTTGCGGTCAATACATGCGGACAATGCCTTTAACTGTGAATTGGGAACTGCACGAGCATCATCAAATTTATTTCTGAAAGCGACAAGTTTGTTATATGCAGTCTCTCTGTCAAACACTTGCACTGCTGCATTGTAATATACAAAACACATATATTCACGACAACCACGGCAATCAAAATTTCTGTATTCCTGAAGTTTTTCAAGCTCGGCAAGTCTGATAGTGTGAAGTGCCTGTCCGAATTCGTTGTTTTTTATCTTCTTTTTCGGTGCAGGCTTCTTTTTATTAGTTTTCAACAGCTCTTCGAAAGTATAATAATCCTCATCGTAATCAATAATCTTTGTTACTTTTCTGGCAGTTGTGTTCTTTGTGCCGGGAATTCGTGCAATACGGGATATATCTGATACTTTTGTATCAAGTTCAAGTACGCAATTCGCTTCTTTAAGTACCGCTTGTATATCATCGCTGATAGAATTGATTATGCTTTCTCTGATTTTAAGACCTTTTTCATTTACAGACTTATCTGTCAGGCGATAAGGAATGCTTTTTTCAAAGATATAATACAAATGCAATCCTCTGCCTGTATTGATAATCAGATTCGGTTTTTTCAGACGATTTTCTTCAATCGCGTCCTTCAACGATAAATATGTATGTTCAACACCCCAGCCTACTTCTTTAGTATATTTACAATGGCAATCCAGGTCAAAGAAAAGAGCATTTATCTGACGACACTCGTCTGTTTTTCTTGAGATTCCACAAAATCCGTTTATTGTTATGTAAACATCCTCATCAGATGATAGTTTTGTATCAAGAAAATCCTTTGCCTTTACAACTTCATATATTTTATCGGATTTGGGTTTAAATTTCTGGATAATGTAATTACTGTTCTTATCGTCATGGAAGAGCATTGCTGAAAAAAGTTCTTTATCGGTCATATTATTACCGCCTTTCTGTAGTAATGGTGAAAGACGGAAAATAAAAACTTTTTTCTGTACAGTTTTTTTGGGGATATTTTTAAAATATTTTTTTTGTTTGCTATTTCTTTTATTTTTGTTTGCGATTTGCTTGTGTTTTGCTTGTTATCTGTTTGTGATGATGAAAAAAATCTGATTTCAGCAGAAAAACTGCTGTAAGACCTTACAGAACTGCAATTCTGAAAGTGCAAAAAAATAAGCACGAGTATAGTGTGATTGGTGGTTATACTGACAGTAAGGCTGACTTCTACTTATGCTTCTTATAAATCTTTTATGGGAGTCGAATTGAGCCTGCGATAATTCGACTGCTTGGTTCTTCGCACAAGAAGAACATGAAGAGGATAATAAAAAAATAATAAATGTATAAAGGATAAAGGAAACAAAGATTGTTTTCAGTGATAATTTTTTCATTGTTGACTACTTTCAGGGGAAATGCTACAATAAAATTACAGGAAAGAAAAATTCAGGAGGCAATCGCTATGAATATTTCAAAAAGACTTTTTGCATGCATTACGGTTGTATTTATGATTATCGCTTTTTCCTTTGCTGTTTCTGCTTCGGAAGACAAGGGTTATATAGTTGTCACCGATACAGTTGATGCAAACAGCGGAATTGATGTTTCGGATGCAATTCAGAAGCTTATTGATGAGAATCCAAACAGAACAATTTATTTCCCTGACGGAGAATATCTTCTTTCAAAACCGATATATACTCCTGCTGACCCGACAAAAAGTGTTTCCCTTGAGCTTTCGGATTTTGCCGTGCTCAAAGCCACTGAAAACTGGCAGTCAGGCGAGGCAATAGTTCAGCTTGGCGGAAAGGACCCTGCCAACGATACTGCTACAAACGGCAGTAACTACTCTCTTGAAGGCGGTATTATTGACGGCAGCTCAGTCGCAAACGGAGTATCAATAAACAGCGGAAGAGAAACTGCAGTACGCAATGTTTCAATCAAAAATACCGTAGTGGGACTTCATATTATGAACGGTGCAAACAGCGGTTCTTCCGATGCGGATATTTACGGCGTAAACATCATCGGTACGGGCAAAACTGATTCTGTAGGCATTCTTATTGAAGGCTACGATAACACAATCACAAATGTCAGAATCGGTTATGTTTTCACAGGTGTTCATCTTAAAGCGGCAGGAAATATGCTCCGAAATGTACATCCGCTTTATTATTCTGATTACACCGATTATCAGAACAGCTGTGCATTCCTTGATGAATCCGGAAACAACTGGTATGATTACTGTTATGGTGACCAGTTTGCAACAGCCTTCCGCACAACTGACTGGGGACAGAATTTCTATAACGATTGTTATTGCTTCTGGTATTCTCCTCAGGGCGATGTTCACACAGCATTCAGAGCTGACAAGCAGTTCAATGCCACAATCACAAATTTCAAGGCAGGCTTTGGTGATGATTGTGAAAATGTTGTTCTGACAGTAGGTGAAAAAGGCGGAAGCGGAACTATTGACCATATTGTTGTTCAGAATTCAACAAAAGATAACACATACAAGACCTATGTTGAAAATGAAGCTTCTGTGACACTTGTTGTGACCTTGTTTGCGGTTCTCATGGCTGTTATTGCCGTGATTACAGTTATGATTTTTGTTTACATAAAAAAGAAGATTAAAGCTACCATGGAAAATTCCTGAGGGTTGATAGAATAAAAAACATCGGACATCTGCGGATGCCCGATATTTTTATGCTATCTTAACACTTATAAAGTCCTTGGATAGGCTTGCATATACAAGTCTAACAATGTGGACAGTTTTTCGACTTCGTTCCTTAACAAATCATATTCATACCGGTCAAGTTTTTCTTCAAGAGCTTTGGCATCTGAAAATTCCTGACCATTGTATATAATTTTGTTTTCCACAACCGACTTAAACTCTGAAACCTCTGATATGTGGGTTTCGATTCTGAGAATCCCAAGCGATGTGTTAAACTCCTGAATATCGACTATTTTTGTTTTCATGTTGTTTTCTCCTCAAATAAACATCAGCTCATCAACATTGTCGAAGGTGTCAAATATAATTCTTGCTCCTATTTTGAAACCCCGAATAAAAGCTTCTTTGTCGTTAAGGGTAAATGCTCGCCCGAATGCATCTGCATATTCACGGAAGAGCCTGTGCTCTTCACCCGTCAGAATTTTTGAAAGTATTTCTTCGTTTTTCGAGAGCTTATCCCATGCTGTTTTGAACTCCTTATCTTTGCTCATCGACTGACTTTGTGGGGCAAGATTGCCGTGATAAAATTCTTCAAGAAAATTATTCCTCATCATCACATTCTTCCTCCTCGTCATCACAAAAGTAGCAATCAAGTGCTTCGAAGTCTTCGATAGCTGTAAAAATCTCTGCAAGGTTTTCAATGCCGGCAGGATAGCTCTGATGAATATATCTCTGCCATCCGTTTCTGCCGTCGTGAAATCTGACCCACGCATGATTGTTCTCAAAAATGATGCTGTAGAATGAACCATTTTCGTCCTTTTCTGTTGATAATTTGATTCTGCGAATAGTTTTGTCCATTGTTTTTACTCCTTAATAAAAAAATTGCGAAGTCTTGAATTACTCCAAAACTTCGCTTGTTATATTAATTATGAGTTATTCTGAATAAAACAATAATTTTTTATGATTATAGTGACATATATCATAACTTGCACCAATTTGCAAGTTTTTCAGAGAGTTATTTGCACAATTTTCGATGTTTCTAAAGAAGTTGTTTGCACAAATTTCAATGTTTTTCAAAGAGTTGTTTGCACATTTTAACACTTTTCTGCTATTCACCCCATCAAAACCCCAAAAACAGCCTTTTTCAACAGTAAATAAAAAATGAGGTCCATCAACAAGACCTCAGATTGATACTATATATTATATGATATTAATTTTTATTTTATAACTAAAACCGTCCTCATAAAACACACCGATAATTGCCAGGAGAAAAAAGAATTCGGATATATACTATATTTGACATTAGAGTCTGATTCACTGATGACCGGTGTGCTTTACGAGGATTCATTCTCTTCTGTCCTGACAATATAATTATGACAGACTATCTTCAAAAACAACCGTATTACATAACAAAAACTGCCCTCGTGAGAGAGCAGTTGAAAATCTGTTATGCAGCAGTTGCATTTGCATTGATAGATTTGATAATCGTCATAATATCTGCCCAGACAACTGTATCTGTAAAGATATCGCCTACTGTACCGTTGTTGGTGAACGGAGCATCCTGCATAACGGACATATCTTTCATCATACCGTTTTTGACAATGTAATTGATAATCTGATTCACAAAATAAATCTGTCTGCTGTCGAGATTGACATCATTAAGATACTTTGAAAAAGCTTCCTTTGCAGTGTTCATATCAAGACCGACAATTTCCCTTACAAGCTCACCGAGAGGCTTGTCCTGATACTCACTTGCATAATCATCCTTTGTGCCGAGTTCTGACCAGAGGATTTTCTCAAGAGATTTGATGTCTTCTTCGGTCAATGGCTGATTTGTATGCAGTTTTGCAATTGCGGGACTATCCATATGATTTCTGATATAATGATTGACCTTCATTCTGTAATTCATAAGGTCATCGTTGCCCAGTTCTGATTCATTCCAGTCAATTGAAATAACATCATCGTCTAAATCTATATGAATTGGCTCAAAAATGGGGGCAGGAATATATTTGATAAGGTCACGGAGTGTTTCTCTGATAATTTCAAAATCATTGATATCTGCCGTTTCAACATAATCAGTATGCAGAATTTTCTCCAGCATTTCACTCTGCTCAACAACTGCAGGGATTGTTGAGATTTTTGCAAGCTCCCTGACCTTCTTTTTAAGGTCTTTTGTGCCTCGTTTGTATGTATTACCGATAATATATCCCAGTTCGATAGCATAAATAAGAGCATCAAAACGGACTGCATTGATTTCATCATTGTAAGGCAGAATCAGCGGTGCAACCTCGTCTTTGAGCTGCTGAAGGTCTGCAGGTGTGAGAACATTCAGCTTTTCCGCATCTGAATACATATCAATATATTTAAGGTGCTGTTTTACCGCAAAGTTATCCCTGTTCAGCTCCTTGATTTTAAATATAACATCATCAGCAAGAGCTTTTCTGAATTCTTTGAGTGCATCTGTCTGATAAGCCAAATCCTGCAGTTTGTAAAGCATTGTTGTTTTGAGATTGAAAATTCTCTCCTGAACGGACAGCGTTGCAGGTACTTCCTTACCCTTGCTGTTCATTCTGAAAAATTCAAAGTTTCCGCAGAAATCGAAGATATAGAAAATATCCTTATCTTTTCCGTCAATCAGACCTTTGCAAAGACGAGTGCCTCTGCCTATCATCTGCCAGAATTTTGCCTTACTCATAACCTTTTTGAAGAATACGAGATTTACCACCTCGGGCACGTCGATACCTGTATCCATCATATCAACGGACACAACAATCTGAGGCATCTTTTTCGGGTCTGAAAATTCATCAATAAGGCTCTGCGCATAGTTTGTGTAATTGTCAATCACACGACAAAATCCGTTTGTATAATTCGGATATTCCTTATTGAATATATCGTAAATCTTCTCTGCATGACGATGATTCTTTGCAAAAATAATCGTCTTACCGATTTTACTGCCCGAATCAATTTTAATACCCTTTTCCATAAGAATTGAAAGTACTTTTCTGATTGTATCTTCATTGAAGATTTTTTCGTTAAGGGCAGAGCTGTCAATTGACTCGGGAATTTCACCGTCTTCAAGAGCAAACATATCTTCATAAATTGCCCGGTCTTCGGGTGAAAGGTCATCATAGACAATACCGTCGCTCATAAATTTGAGAGTTGTCTCAACGCTCATAAAATCAACGAGATATCCGTCCTGAACAGCCTGAGCGAGTTCGTAACCGTAGGTGGGAACACCGCTTTCAAGCTCAAAAATGCTGTAGGTATTCTTATCGATTTCATCTCTGGGGGTGGCAGTAAGTCCTACAAGATGAGCATCGAAATAATTGAAAATATCTCTGTATTTATTGTAAATACTGCGGTGTGCTTCATCGCAGACAATAAGGTCAAAGTGACCTACTGTATAAAGTTTGCCGCCGTTTTCGTCCTTTGCATCGTCAATGCAGTTCATCATAGTCTGATAGGTGGAGAAAACACCACGGGCATTGTAGTTTTCCTTGTCTTCGCAGAGATTTACAACAGACAGATTGGGAAGCAGATTCACAAAAGCTCTTTTTGCCTGCGTAACGAGAGAATTTCTGTCTGCAAGAAAAAGAACATTCTTGACCCAACCGTGTCTTAAAAGAACATCGACGATTGAGATAACAGTTCTTGTTTTTCCTGAGCCTGTTGCCATAACAAGCAGAGCCTTGCGGCGGTTTTCTTCATCAAAGGTACGGCAGACAGCCTTAATGGCTTCTTTCTGATAATATCTGCCTGAAATATCGTCACTTATGCGGACATTGTTAAGATGTGTTCGCATTGTGAGTTTGTTGAATTCCTTTTCAAGGTCACGCTTTGAGTAAAAACCGCTGACCTTGTGCTCGGGATAATATTTATCGTTCCAGATTCGGGTGTCAAAGCCGTTTGTAAGGAAAATAATCGGTCTTCTGCCGAATTTCTTCTCAAGCAGGTCGGCATAGAGCTTTGCCTGCTGTCTGCCTACGGCAACATCCTTGCAGGTGCGTTTTGCTTCAATAACAGCAAGAGGTTTGCCGTCATCGCCGAAAAGGACATAATCGGCGAAACCGACTTCGGACTTGTTGGGCATACCGGGAAGTTCGTATTCATTATACCAGTCTTTACCCTCGGTCCAGCCGGCATCAATGAGCATTGTGTCGATGTAAAGTTTTCTTGTTTTATATTCTGAAATATCAAGAGGCTTGGGGACATAGGTCTGCTGCTGTTCTTCACGGCGGGAAGTAAGCTCCTCTTTGAGAGCCTTATTTTCAGCCATAAGCTGTTCGAGATTGAGCTCCATTGCATGGTCAATAACAGTTTCGTTCTGTTTGTTGATAAGAGAAGCATCAAAATGCTGTTCGGTGTAGTTGTTGCCGTAGAAGTATGCAACAAGGTCAAGAAAAACGTGAAGATTTTCAAGACAAAGAACAGCCTGTTCTTCGGTGATTTTACGACCTGTATGGGCGGCGATATTGCCCGATTTTCTGATAAAGTCAAGACGGCGGTAAACATCGTTACCGACAATATCCTGAAATGATGCATCTGACATAAGTGCCTGCAGATTATCGGCATAGGGCATTACAAGGAATTTGTCAACGGAGTACATCCATTTTATGGCAAACTCCATTGCCCGACGACAAGCAATGATTGACGACGCCGGGTCAATATGTAATATTCTTTCTGCAGTTATCGCCACATCAGAAAATGTATCAAATTGATTGTCTTGTTTTAAGAAATCAAAGTTGGTCATAATATCACCTACATTTAAAATAAGTTTTCTAAAGATAAAAATGTCAAATTTTTATCTGATTTAAGATAATCAAAATCATCTTTTCCATAAATTGCAACCAGATTCTTAATGTACTGTTCTAAAGCGCTTTGATTATGATAATAAATTGTAATGTTATCGGTCCTTTTAAATAAATCTTTTATGATATCTTGGTCTGTTATATCAAGAGAATGACCGATAATATTAAGATTGTCTATTGGTAATACATAATCTTTTATAGATTTAATAAATTCTTTATAAGAGTCATCAGTTCTAAAAATCATGCGTTGATAGTATTTTTTGAAATAAATGAATGTAGTGTCCACTGTTCCCAATTTATCATAATCATCAGGATTGATACCTAAAACAATCTTGTTATCAACTGTTCCATGTATATGGTGAACATTTTTATTAGAATATAGTTTTTCATAAGTGTTGGTATAATTAAAAGTTATTACTGCCGATACATCTTCAAATGCGTTCTTTTTCCATTTATAATACGATTTCTGCATTGTATTTAATGGTTTTTCAACAAAACATTCAAGATATACATCTAACATTTTCGAAAGTTCATTTAATGCTTCGTATAATGTTTCTGCTACTTTTTTACTGTTAATCATATAATTTTTAGAACCAAACGGCTCTTCAAGAATATACTCTTTTTGTATGCTTGTTCTATGCGATGACCTGTTCTTGGATTTTTCTTCATAATGTATTTCAATGAAAAAATTAAAACTTTTTAGTATATAAGAAATTTCTCTTGTAATTGTAATATCTAAATCATTTTTGTTAACTCTGTTCTCTTTTTTGATATAAAGTCTTATTGCATTTATAACTCGTGCTATTTCTTTTTCAAAATCAATCCATCCAACATCGTTATTTAATGATTTACTAAAATAATTAAACCAAATATTGCTGTTTGCTTTTTCTATAAGAAAAGATATCTTTTCTTTGTTAAGTTTTATGCTGTGATAAAAAGATTTGAAATGTTCATAACTAATTTTTATCTGCTTTTCTTTCGTTTGAAGTTCGGCTTGTTTAAATACATCATTAATTGTATTAAATTCAGTTTGTGAATTATCTTTTAAATAATTAACGGTATGTAAAAAACAGGCATAAGATGTAGGTAAATTATGCCACAAATCAAAACCATTTCCTAAAAGTAATATATTCATTTATTTCACCTGTTTTTTAATTTCGTCAATTAAAGATTTTAACAATTCTTTTTCATAATGACTTAAATTTGGGTTGTTATCAATCTCTAATTTTCTAAATGCTGCGAGAATTTCTACAAACTGTTTTTGCGTCATAATGACATCTCTCCATTCCTCTTAAATTATACCAATACAGGCAATTTAGCACAATGTCATAAAGATGTCATTTCCGTGCCATTTTCGTGTATTTTTCGTGTAGGATTCACCCAAAATATTCTTGCATCAGACTGTCGAATAATGTCTGTGCTTCGTCAAGTGCTTTCTGCACGGCAAATTTTGATTTATCAATTTGCTCAACGAATGCTACAAACTGATTTTGAAGTTCTAATGGTGGCAAAGGCATAGCAAGTTTGCGAACAATTCCGAGATTAAGAATATCCATTGTTCCTCCGTGTGTATTTTCTGCTAATGCCTTCTTGAGAGAATCTGACTTGAAATAATGCTGAAAGTAATAGGGATTAACTCTCTTTTTATCAAATGTTATTTTCATTAGTCGTGGGTTAATTATTCCTGGCTCAAATTCTTCGGGCATAATAAGCAACTTTCCATATGTTCCGACCAAGCTGATTAACACATCTCCAGCCTGTACAGCACAATTTTCAAGCAATTTATATCTTTCTTCGTCAATGTAATAATCACCAAACATGTGGTCGCCACTAATCACTTGCTCCTGACCATAAATCTTGTATCCAGAACTAACATAGTAATCTTTTTTTAATGCTGAGCCAAATGGACCTGCTTTTAAAGCATTTTTTTCATTGGCAACTACATCTTCTATAAGGGGCATATCCCACCCTTTTTGATTAATAACAGGGTCGCCAAACATCTCGACAAATCGGGCTTTAACTAAGTCGTCAAGCTGTTGGAGTTGCTGTTTGCGAGCAGAAATAATGTTTTCAGTTTTCTCTAAAACAGTTACAATTTCATTTTGTTTTTCAAATGATTCACAATTGAATTCTTCGTTCTTATAATCTCTAAAATATATATGTGGAATTGTTGCACCTGAAAAATATTTTTCCAAATGCATGTGTTTGACAACATAGTATAAATACTTAGGGACTATGTTGTCTTTAGGCAACAGATACTGCATTGTACCAATTACAGATGATTTTGCAGGAAGCAACATTGCTCTGCCGATACCTGCACCATCTTTTACAACAGCAACATATGGTTTGTCCTGATGATAAAAATCAACATTTCCAATATAACCTGACGCACCATAAATAGGAAATTCTCCGATTTGGTCTATAATATCCGATTGTTTTAAGTTTGATGAACCTCTTTCACAAACTTCTTCTAACTTAACTCTCATATTCATCCCTACAAATCCGAATTTGTTTTATTAAACTTAAAAAATCAGTTCAGACCGAGCATTTTTTCAAGTTCATCCATCGCTGACCCGATTTCAATTTCAAGCTCACGGATATTTGCCATAATCTCGCTTGTGGGCGGATATTCCACGGCAACATACTCCGTCTTTTTATACTTATTGATTGAAAGGTCATAATCGTTTGCTATGATTTCATCTTTAGCCACAAAGAATGATTTTTCTGTTCTTGCTCTGTCCTTTTCTGCGTCAAGGTTGCCAAAACGGGCAATAATATCGGGAATATCATTCTCGCTGACTGCTGTTCTCTTGTCGTCAAGGCTGTAGCCGTCTGCCTGCATATCATAAAACCAGACATTATCCGTACCGCCGTGACCTGTCTTTGTGAAAATCAGAATTCCTGTTGAAACTCCCGCATAGGGCTTGAACACTCCCGAAGGCATTGAAATAACTGCTTCAAGACGGTTGTTTTCTATAATCTCCTTACGGATTGCCTTGTGTGCGGTTGATGAACCAAAAAGAACACCGTCAGGAACGATACAGGCACATCTGCCGCCGACTTTAAGCATACGAAGAAACAGCGCAAGGAAAAGAAGCTCTGTCTTCTTTGTCTTACACACTTTGAGAATATCGGCAGATACTGTATCTGCATCAAGACTGCCCTTAAAGGGAGGATTCGCAAGAATAATTGAATACTTGCCTGTGTCCGTATTCCGGTCTGAAAGGCTGTCACGGTAATCGATATTGGGATTATCAACACCGTGTGTCATCATATTCATTGCACCGACACGGAGCATTGTTCTGTCCATATCATAACCGTAGAACATATGGTTATTGTAGTGGTCTTTCTTCTCACGGTTATAGAAAATTTCATCGTGATATTTTTCTTTGAGATATTCACCGGCAGAAACAAGGAATCCCGATGTACCGCAAGCAGGGTCACAGATAGTGTCATCGGGCTTTGGGTCAAGAAGTTCAACCATCATTCTGATAATATGTCTGGGTGTTCTGAACTGACCGTTAACACCTGCTGTTGCAAGCTTTGAAAGCAGACTTTCGTAAACATCACCCTTGGTGTCGTTCTCAATTTCTTTAGCCATATCGATATAGAGATTGTCGAGTGCATCAACAATCTTTGAAAGCAACTGCGGAGTGGGGATTTTGAAAATCGCATCTGCCATATATTTTGAATATGTGCTCTCTTTTCCGCCGTGAAGATTCTTTATAAATGGGAAAATCTCTGTCTGCATCAGCTCATACATTTTCTCCGCAGGCAAATCACGGAATACGGACCACTTATACTGGTCGTGACCTTCAAACATAGATGTATAGGGCAACTCGAGCATCATACTGCTCTTTGCTTTCTTTGCATCTGTTTCATCCAAATCGTGAATGAACATAAGATATGTCATCTGTTCAACAACATCAAGGGGATTTGTGATACCGCCTGTCCAGAACATTTCCCAAATCGCATCGATTTTGTTTTTAAGTTCACCTGTTAACATAGTGCCGCCTCCGAGATATAATATTTCAACATAAGTCTATCAGAAGAAGTGTCCGATATAGTGTACCTTTTGTCATTTTCTCCGACAGAATCGTTCAATTTAACTTATAATTATACTTAATCTACTATATAATACCATAATATATAAGTAAATTCAATCGAGAAATGTGACACAAAATCGAAAAAAAACTCCCGAAAAAATCGGGAGAAATTTGTTATTGCCAAAGATAATGGTCTGCCACAACGGAAGCGCGATTGTGTCCGAGATTCTGTGAACATTTAAGAAGGGCCAATCTATCATAACAGATGTGTTTTTTGTCATCTTTGCAATGATAAGCAGTCCGAACGTCTGTAAAGCCTTTTTTTACTGTGCCATCTGAATTGAAATATTGGCTGACTTCATTTTTATCGGTATATGTAGTGACAAGACGATTGTGATAGAGAATCATTCTTTCATTTTTATACTCATTTCTATGGCGGGCATATTTTTCATAGATGCTTTTTGCGTATTCGGCACGAAGGGCATGGATATCTATATCGGGGATTTTATCAAAAACTTTGTTTTGTTCAGCTTTTTGCATTTTATCAATAACGAAGGCAATATCTTCTTTACTGCCGATTATTTCTGAAAGTCTTTTTCTGCCGCCCTTGCCGTTCTTGACAAAAATATAATATTTGCCGTCTTTAATTTGCAGGCAACCACCTCGAAGTTCGGTAATTTCTCTTCGGCGCAGTCCGGTGCATTTACAGAATCTGATAAAATCATCATTTTTACCTGATTTATATCTTCCGTCTCGTTCAACAGCGAGGCGGCTTCTTTTGATGTTTTTCCGTTCTCGGGGTGGTGTGGGAATAAATTCTTTTGTGCTACAATGGAAAAGTTTCGCAAGAGCAGAAGCCTGAAGCTTGATTGTGTAAGCAGAATAGTTTTTATCGATATTGTATTGCAGATACTCATTGATATACTGTCTGCAATCTGTAAGATTTTTTGCTTTGTGTTGACTTTTGCAATAAACGGCAAAGGCAATGCATTGTTGCTGATAGGCATTGAAAGTACCGAATGAATATATTTTCTCGGAAGTTTCTCCGGTTACCTTGTCAATATATTTGCTCTGACCGATAGCGAGCATACTGCGAAGTTCTTCATCAACCTGTTGCTTTAAGCTTTTCTTGTTTTTATGACCCATTTTCATCACCCCATATATAAAATGATATGTTAAAATAATCACCCACATTTATTGAAGAGTTATGGTTCTCTTATTTTATTTTGTTTTGTTGTTTTTTTTGCTCCTTTCAGTTCCATATCATCTTATAATCAATATAATTATGTATGGTTTCTTTCGCCAGCAAAGAAAAAATTCCCGCATAAAGCGGGATTCCGTATACAGTTTTTGCTGTTAGCCGTTTATTCGGAGTAAAATCCCCCGAATAACCGTCAACAAGGCTCAGTTGCACTTTTTATTATATATTAAAAACAACTCTAACCGACTGTTTCTGCTTCAGATTCAGTCGGTTTTTTTGCTTTTGTATCGTTGGAACGATAGTTTTATGAAAAATTGAGTAATTTTAATGATTTATTGCCGTCGGAAGTGAAATTCCGGCGGCTTTTGTAATATATGCACAAGAAAATTGTTAAATGTTTGTGCAACATTTTTTCAAAAATTCTGTAGGGGAGAATTTTGTCCCTTTTTGAACTTTCATCATTAGTCCGACAAGAGCGAAAAAGTTCTGATTTTCAAAAAATCTGTTCTGAAAATTATCGAAGCTTCCCGGCAATCATAATTACTTTAAATTTGATGAATTGGATTTTTCGGAATTGAACATCGGATTTTGTTAAAACTAATTTTAACAGGAGGACTACATGATGTCTACAAAAGAAATGAATCAGGTTGCTGAAAACATCTGGATTAAATACTTCTCCGAAGTGCTTGTAGAAAGCTCATTGCTCACTCAGGAAGAAGCAGACTTAATCATATCAACCTGTGCGGCATAATTGCCGTTACATAAAGGAAATATTTATTCATTGCCACAACAAAAAAATATAAACTATAATAAATTAATATTATAAGGAGTTATTACAAATGGATATTTTAAAAGTTCAGAATGATTTTACAAAAGGAATCACTATCAATCAGATGAATTGCAGAGTTGCATATTACTGCCGAGTTTCAACCGACAAAGATGTGCAGATTAACTCTCTCGAAAATCAGAAGCAGTATTTTGAAAATTTTATAAAAGAGAATGAAAACTGGAAGCTTGCAGGTTCGTATATCGACCAGGGAAAGTCAGGCACATCATTGAAGGTGCGTCCCGAATTCAACAGAATGATTGCAGATGCCAAACGGGGCAAGTTTGATTTGATTGTTACAAAAGAAGCTTCACGATGGGCAAGAAACATTGTCGATGCAATCAGCGTTGTCCGTGATTTGCTGCAATACGGTGTAGGTGTAATTTTTCAGAATGACGGAATCTGCACTTTTGAAAAAGATTCTGAAATGTATCTGTCAATTATGAGTACCATGGCACAGAATGAATCAAGAAAGATTTCTTCACGAGTTTCTTGGGGACATAAAATGGCAATCAAAAACAACCATGTTCTCGGAAAGGCACCCTTCGGATATGCCAACGATGACAGAAAACTGAAAATCAATCCTGCTGAAGCTGAAATTGTGAAAAAGCTTTACACAATGTACTCAACAGGCAACTACAGCCTTAAGGAGCTTGAAAGATATTTCTATGAGCAGGGCTACCGCAACAGAAACGGAAACAAGATTGCTCATAACACGTTGGGTAACATTATTATCAATCCTAAGAATATGGGCTACTATGTGGGCGGTAAGGTTATAATTGAAGATATGTTCACCAAGAAACAGAGATTTCTTCCCGAAGAAGAATGGAAGATGGAATATGCACCTGAAATTGTACCTCCTATTGTTGATGAGAATACATGGCGAAAGGCTTTTGACATTTTTAAGGAGAGAAGTGAAGATGTCAAAGCAAACCGTAATATATGCAATAAGGACAATCTGCTGACAGGAAAGATGTACTGTGCACACTGCGGAGCACCTTATTATAAAAGAGAGCGTGGCAGATGGGTATGTTCATATAAAAAGGAACACGGCAAGGATTCCTGCCCATCACTCACAATCTGTGAAGATGAAATCAGACCTATATTGCTTGATGTGTTCCGACAGACATCATCCGCATCTGAAGTTGCTATCAGAAAAATGATGCAAGCCATTGAAAAAATGATGCAGGGTGATGAAACTGAAAAAGCAATAAGTGCATATCAGAATGAACTTGATAAACTCAATACGAGAAAATCAAATCTTCTTGATTTTGCTGCAGACGGTACAATCTCAAAGGCAGACTTGAAAAACAAGATTGATGAACTGAATGAAAAAATCAGTGAAATTGAAGAATCAATCAGAGAAATTGAAGGCAGCCGCTTGACTAAAGCTGATTTGGCTGATAAACTTAATGATATAAGAAAGACATTGGTTCAGGCGGAAAAGGATGTAGATAACGGAATTATTACTCCTGACTTCGTTAAACATTATATTAACAGAATCAATGTGTCAACCGAGGGCAACACAATCAACCTTGAAATTGAACTTTTTTCGGGAGTGAAGGTTGCTTCTGTAATAGAAAAGCTCAGATGTCGTTCGGGTACTATGAGCAAGAAAATGATCGAAGCTTACGAAAACGGTATGAAATAAACCGTCCCGTCAGGGAGCGGGTGTGTCCTAAGGGATGCACCCGTAATTTTTATTAATGGGGCACCTCTAAAAACTCAATGCACGAAATCCTGTGTGCTCTTTTTCCGTCATATAGCCCAAAAATACTCGTTAATACACAAAGTATTGCCTGCGTTTTTTGAACTATCTGACAAAAAAATTTCTACACAGCCTTTGCACCTTGAGTTTTTAGAGATGCCCAATGTACAATTATTTTTTTATACAAATTAAAAAAACTGATGACAAATACAAAAAACAGGTATATAATTGTGTCGGGTGTTTAAGTATGACAAAAACAAAAACTGTTGATATGACAAACGGACCGTTTGCCGGAAATATGATAAAATTTGCATTACCGCTTATATTCACGGGATTGCTCCAGCTCCTTTACAACACGGCGGACTCGGTGGTAGTCGGCAAATTTGCAGGTAATGAAGCTCTTGCGGCAGTCGGCTCAACGGGCTCACTCGTAAACCTTATAGTCAATCTGTTTGTAGGATTGTCTATGGGGTCCGGCGTTATTGCGGCAAGATTTTTAGGTGCAGGCGACAAAAAGCGTATTCACCGCTGTGTACATACGGCTATGTCAATAAGCCTTGTATGCGGCGTTATTATGATGGTCGTAGGCTTCTTCTTCGCAAAAACCTTTCTTCGGCTTATGAACTCACCTGAAAACGTTATTGACCTGTCCACGCTCTATCTTAAAATATATTTTCTCGGTGCTCCGGGCTCGCTTGTATACAATTTCGGCGCGTCGATTCTGCGTGCATCGGGCGATACAAAAAAACCGCTGTATATTTTGCTTTTTTCCGGCATAGTAAATGTTATACTCAATTTAATACTGGTAATTCCTTTCAAAATGAGCGTAAGCGGTGTTGCGATAGCAACAATCGTTTCCCAGTACATATCGGCTGTAATGATAGTCATATTCCTTATGAAGGATAAGGGTGACATCAGGCTTTCGCTGAAAGCGCTGAGATTTTACAAGGTTGAGCTCAAAAGCATACTCCGGCTCGGAATCCCCGCAGGCTTGCAGAACGCCCTTTTCTCCGTTTCAAACGTTATAATTCAGTCAGCCGTTAACAATTTCGGTGACATTGCTATGGCAGGCATTGCCGCAGGCTCGAATTTTGACTCCTATGTGTATACCTGTACGAATGCAATCGGACAGACGTCTATGACATTTTCATCCCAGAATATCGGTGCAGGCAAGCCGCAGAATGTAAAAAGAGTTTACCGTAACGCATTTTTAATGACGCTGATAATAGGCTCGGTGCTCAGCTGGTTAGGCTTTTTCTTCAGAGAGCCTCTCGTGGGAATTTTCTCAAGCGACCCCGAGGTTATCGAAATCGGCGCGCAAAGACTTGCACTGATAATGCCGTTCTACGTGCTCTGTTCATTACAGGATACGGCAGGCTGTCAGATAAGAGGTATGGGCAAATCAATTGAGCCTATGACAATTTCGCTCATCGGCGTCTGCGGAATAAGAATTTTCTGGGTGTTTGCAATTCTGCCTATGATGTACAGTCTTATAAATCTGTATTGGGCGTACCCCATATCCTGGTTTGTAACATTGGTTGCTCAGTCGGTGCTTATAGTCATAACCCAGAAGCAGCTTGACAAAAAATATTCATTGGCAACATAATAAATATTTACAAGACAAAATAATTGTGCTAATATAATATCAAGAGGTGATTTTTATGATGGTTTATGTATGGCTTATCGTTTTAGCCGCAATGGTTGTGCTTGAGATTGTTACAACACAGCTTGTTTCGGTGTGGTTCGCCGTTGGCGCGCTTGCCGCATTTCTTGTTGCGCTTGCCGGCGTGGAGGCTGTATGGATACAGATAGTTGTTTTCGTTACTGTATCAGCCGTTGCAGTTGCCGTTACAAGACCTCTTGTAAGAAAAATGGTTAACAGAAAAGCAGAACCTACCAATGCAGATATGGTTATAGGCAAAACCGGCATTGTTACGGATAAAATCGACAATATCGCCGAAACGGGACTTGTAAAGGTAAACGGCTCACTCTGGACTGCAAGAACGGCAGACGGCTCACAGGTTGACATAGGCGAAAAGGTAAAAATTTTGGAAATAAGCGGCGTAAAGCTTATTGTAGAAAAAGAGATTTAAGGAGGCTTTTTTATGGAATGGATCATTATTTTAGCGGTGCTTTTGCTTGCAATCGTTATTCTTGTGGTTGCAAACATCAAAATCGTACCTCAGTCAAAGGCGTACGTTATTGAAAGACTGGGCGCTTACAAATGCACCTGGCAGACGGGACTTCACGTGAAAATCCCGTTTCTTGAGAGAATTGCAACCGTGGTTTCTCTTAAAGAAAAGGTTGCGGACTTTCCCCCTCAGCCCGTTATCACAAAGGATAACGTTACTATGCAGATAGATACCGTCGTTTTCTATCAGATTACGGACCCCAAGCTTTTCACATACGGCGTTGAGCATCCCGTTGCGGCTATAGAAAATCTTACCGCAACAACTCTGCGTAACATCATCGGTGAAATGGAGCTTGACCACACTCTTACGTCAAGAGATGTTATCAATGCAAAAATCAGAGGAATCCTCGACGAAGCAACCGACCCATGGGGTATCAAGGTAAACAGAGTTGAGCTTAAAAATATTTTCCCGCCCAAAGAGATTCAGGACGCGATGGAAAAGCAGATGAAGGCTGAGCGTGAACGCCGTGAAGCAATCCTGCGTGCAGAGGGTGAAAAGGCAAGTAAGATTCTCGTTGCCGAAGGTCAGAAGGAATCACAGATTCTTGCGGCTGAAGGTGAAAAGCAGGCGGCAATTCTCCGCGCCGAAGCTATCAAGGAATCAAAAATCCGCGAGGCAGAGGGTGAAGCCGAAGCTATCGTTGCTGTTCAGCGTGCAAAAGGTGAGGGTATCAGGCTCCTTAACGCATCCGAGCCCACAAAGGAAGTTCTTACTCTTAAAGGACTTGATGCATTTGCCGCAGCAGCAGACGGCAAGGCTACAAAGATCATCATCCCCTCCGAGCTTCAGGGACTTGCATCAATTACAACGACAGCGGCAGAGCTGTTCAAGGATGCAAAATAATTCACACATAACACAAAGGGACGGCATATGCCGTCCCTGATTTTATTGTATATATGAAATCATATTATAAGCGCTGTCGGATAAATTGAGCCCTTGTTTATGGTTTCGCTTACGGTGAATGATGCCGTAAGGTTGAGCGAATCCGTATTTCTTATATATTTTGTTTCCGCTGATTCGATATTGCTTATCTGCAAAGGAGTTGCATACAGAAGCAGGTCCATAAGTCGGTCGAGAATCTCACAGCAGGCGACACCGCCGTTTGCACGGGGCACGTGAATGCTGATTGAAAACTTCTCCTCGGCAATACGGCTGTCCGTTATGATTGAGCCTGTTTCGTCAATTGCGTTGTCAAGAATCTCAACGGACTTCGTACCGAATACTACAACCGGCTTTGTAAGGGGAGTAGCCTTTGTGCTTGAGGGGAACGTGGTACAGAACGTGTATGTTGAAAACTCTGCCATATCCGAAAACCACTCGCAAAGCCTGTCCGGAAGCTTTGTAATTAGTGACATTTTGTTATCTCACCTTTCATATAAAATGGTTGTATACAGGATAATCTCCTGTGTTGCGCTCTCTGAGGATAGCCCAAACGTACATTACTCTGTCACCGAAATAAACCTTTTCACTGCGGTCAAGGTGGTAGGTCATATCGCTGTCGGCAATATATCCGTTTTCATCGGTGTTGCTCAGCTGTAACGTCGAGGGCGCAAGCATAAGGTAATATCCCGACTGAGCAAGACCTATCTCGGTGGGCGTACCCTGTGTATACATTTTGTTTTTGTATCTCAACGGCTGAATGATGCACTTTGTATGCTGAGTTACGTTGCCCTTGCTGTCGCAGACACTTACGCTTCTGCCGTATTTTTTTATAACTCTGTCGGATATTTTCATTCAGTCACCTCACAATGCCCTGAATAAAAATGACGTGTCCGTAAGCAGGTCTTTTGCATCCTCCAGAGCGGCTTTTGCAAAGGAGTGAATACTGCCCGAAGCATCGCCCGATGCCTTTGAAAGGGAAATATCACCCGCCTTGATTGATGTAAGATTGCCTTCCTCAGCGTTTTTTATAAGCAGATAGCGGCTGTACGCTGTTGCGGCTGCCGCCATAAGCAGACGGATGTCTGACGCATCGGCATCCGTCCTCATTTTGCCGTTTATCACGGCGGCGGCTGACTCGCAAAAGGGGAGTAAAGCGGTCTTTTCGCTTTCATCCGTGTCGGTTATCTGCGTTAATTTTTCATAAACCGAATCCGCCGTCAGCATCAGACGGAAAGTACCTTTGATGCGTCGGGGAAGATTTTTGAAAAGCCTGTGGTGCAGGTAATGGCGGCTCTTTCAAGCTGTCTGTCAATGAGCTTGTCGTATTCGGTAACGATGCCGCCTGCTTCAACAGCTTCAAGAGCGCAGGATTTGTCAAGACCGATAATCATACCCTCGGGAACGTCGTTCGTTCTGATAAGAGATGCACCCAGAGGAGTAATCATTTTGCCTGTGCCGTGGAAATTGAGTCCTGCGGCGGAATCCTTGAATTCCTCAATATTCATAAGCTTTTCGGTCATATCCTTTGATGTGATAAGGGTTGAAAGGTCGTAGGGCGCAAAGCTGTTCCAGAATCTGATAAGGTCAGCATATGTAAGCACGCCTGCATCTGCGGCGCTGATGATTTCAGCCGCATTGTTGTTGCCGTCGCCGTTGATAAGCACGTCGACCGCATCCTTGAGCTGACTTCTTGCAATGTAAAGACCGATCTGGCGGAGAGTTACTGTGAAAAGGTCAAGATGCTGGTATCTGATAGCCTCGTAAGATGAAACGAGCATTCTGCCTCTTTTGTGAAGAGTTACAAGGTTTTCCTGTGTTCTGACGGTTGTCTGAGGAATAGACGCACCCTCTGCAACAACTTTGAGCTCCTTTTCATCCTCTGTGGGGACGGATGTGATTGAACGGTAGTCAAGACCGTTGATTTTTGTGGTTGAGGCAACGATGCCTGAGAGCACGTCCGCATCCTCCATACCCTGTCTTACGGCTCTTGAAATGTATTCGGGAAAAAGTGCCGCAGAATCGCTTGTCTGGAAGAATTTATCCACCACATCGGAGGATTTTCCGCTTACCCTGATGTCAAATCTCTTGAGCTGACGCTGAAAAGCATCAAGATTTTCAAGAGGAGTGCCCTTGTAGTTTTCGGAAGGGTCGATTTCTTCAAGCACGGCTGAAAAGCCCTTTGAAGATGCATACATACCCTTTTCAAGTCTGATATTGTCAAAATTAGCCATTGTGATTCATCCTTTCTGTTATCAGAGAATAATTCCTGCGGTGGAGCTTACGGTGTCAACGTCTGTAACAATAAACTGTCTGCCCGATTCGCTGACGCATACACCGCCGTTGCCGTCAGCGGCAAGATTGCAGATGCCTACTTCGGGAGCTGTGCCCGAGTAAGTGAAGGTTGCATAGCCGTCAAGCTGTACGCAGGCGTAGCCGTCCTTTGAATTGACCGCACAGCCGATAAATGCATCGCCTGCCTCACAGGACTTTACCGTAAGATTATCTTCCATACAGACGGGCTCGCCGCCTGTGATTGCGGAATTGATTTTAAAAGTGGCTGTGTTTTCGCCATAGCCTTTGAGTGAGATTTTCATTTTTTTCATCCTTTCGTAAGTAATAATTTATCATCCTGTAGGGAGCGACGCCCTCGTCGCTCCGATTGATAAAAATGTATCATTTTCATCAATAAAAAGATTTATTGCAAATTTGAAAATATCCATTTTTCGGTGATATGTTAAATTGTAATTATCAAAATCACAGATTTTGATAATTCGGCGCGACGAGGGCGACGCGCCCTACGGAATACCGATAAATTATCGTCTGATTAAATCCTGAATTCTGAATTATCGCAAATGTTTGCTTTCTCTCCCGCAAAAACGGGTGCAAACGCATCTGCCGCCTCGGCTTTGAGCTCAAACGCCTTGCGGAGCATAAATACCTCGTTGCTGTCGAGCTTTTTAAGGATTTTTCCCAGCATTTCCGTGTTCGCATCGGGGAGGGTGAAAGCGCAAAGAGCAACC
Source organism: Clostridia bacterium (assembly GCA_017465825.1). Lineage (GTDB taxonomy): Bacteria > Bacillota > Clostridia > Oscillospirales > Acutalibacteraceae > UBA1081. The sequence continues at coordinate 21,701 of JAFTVI010000011.1, forward strand.
GTTTCCTTTTCAGCGGCTTTCCTGTGCTGAGTGCCGATGTCTGCAAGGCTTTCCTTTTCGGCAAGATAGCCTGCAAGAGCCTTGAGCTGTGCCTGACTGAGCGCAACGCAGTCCTTTGCGGTGATGTTGCATATTGATTTTGCAATTTCTTCACCGCTGTGAGCGTCAATGGTGGTGTAGTCGTTTTCCGGCTTCTTTGCCGATTTTGAAACTCCTGCATTTCTCTGCGCAGGTACGGCTACGAAGGACCACTCGTATGCATCTGCAGCGTCGGTGAGGATCGCGTGGCAGACCTTGCCGTTTACCGTTTCGCTCTGTGTGTGAGGACAGTCGTGGGTGCGCATATCCTTGCCGCAGACGGAGCAGATGCGCGATTTTACACTGCAGCTGATGCTCACTTCCTTTTTGATTCCTGCATCGATTTCTTCAATCAACGATGCGTTTTTCTCAGCACGGAGCATATAGCACCACGCCTTGAGATAAGTGTAAGGCTCGCCGCAGGAGGTTGTGCGTACAGAGTCGGTAATGACCTGTGTTTTATAAATCCTCGCAGTCTGGTCACAGCTTTTCATACTGTGGTCAAATATGCCCGTAACGCCCACGAACATATCCCTGAAGGCGTTTATTGCGCTGAGCGAAAACCTCTCGCAGTCGCGGTCAACCTCGTTGTCGCAAAGGGTTACAGTGAAGGTGTAAATGTCCTTTGCATCGGGCGTTTTCCGCGCAAAACGGGAAATCAGCTCAATGTCCTCAGCGGTGGGTACGCCCGTGCCGGAATGTATTATGTTCGAGCTTTTGTTGATAGTATATTCAGCCAAAATTATTCTCCTTTCCCCAAAGCCACAGCTTCGGCGTGATATTTTTCTGCCTGAGCGTTGTAATAGCGTGCTTTTGCCTGCTCGGTTTCGTCAAGCAGGGATATGTCATCCCAGATTACGGTACAGCTGTCCGTACAGCCGTTCATTCTTAAAAACATCGTTGCGATTTTCGTTATCACGGGGGTGAGAATACGCCTGTAATGGTACAGCTCACTTGTGAGCATATCCGTCTGCTGCTGAGCCATACGCTCAGTGGTTGACCAGTTAAGACCGAGCATAAAGGGCGGCAGACCTGTTTTTGCGATTATCTGCTCCATAAGTTGTCTTACGGGGATCTCGCTGTCAAGAATCTGATTGTCCGCACCGATGACCTTTATGTCAACGTCACCAACGGCAATAAAATCCTTGATCTCATTGCCCGATTTCATCGCATCGCTCCAGCCTTTCGCAATCTGCAAGGCTCTGTCCTTGGCGTAGGCTTTTTCAAGAGCGTCATTCTGCGGACGGTAGGTAACGGCGTACCTGAGATTGCCCATACGCTCCCAGTTGGAGGCAATCGACTCAAAAATCTGCATCAGCACACCGCTTACAAAGGGAAGTCCCTTGAGCAATGAGTTGCCGTGAAGCCTGCCTGCATCGGGGTCAAGCACCGAGATGAGAATGGTGTTCTGATTTGCAACAGGTGTTCCTGTTCCCTGTGATGCATTGCATATGTCAATCTGCATAGGATTTTTTCCGTTGCGCTTAAGTACGATATTATTAAGCTCGCTGTTGTACAGTGAGAATGAACGCATATCCTTATTCATAATCATTTCACCCACAGCAGTGCCGTATGTAAGGAGCTGGTCAAGGTATAAGTCAATAAACGCATCAATTCCCACCGAGTTACCGCCTACGCAGACGTTTGCAAGGAAGTCCGAAAGCAGCTTTTCGTATTTTTTGTCGGGACAGGTCACGGTAAAACCGCCTGTAAGACGCACGATTTTGGATATTGCCCCGTTGATTACGGGCACGTTGTTTTTAAGGTTTTCGTAAAGCTGACGCTCTGCAAAAAAGCTTTTTGAATCACCCAGCAGCTGAGCGAACGGGCGCGAAGCAGTCTGCGGAACAGCCGTAACTGCGGCGTGAGAATAATTTTTGCGTTCTTTTTTTGAGAACGGTCTGATATTGTTCACATCCTTTCACTTGCAAGAACGAAGAACGAACTGTCTGCACCGCCGTAAAGCACCGTAGACACAAAATATCTCATATCGTCCATTGCGTGATCGTGTTCTTTTCTGGGGCAGTCCTTCGCTGAGCCGTTATCCCAGCGATATAAACCGAATTCTCTGAGAATATCCGTACAGTTGCCCGAAATTTTGATTTTTTCGCTTTTGAGCGCTTCGGATACACGCCGTATGCCGTCTGCAACGTCATTCTTTGCAGGAATTACACGGAATCTGCCGTGTCGGCGTATACATTCAATAAAGCTGACGGCGGAGGGGTCAACGATAACGCTTTCAATGTCCTTACCCTCTGCCAGCTTTTCGAGCTGAGCGTAATATTCTTCATCGGTTTTCTGACTGCCCTCTTTTTTTGACGACCAGTAGTATTCGTCTGTTCTGTACCACACTCCGCCGCTGTAGCCCCACAGACCTAAGGAGAAGGGATTGACAGTTCCGTAATCGCAGGAGATGTAATATTCACTGCAATCGTCGGGCGGAGTGCATACGTTGGTTTCCCTGTTGAAAAAGGGATATACAAGTCCCTCTGCGGCTACCCATTTGCCCTCAACGAAGCGCTCGTAGAATGCGCCCGAATAAAGGGAGCGGTAGCGCTCAATGATAGATTGGGGCAGAGAGGGATTGTCCTGCATTACAAAGTGCAGATACAGGCAGTTTTTCTCTTTTGCTTTCTGTATCCATTCCTTGTGAAACCAATGCAGGGGATTTTCGGGGTTGCAGTTGAACCAGAGCTTTGAGCCGGTAACGGAGCATCGTGCAACCGCCTGTTCAACAAAGGAGCGGGGCATAAGTGCCACCTCGTCAAGCAGAATACCGCCGAGGGTGAGTCCCTGAATAAGTGCCGCTGAGGACTCATCCCTGCCGCCGAACAGATAAAATCTGTTTTTTGCGTTGCCGTATTCTATTTCAACAATTCCCTGAGAGATTTTTTCGCGGCAGCTGAAGCCTAAATCGGTGAGAACAGGCAGTAAAGGAGTTACAAGATTTCTTCTCAGGGAGGTGACGGTTTTGCCGCACAGCGCAAAGGATGTGTCATTGAAATTGCCCATCGCCCAGGCAACGAATGATAACGACATACAAAGGGTTTTGCCGCTTCTTACCGCTCCGTCACATATAATGCCGTCAAAATCGCTGTATCTGCTGTTTTTGCACCACCAGGTGAGCACTGTGAGCTGTTTTTTTGAAAAGGTATCAAATTTCATCGGTATCATCCTGTCTTTCAGCGCTGTTTTCAAGCGCCTGATAAAATGATACACAGCCGGCAGTCTGCTCACGGGCGGATTCGGTAAGCTCGCCCAACCTTTCAAGTGCCTTTATGCGGTCAAAAAACTTGATTTCAAGTCCGCCGCCCTTAGGTCTTTTTATTTCGGACACGTTAAAAAGGTCAAGTGATTCCACGTCAAGGGACGAGGGATTTTCCTCAAGAATCAGCCTTACGGCATCGGCGGAGGAGGCAAAGGCTATACGGCGCAAGCCTGCTTTTACTTCATTGAGTGTAATTTTGTTTTCTTCGGAGATTTTTTCAATATGCTCCCTTATCAGTCCGTTTCGCAAAAGCTTTCTCGCGTGCATTTCGGGACAGACCGTGTAGCCGGCTTTGTATGCCGCCTCTCTGCCGTTAAGACAGCTTGCGTATGCGGCGCAGAAAAGCTGTTCACGGCGGGTGAGTTTTTTCATTTCATCATCCTTTCCTTTGTTTATTGGATATTGTTTCGGGTTGGCTCCCATCCTTAGGGCAAACGGGGTGAAATCAATACTCAAAAACGCAGAAAAAACTAAAAAACTCAAAATGTTTACAATTTATTCACATTTACTTGTTGAATATCCATAATATATTCTTAAAAAACTCTTGATTTTTATTTTAATTAATACTATAATTGAGTAAATAGAAACAGGAGGTTGTACTATGGCGGAATTCAGTTACGAAATTGTAAAAACATTCGGTGTTATATCCGAAGGAGCCGGCGGCTGGGCAAAGGAGCTTAATCTTATCAGCTGGAACGGCAAGGAGCCCAAGTATGATATCCGTGATTGGGGTCCCGACCACGAAAAGATGGGTAAAGGGGTTACTCTCACCGCTAACGACGCTAAAGCACTCAAAGAGCTTCTCGCCGAAATTGATTTTGATTAAAATATAAAAATTTAAGGGATAGCATAAGCTATCCCTGTTTTTTGTTTTCAATAATTCAGTAATAAATTGAACTGTAAATCGTAGGGAGCGACGCCCTCGTCGCTCCGAATAATCCAAATCTGCGATTTGGATAATTATAACGGGTTAAGTTAGATTTTAATATTATTATTAATAAAAATGGCACATTTTTATTAATCGGCGCGACGGGGGCGACGCGCCCTACGGAATAACACTGAATTCTTGTTTCTCATTTCTGTTTTTCGGGCTTATCCGTCTGGCAGAGAATATAATCAATTGAAACAGAATAATAATCTGACAGTTTTACAAGCACATCCGTAGGAATGTCACGTTTCCCCAGCTCGTAACGGGAATAACATACCTGCGTGCAGTTGATTACAGCCGCAATATCTTTTTGCAACAGGTCTTTATCCTCACGCAATTCTCTTAATCTGTTACGGATCATATAATCACCCCGATAATAAATATATTTTATTATACGGGAAACCAAAATGGTATATTGAAATATAAACCAAAATGGTTTGTGGATGTAATTGTTTTAAATGTCGGATAAACAATAATTTATCAGTTAGCAGTGAGGAGTGAGAAGTGAGGAATGAAGGAAAAGGCTCCGCCTTTTGAACCATTTGAATCCAAGCCGCTTTGCGGCTTCCTTAACTTCTAACTCCTAACTCATCACTCCTAACTACAATAATTTAGCGGTACGATAAATTATTGTCTATCATTTCGTTTTTTCGCACTTTTTCGAGTGTTGAACTACCATATTTGTGCAAACTATACAAGAAACGGTAAAAAATATTAGTAGCCTCTCTTGCAATATAGTCAAAAAACATCTTGAAATATTAAAAAAAATTTGATAAAATAATCTTAATTATACAATGGATGCAAAGGGGTGTTTTTGTGGAAAGAAAAATAAAGGACGAATACCGTGTGCCGATGTACCTGTTTCACGAGGGTACAAACGCAAGAGCTTATGAGTTTTTGGGTGCTCATAAGACGGCGGACGGCAAGGTGGTTTTCCGTGTGTGGGCGCCCAATGCAAAGGCTGTAAGCGTTGTCGGTGATTTCAACGGCTGGTCAGACAGCGCAGATCCTATGACACGCATCAACGGCGGCAGTATATGGGAAGCCGTGATTGAGGGTATCAGCGTTTACGATACTTATAAATATTGCATCCTTGCTGAAAACGGCAAAAAATTTATGAAAGCCGACCCTTACGGTTTTCATACGGAAACAAGACCCGATACGGCGTCAAAATTCTACGACATAAGCATTTTTCAGTGGGATGATGCCGACTGGCAGGCTGAGAAAAGGCAGAACAGCATCTATGCATCACCCGTCAATATTTACGAGGTTCACGCGGGTTCGTGGAAAATGCACGGTGACGGCAATTTCTATTCTTACAGAGAGCTTGCGGATTCGTTGATTCCTTACGTAAAGGATATGGGTTACACTCATATTGAGTTTCTGCCACTTACGGAGTATCCCTTTGACGGCTCCTGGGGTTATCAGGTAACGGGATACTTTGCTCCCACCTCACGCTACGGCGCACCCGAGGACTTTGCATATCTTGTTAACCAATGTCATAAAAACGGTATAGGAGTTATTCTGGACTGGGTTCCTGCCCATTTCCCCAAGGATGCTCACGGACTTTACGAATTTGACGGCACTCCCTGCTACGAATATGCCGACCCTCGCAAGGGCGAGCATTATCAGTGGGGCACGAGAATATTCGACTACGGCAAAAACGAGGTTCGCAGTTTTCTGCTTTCAAGCGCAGAGTTCTGGCTGCGAGAGTATCACGTTGACGGACTTCGCGTTGACGCCGTTGCATCAATGCTCTACCTTGACTACGGCAGAGACGAGGGACAGTGGATAGCCAACAAAAACGGCGGCAGAGAAAATCTTGAGGCGGTTGCATTCCTGCGCAAGCTTAACGAAGTTGTTTTCTGCGAGCACCCCGACGCGCTCGTTATCGCCGAGGAAAGCACAGCCTGGCCTCTTGTTACAAAACCCACCGCTGTGGGGGGATTAGGCTTCAACTTCAAGTGGAATATGGGCTGGATGAACGACATTCTCAAATATTCTTCACTTGACGGCTACTTCAAAAAATACAATCACGACCTTGTTACATTCTCGCTGTTCTACGCATTTTCCGAGAATTTTGTGCTTCCCATATCCCACGACGAGGTAGTTCACGGCAAGAAGTCATTGCTTGACAAAATGCCCGGTGCTTATGAAGAAAAATTCCACGCTATGAGGGCGTTTTTAGGCTATATGTACGCTCATCCCGGCAAAAAGCTCCTGTTTATGGGTCAGGAGTTCGGTCAGTTCATCGAATGGGATGAGAAAAAGCCTCTTGACTGGTTCCTGCTTGACTACGATTCACACCGTCAGCTCCATAATTACGTAAAACAGCTCAATCATTTTTATAAAGATAACTCACCGATGTGGGAGATCGACTACTCCTGGGACGGCTTTAAATGGATAGTCAGCGATGACTGCGACAATTCCGTTATCGCATTCACAAGAACGGACGAAAAGGGCGAAACGGTCGTTGTTGTGTGCAACTTTACTCCCGTTGCGAGAGATTCCTATAAAATCGGCGTTCCCGAAAAAGGCTCGTATGACGTTGTATTCAACTCCGATGCAAAAGAGTTCGGCGGAACGGCATACACCAAAAAACGTGTTTACAGAACGAAGAAAGCACCTATGCACGGTATGGACTGCTCAATAGACCTTACTCTGCCACCGCTTTCAGCCGTTTATCTTAAAATCAGAAAAAACGAAAAAAAGAAAGGATGATTTCAATGGCAAGAAAAACCGAATGTCTTGCAATGCTGCTTGCCGGCGGTCAGGGCAGCAGACTTGGTATTCTCACAAAAAACGTGGCAAAACCGGCAGTGCCCTACGGAGGTAAGTACAGAATTATCGACTTCCCCCTTTCAAACTGCGTAAACTCCGGCATTGATACGGTGGGCGTTCTCACCCAGTATCAGCCTCTTGAGCTTAACGATTACATCGGCAACGGTCAGGCGTGGGACCTTGACAGAGCCAACGGCGGCGTGCATATCCTTTCACCCTATCAGCAGATAAAGGGTACGGACTGGTACAGAGGCACGGCAAACGCCATTTATCAGAACATCAATTTTATTGACAGATACAATCCCGAATACGTTGCGGTTCTTTCGGGTGACCATATCTACAAAATGGACTACTCCGAGATGCTTAAGTTCCATAAGGAGAAGGACGCAGCCTGCACGATTGCTATGCTCGAAGTACCGTGGGAAGAGGCATCAAGATTCGGTCTTATGTTCGTTGATGACGACGGCAAGATCACCGCATTTGAGGAAAAACCCAAGAATCCCAAGAGCAACAAGGCTTCAATGGGTGTTTATATGTTCACCTGGAGCAAGCTTCGCGAGTATCTTATTGCAGACGAAGAAAAGGAAGGCTCCTCCAACGACTTCGGTAAGGACGTTATCCCTGCAATGCACACAGCAGGGGAGAGAATGTACGCATTCCCCTTTGACGGCTACTGGAAGGACGTAGGAACAATCGATTCTCTCTGGGAAGCTAACCTTGATATGCTCAATCCCGTTGCAAATATCGACCTTTCCGACACAAGCTGGAAAATCTATTCAAACAACCCCGTAACACCGCCTCAGTATATCTCCGATAAGGCTCAGGTGCAGAATTCACTTGTAACGGGCGGAAGCCATATAGAGGGTGAAATTGATTACTCCGTTCTCTTCTCAAACGTTATCGTTGAAGAGGGCGCACAGGTTAAATATTCAATCGTTATGCCCGGCGCAAAAATCGAAAAGGGCGCAAAGGTGCAGTACGCTATGGTTGCAGAAAATGCAGTTATCAGAAGCGGTGCAGTAGTCGGTGAAGACCCCGAAGAGGTTGAAAACCGCGATGAATGGGGCGTTGCCGTTGTCGGTCCCGCTCTTACAATCGGCGAAAAGGCAAAGGTAAAAGCAAAAACAATGGTTGTTGAAGATGTTGAAGGAGGTGCAACGGTATGAGAGCAAATAATGTTTTAGGTATTCTCTATACCGATACTTATTCAGAGTGCATCAGCGACCTTACCGCACTGCGTACAATGGGCTCAGTTCCCTACGGCGGCAGATACCGTTTCGTTGACTTCGCTCTTTCAAATATGGTAAACTGCGGCATTTCAAAGGTCGGCGTTGTTACCAAGAGCAACTACCGCTCACTTATGGATCACCTCGGCACAGGTAAGCCCTGGGATCTTTCAAGAAAAAACGAAGGTCTGTTTATGCTGCCCCCGTTCAACAGAGGTATGGGCGCTTACACAAACCGTCTTGACGCATTGAGAGGCATTATGGAGTTTATCCATATGTCAAAGGAAGAATATGTTGTTCTCTGCGATACAAATATCGTCTGCAATATGGACTTCGGCAAGCTTATTGAGTACCATATGGCAAAGAACGCCGATATCACAATCTGCTATAAAGAGGGCAGATATCCTCAGTTGGCTAACGTTATGCATTTCAAGTTCGGTGAGGATGACAAGATCCGCAAGGTTGCTGTTCCTCCCGTTGCAGAAGAGGGCGAAGGCGCTTACGGCGTAAACTACCTCGTTATGAGAAAGTCACTTCTTGAAAGACTTGTAAATCAGGCAACTGCAGGTGACTACGACGTCTTTGAAAAAGAAGTTATTATGAAGAACGTTGAAAAGCTCAATATCTACGGCTATAAGATTGACACTTACTGCTCCGTTATCGACTCCGTTCAGTCATATTTCGACACAAGTATGGATCTTCTTGACCCTGCAAAGAGAGAGCAGATCTTTGACCGTGAAAGCCCCGTTTACACAAAGGTAAACGACGATATGCCGTCTATCTACGGTATCGGCTCAAGCACAAAGAACTCCTACATCGCAGACGGATGCAAAATCGAGGGCACGGTTGAGAATTCAATCCTTTTCAGAGGCGTTCACGTTGCAAAGGGCGCAGTTGTAAAGAATTCAATCATTATGCAGTCCTGCTACATCGGTGAGGATGCAGACCTTAATTGCGTAATTATGGATAAGCACGGCGTTATCAGACCCAGAAAGAATATCTCGGGCGATACCACATATCCTATCTATATCGGCAAAAACATCACAATTTAACAAACAGGGACAGCCAACGCTGTCCCTTATTTTTGGTTTACAGACAAACAATGATTTATCGGGAAATTGAATTGATATTGTAGAGCGTGTCTATCGGGCGTCTTCAAACGACAGCACAAAATTAACAAAGAGAACAAGCCTTCCTCTTTGAGGAAGGTGGCGCCGAAGGCGACGGATGGAGTAAAGTTACTGTAAATTTTAACTCCCTCAGTCTTTTGCTACGCAAAATCCAGCTCCCTCAATGAGGGAGCTTTGATTCTCTGTTTTTGTTTTGTGCAGATTTTTACCTTTTCGAACGGACGCTCAATGAGCACCCCTACGGTATAAGATAAAAAATAACCGCCCTGTTGACGCTTAGGGCAGCTATTTAACAAAAAAAACGAAGCCAACCGCTTTAAAACGATTACCTCTTGGCTTTATTATGGCATATGCAATAATTATTGTCAAGCACCGCAGGGTGCTGTTTTTTTAATCCAACATCATATCTTCAAATAAAGCATCACGGTCCTTCAGTCCGATAATGCCGCAGATGAATCCCTCTGTGAAATATTCAGACTTAGCAGCAATTTCTCTTTTTAACAAGCAGAAGCGGTAAGCTTCAAATACCTCTTTCTGATTATCGTCAAGCATTTGTATAAACTTTGAATAACAATCCTCATATTCTTTCATCAACTTTTTTTCTGCTTCCGTAAAAACATAAAATCCTGAATTTTTTTTCTGCTTCATAAGCGTCCAAGGCGTCTAAGACGTACTTATCAAATTTTTCAAACATTAAAATCCACTCCAAATAAAAAAAGTGCACCAACCGAAGCCGGCGCACCGAAAAACGCAAACTCCGCTTGTTGCTACACAAAACAGAATATATGGTCATTTTCAATCATATCTGCTGAAATTTGCCCATCGTCTGTCGGAATTTGCGGTTTTGCAAAATTCAAAAACGACGAGCAGAAATACAAACATACAAAAAGATACAGCATCTCTATAAAAGAAAATGCCATTGTTCGCATTATATATTCTATTTTGTGTAGCATAGTCAGTATATCACAAAAAATTATAATAATCAATATTTATTTGCGGTTATTGTAAATTGTACATTGTACATTGTAAATTGTTCATTGTGTTACGCATTAAAAAAGCACCTGACGGTGCTTGACAATATATAATTATTCTGCTATAATAAAGCCAAGAGGCAATCGTTTAAAGCGGTTGACTTTTAGGTGAATTTTTTAAATAGCTGCCCTAAATGTCCAACAGGGCGGTTATTTTTTATGTTCTTAATTGCTTCACTGACTGCAATTACTAAAAGTAATACAATAATTAAAGTAGAAAGATCCATAATGCAACACCTCCTCTCGGAGTGTGTGCCAACCGCCTTTTTTACGCCGATTACCTCTCGACCGATGTGATTATACCGAATATATCATTTTTTGTCAAGATTAATCAGTAAAGCAATCCATCTGATTTTCAGCGCAGGCAAAATTATTATGAATTATGAATTTTGAATTATGCATTGTGTATTATTGACAACCGCATATTTTTTTAATATAATATATATAATTGTTTTACGTGTGGGAGGAGAATTTAAATGCCACCTAAAAAAAGCGGATTAGGCAGAGGCATAAATGCGCTCTTTGTGGACAACTCCGTTGAGGAGCTTGCGGACGAAAAAAGCGTTATCACGCTGAAATTGAGCGACATTGAACCAAACAAGCATCAGCCCCGACAGTATTTTGATGACGAAGCTCTTTCCGAGCTTTCAGAGAGTATAAAGGAACACGGCGTTTTACAGCCTCTTATTGTCCGCCCCTTGTCCGACGGCAGTTATCAGCTCGTGGCAGGTGAAAGGCGTTGGAGAGCATCCCGTCTTGCAGGTCTTACACAGGTTCCCGTAATCGTGCGTGCACTGACCGATTCCGAGGTTGCCGTAATCGCTCTTATCGAGAATTTACAGCGTGAAGACCTGAATCCTATCGAAGAGGCAGAGGGCATCAGCCGTCTTATCGAGGAGCACGGCTTTACTCAGGAGCAGGCGGCACAGAAATTGGGCAAATCCCGTTCCGCGCTGACAAATACACTAAGACTTATGAATCTGCCCGAGAAGGTCAGAGGTCTTGTAAGTGATGAATTCCTTTCAGCAGGTCACGCAAGAGCGTTGCTCTCCCTTGAGGATAAGACAGTTATTGAGGAAACAGCGGAAGAAATCATTACGCGCAAGCTCTCCGTAAGAGAAACGGAAAAGCTCGTAAAACAGCTCAATTCTTACAAAGAAAAACAGCCTGCAAAGGTGAAAAAACGCGACACCTTCTACAGCGAGGTTGAACTTTCACTTTCAGATATTTTAGGCAGAAAAGTAACGGTAAAAGAGTCCGGAAAAGGCGGTAAGCTTGAATTTGAATTCTTCGATAAGGAAGATCTGAAAAAACTTGCAAAATTGTTTGATGAATAGGAGAATAGAAAATGATTGATATTAAATTTTTAAGAGAAAACCCCGATGTTGTCAAGGAAAACATCAAAAAGAAGTTTCAGGACAGCAAGCTCCCCCTTGTTGACGAGGTAATTGAGCTTGACAGGGAGTACAGAGCAAACAAATCCGAGGCGGACAACCTCCGTGCATCAAGAAATAAGATTTCCAAGCAGATAGGCGCACTTATGGCTCAGGGCAAAAAGGACGAGGCAGAGCAGGCAAAGAAAACCGTTGCCGAGCAGGCTCAGCAGCTTGCCGCTTGCGAAGCTAAGGAAACAGAGCTGTCCGAGCAGATTAAAAAGATTATGATGATTATTCCCAATATCATCGACGAGAGCGTTCCCGTAGGCAAGGACGACTCCGAGAACGTTGAGGTTCAGAAGTACGGCGAGCCTGTTACTCCCGACTTTGAAATTCCCTATCACACCGATATTATGGAGCGCTTCTGCGGTATCGACCTTGAGTCCGCAAGACGCGTTGCAGGTAACGGCTTCTATTACCTTATGGGCGATATTGCAAGACTTCACTCCGCAGTTATCTCCTACGCAAGGGATTTTATGATCGACAGAGGCTTTACCTACGTCGTACCTCCCTTTATGATTCGTGCTGACGTTGTAACGGGCGTTATGAGCTTTGCCGAAATGGAGGCTATGATGTACAAAATCGAGGGCGAGGACCTTTACCTTATCGGCACAAGCGAGCATTCAATGATAGGCAAGTTCATCGACCAGATGATACCCGAGGAACAGCTCCCCCTCACTCTTACAAGCTATTCACCCTGTTTCCGTAAGGAAAAGGGCGCTCACGGCATTGAGGAACGCGGCGTTTACAGAATTCATCAGTTTGAAAAGCAGGAAATGGTTGTTGTATGTAAGCCCGAGGAGAGCAAAATGTGGTTCGACAAGCTCTGGCAGAACACAGTTGACCTGTTCCGCTCACTTGATATCCCCGTAAGAACTCTTGAGTGCTGCTCAGGCGACCTTGCAGACCTTAAGGTCAAGTCAATCGACGTTGAAGCCTGGTCACCCAGACAGCAGAAGTATTTTGAGGTCGGCTCCTGCTCAAATCTTGGCGATGCACAGGCAAGACGCCTTTCAATCAGAGTAAAGGGTAAGGACAGCAAATATCTCGCTCACACTCTTAACAATACCGTTGTTGCACCTCCCAGAATGCTTATCGCATTCCTTGAGAATAACCTCAACGCAGACGGCAGTGTCAATATCCCCGTTGCACTTCGTCCCTATATGGGCGGTATGGAAAAAATGCTCCCCAAAAATTAATAATTGCAAAAGGATGTCGGAAGACATCCTTTTTTTAATGAGCAATGAGCAGTGAGAAATGAGCAATTGAGGAAGCCCTACGGGCTTGATTTGTATAAAACGGGTCAAAGGGCAACGCCCTTTCCACCATTACTCATTGCTAATTGCTACTTACTCATTTTTATCGGCATCCGCCGATAAATTATTGCCCGTGCTTTTCTTTTAAAACCCTCACATTCTCATCCACCTGTTTTTTGTGCAGGGGATACCAGAACCACAGCACAGTTGCCAGCATTATGAAGCCTGCGGCGGGTACCAATGTTGAGATATCGTAAATGCCGTCGAGCACCTGCGGTGTCTGTGCAACGCCGAGGCTTGCGGCGCTTTCATTGTAGCCGATAAGGGTCAGCAACCAGCCTGAAAGTCCCGATGCAAATGCCTGACCGAGCTTTCTTGCAAAGGAGTAAAGCGCGTACACCACACCGTCCTCACGGATGCCGTTTCTGATTTCGGAGTAGTCAATTACATCCGTAATCAGCGCCCAGCTTACCATTGAAAACATACCCAGACCGAACCAGCACAGCGTTTGCAGAATAATATATATCCACACGTTTTCGGGGCGGAAAAGGTACATCACAATGCATACGACAGCGGCAAAAATGCTCGAAAATACGCTGATTTCCGCCTTGCCGAACCGTTTCGTTACGGGATTTGTTATAAGTGCGGCGGCTGTCATTCCCACAAGCATAAACACGTTTGAAAGCGACTGCGCCGTTGCGTTGTTGTAGTATTCGGGGTATACGTAGCCTGCCATATTCTGCATAGTAAGCTGTGCAAGCAGAACTACTATTGATGCAACTATAATTGAAATCAAGGCTCTGTTTTTGAATGCGTTTTTGAACATATTGCCAATGGAATTGCTTTTGAACGCGTCCTCGCTCACCTCGGGCCGCACTCTTTCGGTTATCATAAAGTAGCACAGCAGATAGCATATTACCGCAAGGATTGAGAAAATACCAGCAATCAGCGTGACCCTGCTGCCCACAAGGATCTCCTTGCCTGCCTCGTTCTTTTGGTAAGCAAATAAGGGCAGTCCTACGCCGATGATAACACCTGCAAACACGCCGCCCATTGTACGGAATGTGGAAAGTGACTGCCTTTCCGACGGCTCAGGTGATATGGCGGATGCCATCGAGCCGTAGGGGATGTTTATCGCCGTGTAGAAAACGGATCCCCATAAAATATACGTTACGGTAAGATAACAGATTTTTGCCCACATAGGCAGATTGACCAGTGAGCTCTGGTAAACAAGAAAGGATGCTATTGCCACGGGACCGCACATTCTCAGAATCCAGGGCTTGAATTTGCCGTGCCTGTTGCCCTTGCTCCTGTCGCAGATTCTGCCCATTGTGACATCTGTAAAGGCGTCAACAAACCTTGCAAGCATCATAACAGTGCCCACCACGCCTGCGGACACGCCCATAACGTCCGTGTAGAATTTCATCAATATCGTAGTTGAAAAAACAAAGGTGAAATCGTTTCCGAAGTCGCCGAATAAATATCCTAACTTGTCACGGATGCCGAAGGGGCGCACATCTTTCAGAACTTTAGCCATAAAAACACATCCTTCATTTAATGTACAATGTACAATTTACAATTTACAATGTATAATTATCGAATAATATAATTTGGGTTAAAGGGCGAAGCCCTTTCATTCATTGTACATTATTATTTATCTGTTCCCCGAAATAATAAAAATATCCCGAAAATGAATTCGGGAGATGACTTTATTTTGTTTTTTTTGTTACCTTGTGCCTTGAGCCGTCGGGATTGACTATCGTCGTGTGCTCAAGCTGATTCACAAGTGAGGCCTTGAATGAAGCCACATATTCGGCACGCAGGATTTTCTGCTCTTCCTTTTCTGCATCCGTAAGTCCTGCTGTTTTTGATTTTCTTGCCAATTCGTTTATTCTGTCAATTTTGCTTTGTTCCATTATTATCACCGCAGATATTATATATTATTATAAAAAAATTTGCAATAGATACTTGAAGAATTCCGATATAAATGTATAATATATATAAACAGTAATTTATTAGAATTCATAATTCACAATTCATAATTCACAATTGTGGAAAAGGCTCCGCCTTTTGAACCATTGTAACATTTAAAATACAATCACTGCGCACAGTTTCAATTTTATCTAATTATGAATTATGCATTATGAATTATGAATTAAATCAACATAAGGAGCTAAAATTATGACCGTTTTTTCCGCAATTGAATCCTTGCTTAACTACGGCGAAAAGAATTCTCTTTTTGAAAAAGAGGACAGAATCTACTGCCGCAATCTTATACTTGACGTGCTTCATCTTGATTCTTTCGAGGATGCCGAGCCCTGCAACGATGCACCTGTTGAGGACATTCTCGCCGTTATGCTTGACTACGCCTGTGAGCAGGGCATTATCGAGAACAGCGTTACATACAGGGATTTGTTTGACACAAAAATTATGAACTGTATGATGCCCAGACCCTCTGAGTTTATCGCTAAATTCAATGCTCTTTACGCTGAAGATCCCGTAAAGGCAACCGATTGGTACTACAATATCAGCCGTGCATCCGATTACATAAGAACCTACCGCGTGCGTAACGATATGAAATGGCTTGCCGAAACACCTTACGGCGAAATGGATATAACGATCAACCTTTCAAAGCCCGAAAAGGATCCCAAGGCTATTGCCGCCGCCGCAAAAATGAAAGCCGCATCGTACCCCAAGTGCGCTCTGTGCAAGGAGAATGAAGGCTATGCAGGCAGAGTGAATCACCCTGCAAGAGAAAATCACAGAATTATTCCGCTGACCGTTGACGGCGGTGAGTGGTTCATTCAGTATTCGCCCTATGTTTACTACAACGAGCATTGCATCGTGTTCAACGGCGCTCATACTCCTATGAAAATAGACAAAAGCGCATTCAGAAAGCTTTTTGATATAGTCAAGTATCTGCCCCATTATTTTGTGGGCTCGAATGCAGACCTGCCCATCGTCGGCGGCTCAATTCTCTCACACGAGCATTTTCAGGGCGGTCATTACGAGTTCGCTATGGCGAAGGCTCAGATTGACGAGAAGTTCACGTTCAACGGCTTTGACGATGTTGAAGCAGGCGTTGTAAACTGGCCTATGACCGTTATCCGTCTTTCAGGCGAGAATACGGACAGCATCGTTGAGCTTGCTGATAAAATTCTTCTTGCGTGGCGCGGCTATTCCGACGAAGAGGCGCTCATTCTTGCCGAAACCAACGGCACACCCCACAATACTATTACTCCCATTGCAAGAAAGAGGGGAGAGAAGTACGAGCTTGACCTTGTTCTTCGCAACAACATCACAACGGATATTTATCCCGACGGACTTTATCATCCGCATCCCGAGCATCACCACATCAAAAAGGAGAATATCGGTCTTATTGAGGTTATGGGACTTGCCGTTCTTCCTGCAAGACTTAAGGGCGAAATGGATGCTCTCGGCAAGGCTATGGTCAGCGGCGCAGACATCGCAAACGACGGGCTTCTTTCAAAGCACTATGATTGGGTAGAGCAAATCAAAGCAAAATACAGCGATATAAACGCTGATAACGTTGCAGATATCCTCAAAAAGGAAATCGGCATTGTTTATTCCGAAATCCTTGAACAGTGCGGCGTTTATAAGCGCACCGAAGAGGGCAGAAAATATCTGCACAGATTTATTGATTGTGTAAACGGTAAGTAATTAGCAGTGAGCAACGTTAAATGTACAATGTACAATTTACAATGTACAATGAATTTTCATATCAGAATTAGCTGATAAATCGTAGGGAGCGTCGCCCACGTCGCTCCGTAAATTCAGCAAAAACAAACTATCTTTTTCAGAAAGGGACGATTTTTGTGAACAGATTTTTCAAAGACGGTGCAACCGTACTTTTTCAGGGTGACAGCGTTACCGATTGCGACAGAAACAGAGAGCTGACCGCCACCTATCCCGAAAATATGGGTGAGGGTTACGCAAAGCGCTTTAAAGACCTTTACGATACACTTTTCCCCGACAATAAGGTAAATTTTATCAACAGAGGTATCTCCGGCAACAGAGTCAGAGACCTGCTCGACAGATACGATGATGATTTCAAGGCTGTAAATCCCGATTTTATTTCAATTATGATTGGCATCAACGATACCTGGAGAGGCTATGATTCCGATGAATTCTGCTCACCCGAGCGCTTTGAGCAGGAGTACGAGCTGCTCCTTTCAAAGCTTAAAGCAGATTTCCCGGATGCAAAAATCCTTATCATTGAGCAGTTTGCGCTCACAGCCCATCCCGAAAGACATTGGAGCGAAGACCTCGACCCGAAAAGAGCCGTAACAAAGCGTATGGCTGAAAAATACGCTGATTATTTCATTCCTATGTACGATATTCTCAATAACGCGGCAGATAAGGAATTCTCCCTTTACGAGCTGTCACAGGACGGCGTACATCCCGCACCCACAGGACATTCATATATCGCGGCGGAGATATTTAAAGTTCTGGGGATAATGTAAACAATAATTTAGCGCTATGCGATAAATTATTGTTGCGATATAAATCCGTAAACGGATTTTCGATATACCTGACGGTGCGATATATACATTCGTATGCGATATGTGCCTGTCGGCACGCGGATTTATATCATATCGCATTTGAGCGTTAGCGACAAATATATCGCATTGAAAATATATCGCGTTGCGTCAGCAACATATCGCTAAATTATTATATATTTTAAATTTTTTAAAATTAGCTCTTTATTTTTACAAAAATATATGTTAATATAAACTGTGTATACTTATTTTGAGAAAGGGATTTGTTATGTCTTCACCTCTTGCGGACAGAATAAGACCTATGACGCTTGACGAGGCGGTAGGACAAAGGCATCTGCTTTCTCAGGGCGCACCGCTGAGGAATATCATCGAATCGGGAGTAATTCCCAACCTGATATTCTACGGTCCGTCAGGTACGGGTAAAACCACCGTTGCAAACATTATTGCGGCATCAACCAACAAAAAGCTCTGCAAGCTCAACGGCACGAACGCCTCAATTGCAGATATCCGCAACATCGTGGCGCAGATCGACACCGTTGCCGCTCCGAACGGAATACTTCTTTATCTTGACGAGATTCAGTATTTCAATAAAAAGCAGCAGCAGTCACTTCTCGAATACATCGAAAACGGTTCAATTACCCTTATCGCATCTACTACCGAAAACCCCTATTTTTACATATACAGCGCAGTTCTCAGCCGTAGCACGGTGTTTGAATTCAAAACCGTAACCGCAGAAGATGTTATTCCCGCGATTGAGCGGGCGTTCCGCCTTATTGCCGAGGAGATGAAATGTCCTGCCGATATTGAGGACGGCGTTATAAATCACATTGCTTACGCTTGCGGCGGTGACGTGAGAAAATCAATCAACACCGTTGAGCTTCTCTACCTGAGTGCACCCATTCCCAAAGAGGGCGAGAGCAGAAAAATCACTCTCGAAAACGCAAAACAGCTTTCACAGAAAACCTCTCTCAGGTACGATAAGGACGGCGACGAGCATTACGATCTGCTCTCGGCATTCCAGAAGTCTATGCGCGGCTCAGATGCGGACGCCGCCATACATTATCTTGCAAGAATCCTTGCGGCAGGTGACTTACCCTCTGCCTGCAGACGGCTTATGGTCTGTGCCTGTGAGGACGTCGGACTTGCTTATCCTATGATAATGCCCATTGTCAAGTCCTGCGTTGACATCGCTTTGCAGGTGGGACTTCCCGAAGCAAGACTTCCCCTTGCAGATGCTGTTATTCTCGTGTGCAATGCTCCCAAGTCAAACTCGGGACACGACGCAATCAACGCGGCTATGGCAGACCTTGAAAAAGGCAATTACGGCCCCATTCCCAGGCAGCTGCAGAATATGCATTACGACGGTGCAGAGGTGGAAAACAAAGGTCAGTTCTATCTTTATCCACACGACTATCCCAACCATTGGACATATCAGCAGTATCTGCCCGATGCGCTTAAGGACACCGTATATTACGTCCCCGGCGATAACAAAAACGAGCAGGCGTATAAGGAGTATTGGGACAAAATCAAGAAAAACGAGGGCAAAAAATGAAATTCTCAGTAAGTACATACAGCTATTGCCGACTTGTAAATTCAGGCGAAAAAACTCTTGCCGAGTGTATTCAGCTTGCAAAGGACACGGGCTTTGACGGCATTGAGTTTGTCGATTTTGACCCGCCCGAGGGAATGTCAATGACGGAATACGCGGCTTTTCTCAGAAGTGAGTGTGAGCGCGTCGGCATTGAACCCGTTGCTTACACCGTGGGCGCAGACTTTATTAACGGCAGTGAGGGCGACCTCAACAAGGAAATCAAACGGCTCAAAGGTCAGGTTGATATCGCAAACGCTCTTGGCGTAAAGCTTATGCGGCACGATTCTTCAAGAGGCTACGACAGCGAAACGAGGGGTTACAAGGGCTTTGACGATGCTCTTCCCCGTATAGTACAGGGAATCAGAGAGGTCACGGAGTACGCAAAACAGTACGGCATTAAAACTATGACCGAAAATCACGGCTTTTTCTGTCAGGAGAGCCTGAGAGTTGAAAAAATCGTAAACACCGTAGCAAACGATAACTTCGGCTTGCTCGTTGATATAGGCAACTTTATGTGTGCCGACGAAAATCCCGTTGAGGCTGTGGGCAGGCTTGCTTCCTATGCATTCCACGTTCACGCAAAGGATTTTCATAAAAAGAGCGGCAACGCCCCCTTCTTCTGTGACGGCTTCTTTAAAACAAGAGGCGGCACTTACCTCAGAGGTGCAATCATCGGTCACGGTGACGTTCCCGTTTATCAGTGCCTTTCAACCCTTATCGCAAACGGCTATGACGGCTACGTTACGGTAGAGTTCGAGGGTATGGAGGACCAGATTACAGGCACGACCTACGGTCTTAACACATTAAAGAGAATGTGTGCATCAATTTGTTAAACTGCCCTTGCGGTTTAAAATAAATAAGTAAATAATTTTAAGGAGTGTTTCCTAATGACAAAAAAGATTATGGCAATTATCCTGAGCGCAGTGCTCTGTGCGGCTTGCTGCATTCCTGCTTTTGCAGAAGATTCCGAGGCTTCAGGCGGTTTTGATATGGAGAGCATCCTTGCTTCTGAAATCGTACAGGAGATTCTTGCAACAGAAGGTATGTCAGACATCACAAACGTTGTTATTGACGTTGTTGCAGGCGTTGGCGGACTTGACATTCAGGCTATGGGTAAAGAAAAAGCAACAGCATTCATTCAGGGCATTATCGGTATGGTAGGCGAGGAGCTTCAGGACACCGTTACCAACGTTGATGCATTTGCAACAAATCCCGTTGACATCGTTGACCGTCTTTTCGACACAGAGATTAAGGATACGGTTGAGGATATCGTAGACCAGCCCGAAAACAGCGACACTGACCTTGTTATAAATTACGGTGACGTTGACGGCGACGGTATTTACACCTCAGCAGATGCAAGAATTATTCTCCGCAGAGCGGCAGACCTTATCACTCTTACAGACGAGCAGGAGTATCTTGCTGATACAGACGGTGACGGCGAAATCACAGCTAAAGACGCAAGAATCGTGCTTCGTATCGCGGCAGGTCTTGAAACAATCGACGCATATCTTTAATATTGTAACAACAATTGATTAAGTGGCAGGTTTTTCCTGCCACTTTTTGTGATTTGTAATGGATATAAACAATAATTTATCGGCATAAAATTGAATGGTTAAATCGTAGGGAGCGACGCCCTCGTTGCTCCGAATTAACCAAATCTGCGATTTGGTTAATTACAACAGGCTGAATGCAGATTCTTAGATGCCATTATTGATAAAAATGGTACATTTTTATCAATCGGAGCGACGAGGGCGTCGCTCCCTACGGTATATCATCAAAGCATATTTCTCAGTCAAATATATTCCCGAATTCTTTTACGCCGATGAATCCCAGAAAGAATCCCAGCGTGAAGCATTCGTCTTTGAGTGCGTGTTCCATTTTCCTTATACAGACATAGTAATTCTTAAAAACTTCCTTTTGTTGCGGGTCAAGCATTTCAAACAATTTATGCTGATATTCGTGATATTCATTTTGTAGTTTTATCTGTTCTTCTGTGAAGGGAAAATCCCCTGAATTTTTATCATCTTCATAATCTTTCAATACGGCGTTGATGTATTCATTAAGATTCTTTTCCATAAAAAAATTCCCCCAAAAACAAAAAAAGTGCGCCAACCGAAGTCAACGCACAAAAAATGCAAACTCCGGTAGTCGCCAAACTAACTTTATGTGATTGGAATAATTCATTACCGAAATATTAACATCATCGAACCATCATTACCACAATAAACGGAATTTGCATTTTTAACAAATCCAATTGTAGTAATGTTGGTCTTTAAAGGCAGAATTATTCCATAGAAAGGTGTAATTGTCACATATTAAGTTAGCTTGGCATAGTTAGTATATCACAATAATTTGTAATATTCAATGCTTTCTTGCAATTTTACTTAAATTATAATACATCTGTAGGCGTGTCACTCCGGCATCCCGAGCAAAGTCCGAATTATATCTTAATTGAAAACTACCATTTTTTGTGTTTTATAATGGATATAAACAATAATTTATTGAGCAGAAAATTGAATGGTTAAATCGTAGGGATCGACGCCCTCGTCGCTCCGAATTAACCAAATCTGCGATTTGGTTAATTACAACAGGCTGAATTCATATTCTTAGATACCATTATTGATAAAAATGGTACATTTTTATCAATCGGCGCGACGAGGGCGACGCGCCCTACGGTACGTTAAATTATTGTTTCTTGACTTTATCTTCACAGTTTGTTAATATATAAGTGCAGGTATCTGCGGTCAGTTCGGAACCATCCTGACCAAAAATAAAACTACGGAAAGAAGAATAACAATGAACAAAAAATCCACCCTGTACGTCACACAGGCGGCTGTAATTGCCGCGCTCTACGTTGCCCTGACCTACGCATCCAACGCGTTGGGACTTGCCTATAACGCAATTCAGTTCAGGCTGTCGGAAATCCTTACGGTACTGCCCGTATTCACCCCTGCCGCAATCCCCGGTCTTGTAATCGGCTGTATTATTGCCAATCTGTCAAGTCCGTTCGGTATTATTGATATCATCTGCGGCTCTCTTGCCACATTATTGGCGGCAGTATCAACTTATTGGCTGAGAAATATCAGGTTTAAGGGTGCTCCACTGCTCGCAACACTGCCTCCCGTGATTTTCAACAGCATTATCATCGGTCTTGAGATATGGTATCTGGGCGACAAAACCGCCGAGCTGTTCTTTATTTCAGCTCTCGAGGTTTCCGCAGGTGAGATTGTTATGTGTTCAATAATTGGCACTGTTTTCATCAGAGCCGTTGAGCGCACACGCATTTTTGACCGAATTAGCAAAATATAAATATAAAGAAGGTATCGTTATGAAAAAAATTCTCGTTGCAGACGATGAAGAACTCATTATGAATCTTGTTTGCGATTTTCTGCGCCGTGACGGTTACGAGCCTCTTTCCGCAACCGACGGTGAAGAAGCGCTGGCTGTCTTTAAGGCAAATCCTGACATTGCCCTTGTAATTCTTGATATTATGATGCCCAAAATCGACGGCTGGGAGGTTTGCAGAACCATCCGCCAGACCTCCAACGTTCCCGTTATTATGCTTACCGCAAGAAGTCAGGAGTTTGACGAGCTCACAGGCTTTGAAGCAGGTGCGGACGATTACGTTACCAAGCCCTGCAGTCCCTCCGTGCTTATGAAAAGGGTTGCGGCGCATCTCAGGCGTGACGCACAGAAAGAGGTCGGCAACATCAGTATGGGCGGCTTGAAGCTGAATATCGAAGCTCACGAGGTGTATCTGGACGGCAAATCAATTATGCTCACTCTCAAGGAGTACAGCATCCTCAATAAGCTTATGTCCAATCCCGACAGAGTTTTCTCAAGAGAGCATCTGCTTGACGATATATGGGGCTTCGACTTCGACGGCGATATGAGAACGGTTGACTCCCACGTTGCAAGGCTCCGCACAAAGCTTGGTGATTGGGGCACGAAGCACATCAAGACAATCTACGGCACAGGCTATAAGATAGAGAGCAATTGATTATGGCAGACAAAATCCGTAAAAAGCACAAAACGGCAACAGTCAAGCTGAGCAGAAGGCTGTCAAGAACAATCACCCTGATACTTACCTTTGTTATGGCGGTTATAATTTTTGCAACGTACACAGGTCTTGACTGGGTAAACCTCGGCTATGCGGCTGTAAGAATGTTCTTTGCCGAAAGAGAGATCGAGGAAGCCTACATAACGGGTGATAAGAATTTCATTTCACTTATGGACAGCGTAGAACGTGAATCCGAAGTAACCATTGAAATTTACACGAAGGACGGGGATTTTGTATACTCATCATCCTATAAAGGTGAGATGTCCACTCCGCCCTACAAGCAGGATATTATCATCATTCCCGATACGGAAAAGAAAAATTACACGGTTACCACAGACCTTGGTTCAACGACCTACAACGAATTCAATCTGAGCGTAGACACCGCCTCATCCCAGAAAAATGCCACCTATCTCGTAGGCACCTGGCACACGGAATCGGGCGTTACAATTAAGCTGTTCAAATTGAAGTCCGCCGTTGACCTTAATACAAAAATCACTATCATATTCATTTCATCCGTTGCAATGCTGGTGCTGATTGCGGCTCTTTTGATTACGTCAAAGCTTGTAAAACAGACCACAAAGCCTCTTGAGGAAATGAGCCGTATCACAAAAAATATGGCAAAGCTCAATTTCAGCCAGAAATGTGAGACCAACAACATCGTGGAAATTTCCGAGCTTTCAGACAGTATCAACGAGATGTCCGAATCACTCGAAAACGCCCTTCTTGACCTTCAGCAGAAGAACAAAAAGCTTCAGGACGATATCGAGCAGGAAAAAACCATTGACCAATTAAGGCAGGTATTCATTTCAGGCGTATCACACGAAATGAAAACTCCCATTGCAATCATTCAGGGATATGCCGAGGGACTTAAAATATTCCTTGAATCCGACCCCGAAATGGCGGCAAAATACTGCGATACCATCATTGCCGAAACGGACAGAATGAACAACCTCGTTATGAAGCTGCTTGAAATCATCAAGTATGAATCGGGCGAGTATCAGATTCTCAGCGAAGCGTTCAATCTGCGTGAAATAATCGACAGCTGGTTTGACAGAAACAGTGAAATACTTAAGGAAAAAGGCATCACAATAGAAAATCACATTGACTCGGGCATTGTTGCATACGGTGACACCTTCATAATCCCCACCGTTGTCAACAACTATATGTCAAATGCCGTATCTCACGTCAGCGGCGAAATGCTCATAAGAGCATCTGCAAGAAAAATTGACGGCAATTGCTACAGAGTAAGCATTTTCAACAGCGGCACTCCCATAGCTCCCAAGGATATCGACCATATCTGGGACAGCTTTTACAGAGCTGATAAGGCTATGTCCCGTTCGCAGGGCAGATTCGGTCTGGGACTTGCCATTGTTGCGGCTATACAGAAGCTTCACAAGCAGGACTACGGCGTTATAAATCACGAGGACGGCGTGGAATTCTGGTTCGATGTGGAGAAATACGAGGCTCAGTTATGAAAAACGTAGTTTTAATCGGTATGCCCGGTGCAGGCAAAAGCACAATCGGCGTTCTGCTTGCCAAGTCAATGCTGTATTCATTCGTTGATACAGACCTGCTGATTCAGCGTGAGCATTCAATGAGCCTTTGCGAAATAATCGAAAGGGAAGGCACTCAGGGCTTTCTTAAAATTGAAAATGATATTATTTCAAAGTGTGACTTCTCCAACAGCGTTATTGCAACGGGCGGCAGTGCTGTGTACGGCAAGGATGCGATGCAGAAGCTTAAAGAAAACGGCACGGTGATTTACCTCGAACTGCCCGTAAATGAGCTTGAAAAGCGGCTCGGCAACATTCAGACAAGAGGCGTGGCTATGCCAAATGGCAATACCATAGCAGAGCTTTACAAAGAGCGCGAACCGCTGTATAAAAATTACGCTGATATCACCCTGAACTGTGAAAATCTCACCGCAGAGCAGTGCGTGGATAAATGTATTTCATTTCTAAAATAATAAAGAAAGACGAGGATTATTTCTTCGTCTTTTTCTTTTGCGAATAAAATATTGACATAATAGCATAATTATATTATAATTTAATCAGAATAATACTATGAGGAGTGGATAATATGTATATCAAACCGTCAGCATCAATAAGACAGAACTATAATGAAATTTCGGAATTATGCAAAAAAACAGGTGAACCCGTGTACCTCACAAAAAACGGAGAGGGCGATCTTGTGGTTATGGATATCGAAGCCTTTGAAAGACGGGAGAAAATGCTTAAACTTCGTCAGGAGCTCTTGCAGGTAGATGCCGACAGAATGGCAGGCAGAAAAGGATATACAATAAAAGAAGTTACAGAAATGATGCGCAATGCCGTAAAGGAGACAACCAATGGATGAACCGATGATATATACTGTTGAAATCTCTGAAAATGCGGCGCAGATGCTTGTTTCTCACGCAACCTTTCTTGGACATATCAGCATTAATGCCGCGGACGAGCTGATTCAGGCATTTGAAGATGCAGCAAGCTCTCTGGAACTGTTGCCTAAGAGATGTCCTTTTCTGACAGATGAAAATATACCGAAAAATCTGTACCGCTATCTTATTTTTGAAAAACGGTATATGCTTATTTATAAAATAATTGAAAATGTCGTATACATTGATTATGTCATTGACTGCCGTCAGGATTACGGCTGGCTTATAAAATAAATCTGTCCGTTTGTGCGGACTTGCAAAAAAACACCTCTGTTTTCATAAAGTTAACAGAGGTGATTATTTTGGACTTTTTGGCATTTGCGGATTTTTTCAAGGATCTGATTTTCTTTGCATTGCACATAGGCAATTTCGGGTATTTTCCCACACCGCTTTCAAAGCAGGAGGAGGCTCAGGCGCTTGAAAAAGCCGAAAAGGGTGACGTCGAAGCAAGAAATATGCTTATCGAGCACAATCTGAGACTCGTGGTGCATATTATAAAGAAGTATTATTCCAATTACAGCGATCAGGAGGACCTTATATCAATCGGCACTGTGGGACTTATAAAAGGCGTGAACAGCTACAGAAGTGAAAAAGGCACCAGACTCGCAACCTACGCCGCAAGATGCATAGAAAATGAAATCCTTATGTATTTCAGGGGCTTGAAAAAGACGTCGCAGGATGTGTCTATGAGTGACCCGATTGAAACTGACAGCGAGGGCAATCCTCTCACGCTTGCGGATGTGCTCAGCACGGAGGACACCGTGATAGATGACCTCGACACGTCAATGAAATGCGCGCAGATCCGCCGTTTTGTTAACGAGATTAAAAATCCGCGGGATAAAGCGGTAATCACAATGCGCTACGGACTTGACGGCAATGAGCCGATGACACAGCAGGATGTTGCGGATATTCTTGGAATCTCCCGCTCGTACGTTTCACGGATTGAAACCAAAATTCTGAATATGCTCAAAAAACGCCTTGAAAGCGAGAATGTTTTCGGAAGATAAACAATAATTTAGCTTAGCGTAGGGCGCGTCGCCCCCGTCGCGCCGATTGATAAAAATGTGCCATTTTTATCAATAATAATATTTAAAAATTTGATTTGACCTGTTGTAATAACCCAAATCGCAGATTTGGATTATTCGGAGCGACGAGGGCGTCGCTC
>JAFTVI010000012.1 GCA_017465825.1 Clostridia bacterium
GGGCAACGCCCTTCCGCAATGTTTGCCGAAAGGCAAATATATCATTTGACCGCAGGTCATATATCATTTTGCGTAGCAAACCATCATATGCCGTCAGGCATCCATCATCACAATAATTTAGCGGTACGCTAAATTATTGTTTATCCTTCTTACCGTTTCTGCAAGCGGAAGTCCTACAACATTGAAATAATCGCCGTGTATTCCCTTTACAAGAAGTGAGCCTTTGCCCTGTATGCCGTATGCTCCTGCTTTGTCGCAGGGCTCTTTTGTTGCAATATAATCACGGATTTCCTTGTCGGTAAGCTCGTAAAATTCCACGTCTGTTGCAGAGTGGAAAATCTCTTCTCTGTCCGCGGTTTTTATGCAAACGCCAGTGTAAACGGTGTGAATGTTTCCCGACAGGGAAGTGAGCATACTGAAAGCGTCATCATCGTTTTTCGGCTTGCCTAAAATGGTGTTGCCCAGCGCTACTACAGTATCGGCGGCAATTATCATACAGTCGGAGTGTCTTTTAAATACATCCTCTGCTTTCTGCCTTGCAAGCTCTTCAACAGCATCTGCTGGAGTGATATTGTCGGGTAAAACCTCTTCACATTCCGATGGAATAACAGTATATTCAATGCCTGCAAGAGTGAGCAGTTCTTTTCTTCTCGGTGATGCGGATGCGAGTATCACTTTCATCTCAGGTTCTCCCTTTCAAAAATTTCTGTTGCCAATTCGCTGTCTTTTTTAATTTGCTCTTTAAGAGCATCAAAATCGGGGAATTTTATTTCTTCTCTCAGGTATTCAATCAGCGCAACCTCTGTAAAAGTGCCGTAAAGATTGCCCTCCCAGCCTATAATGCTCGTTTCGCTTCGGGGAGTGCTGTTGCCTACAGTGGGGCGTATGCCGATGTTTGTAACGGCAGGATACCATTTGCCCTCAACGAATGCCGCCGAAGCATAAACACCGAATTCCGGCACGGTCAGATCCTCACAGAAAAACTGATTTATGGTTGGAAAACCTAACGTCCTGCCTCTGTGGTCACCGTCAACAACCTCAAAGCTGTATGAAAAATGCCTGCCAAGCATTTCGTTAGCCTTTCGGATATCTCCGTTTTCTATTGCCTTTCGGATTCTTGTTGAATTGATGCTTTCGCCCTCAAAAACCACTTCGTCGGAAACGGTAACGGATATACCGTATTTGTTGCAAAGCTGTTTGAGTGTGTCGCTGTCGCCGCTTGCATCCTTTGCAAATCTGTAATTAAATCCGCAGCAGACCGCTTTTGCATTCAGCTCTTTTACAAGAATTTCTTTTACAAATTCTTCAGCGGACATATTTTTTATCCTGTTAAAATCAATTGTATACGGCACACAGCCCGTGTTTCTGATTATTCTGTCCTTTACCTCACCGCAGAAAAGCGTTTTTTTCGGCTTTCCCGTAAGGGCTGTGCGGGGATGCTCTGAAAAAAGCAGAATAACAGGCAAAAGACCGTAATCCTTTTGGATAACAGCCTTATTTATTACGGACATATGTCCTTTATGCAAGCCGTCGAACGTACCGAGCGCAACGGCTGTTTTTTTATCCTTAAAATCAGTCATCAACAAAAACCCTCTTGACTTTTAAAGACAGTTCATTTGTTTTATATTCACCCAAACCTAAAAATTTGCCTTCGGGAGAATACACTCTGTATAAGCCTTCGGTAAGCTTCTTTTTCAGCCTTTCGGCATCAAGCTCACCGCCGTTTTTAAACCTTTTTGCCTGCGCATCCGTGATGTATAATGCAGAATAAGCCTCTAATGCCTTGTCAACGGGAATTACAAAAACCGACGCATCTGCGGCACTTTTAAGCTCTTGTTCGGTGTGCGCATCTTCAATTGAAAAGCCGTTTGACAATGTTCTTCTCAGTGATGTCATAACAGCGCCGCAACCGAGCATTTCGCCTATGTC
The DNA here is from genome assembly GCA_017465825.1 of Clostridia bacterium. Taxonomy (GTDB): domain Bacteria; phylum Bacillota; class Clostridia; order Oscillospirales; family Acutalibacteraceae; genus UBA1081. The sequence continues at coordinate 1,930 of JAFTVI010000012.1, forward strand.
TGCAATAAGAGAACGGATGTAAGTGCCCTTTGAGCATTTTACATCAATCGTGTATTCTTTACCATTGTGAGAAATATGCTCCAGACTGTATATTGTAACCTTACGCTTTTCTCTTTCAACTTCAATACCCTGTCTTGCAAGGTCGTAAAGCCGTTTTCCGTCTATCTGAATTGCGGAATACATCGGCGGTAACTGCTCAATTTCTCCTCTGAAATGCTTAAAAACTGCAAGAACGTCTTGCTCATCGGGAATATTGTCGCTTGTGGTAAGTGTTTTTCCCGTTATGTCGAGCGTGTCGGTTGTTTCACCCAGACGGAAGCTTGCTCTGTACCCCTTGTCGTGGCAGGGGAGCAGTTCAATAAATCTTGTGGCATTACCCAATGCGACGGGCAGAACGCCTGTTGCCATAGGGTCGAGAGTGCCTGTATGACCTGTTTTCTTTTCGTTTGTCACCCTGCGGATAATTCTTGCTCCGATAAAGGATGTAATACCCTCGGGTTTGTCAAAAATAATGAAGCCTGTCATATCAATCCGGATTCTTTCAGTTCTTTTTCGGTGTATGCAAGCACTGTTTTTACCGCATCTTCAACACTGCCTTCAAAGGAACAGCCTGCCGCCATTGAATGACCGCCGCCGCCTAAGTATGAGGCAATCTTTGATGCGTTGACAGGTGCGTTTGTCCTTACGGAAATCCTGCACATACCTTTTTTCTTTTCTTTGACGGTAATGCCTGCATAAACTCCCTCAATCTGGCGGGGGAGTGAAGCCAGAGGCTGTGTTTCACTGTCGGATACGTTGCTTTCAACATACATTTCGTTTGTAATTGCAAGTATTGCGCATTTGCCGTCAAAATGGAGCTGCATTGAGGAAATTGCCATTTTTTCAATAGCCGCATATTCTTTTGATTTGGTTTCAAACTGAATCTTGTTGATAGCGGCAACATCAGCGCCTAAATCAGCCATATCAGCGGCGGTGCGGAAGGTTTTTGCAGTTGTGTTTGAATAACGGAAACAACCCGTGTCTGTTGCAACCGCAACGTAAATGCACTCTGCAATATCCTTTGTTATCTCAATATTCATTTCCTTCAGAATATCGTACACTACCTCACCTGCGGCGGCGGCTTTTTCATCAAGACAGGTGTTTTTTGCATAAAAAATATTTGATATATGATGGTCTATGCAGAGCTCAACCTCGCAATTCTTGTTCAGTGATGTCTCTCCAACGCCCATAATTCTGTTGTCAGCTGTGTCAACTGCGATTATGTGGTCATAATTGAAGTCGGCAGTTGCAATAAGACCTTCAGCGAGCTTTTCGTCATTCTTTGAAAATTTTTCAAGACTTACCGCCGCGTTTTTGCCAATGCTTCTTAAACCTTTGCACAGCGCACAGGTGCTGCCCACCGCATCCCCGTCGGGATTTTCGTGAGCAAGGATAAGAATATTGTCCATTGCAAGCAGAATTTCAGCCGCTTCTGATTTAGTTATTCTCATCAGTCTTATCCTTTCGGAGCTTCTGCTCATAATCTGCCCAAAGGTCAATACCTTTTTTTACCGAATCATCAGCAATGAACTTAAGCTCGGGAGCTTTACGCAGTTTAAGTCTGTGACATACCTCTCTGCGGATAAGTCCGTTTGCTCTTTCAAGCCCCTGAACAGCCGTTTTTGCTGTTTCAAAGCCTTCAAGTGCACTTACGTAAACCTTGCCGAAGGATAAATCGGAGGCTAATTCTATTCTTACCACCGTAAGAAGCTTGCCCTGAACTCTCGGGTCCTTAAGCTCTCTGATAACAGCGGTTATCTCTCTCTTTATATCTTCAGCCATTCGGTCATTTTTGTACATTGACAAGATAATTCACCCTTTCATAATGTACATTGATTCATAATGTGCAACATTTCATCACACATTATGAATCGAAAAAAATTACTGATCTCTGTATTCTTCTGTTATATATGCTTCAAAGATGTCGCCGTCCTTGATGTCGTTGAACTTTTTAAGACCAACGCCGCATTCATAGCCTGTTGCAACTTCCTTAACATCGTCTTTGAAACGGCGGAGTGAATCAATTTCATCCTCTGCGATAACGATACCGTCACGGACAACACGGATTTTTGCATTTCTCTGGATTTTACCTGAGAGAACATAACAACCTGCGATTGTGCCAACGCTTGAAATCTTGAACGTGCTTCTGACTTCAAGACGGCCAAGATCAACATCTCTGATTTTGGGAGCGAGCATACCCTTGATAGCAGCTTCAACGTCCTCAATACAGTCGTAAATAACCATATACATACGCATTTCAACGTGATCTCTCTCAGCGTTGGCAGCAGCAACGGGGTCGGGTCTTACGTGGAAACCGATAATGATAGCGTTTGATGCGTGAGCGAGCATAACGTCGGATTCGTTGACAGCACCAACACCGCCGTGAATAACCTTAACGCGTACTTCGTTGTTGGAGAGCTTTTCAAGGCTCTGCTTGACCGCCTCAACGGAGCCCTGTACGTCAGCCTTGACGATGATGTTAAGCTCTTTCATTTCGCCTGCCTCGATGGTTGAGAACAGATTGTCAAGAGTAACCTTCTGTACGGAGTTGAACTGAGCCTCTTTCTCTTTCTGTTTACGCTGTTCAACAAGCTCTCTTGCAAGTCTTTCATCGGAAACAGCGTCGAATGCATCACCTGCGTTGGGAGCTTCTGTAAGACCGGCAATCTCAACGGGAACGGAAGGACCTGCCTTGTTGACTTTCTGACCCTTGTAGTCGGTCATAACTCTTACACGACCAACCGCTGTACCTGCAACGATTGTATCACCTGCCTTGAGTGTACCGTTCTGTACGAGAAGTGTTGCAATGGGACCTCTGCCCTTGTCAAGTCTTGCTTCAATAACAATACCCTTTGCACTTCTGTTGGGGTTAGCCTTAAGCTCTCTCATTTCAGCTACAAGAAGTATTGACTCAAGGAGCTTATCAATATTCATATGTGTTTTTGCAGAAACGGGAACACAGATAGTGTCGCCGCCCCATTCCTCGGGTACGATTTCGTGCTCTGTAAGCTGCTGAAGAACACGGTCGGGGTTGACGTCGGGTTTATCCATTTTGTTGATAGCAACGATAACGGAAACGCCTGCAGCCTTTGCGTGGTTGATAGCTTCGATTGTCTGGGGCATGATACCGTCGTCAGCCGCAACAACAAGAACTGCAATATCTGTAGCCATAGCACCTCTTGCACGCATTGATGTGAATGCCGCGTGACCGGGAGTATCGAGGAATGTGATATCGTTGCCGTCAACATTTACTCTGTAAGCACCGATGTGCTGTGTGATACCGCCTGACTCTGTAGTTGTAACGGATGTGTTACGGATTGCGTCAAGAAGTGATGTTTTACCGTGGTCAACATGACCCATTACGCATACAACGGGACTTCTGGGAAGAAGATTTGCCTCATCGTCCTCGGAGTCGTCAATGATTTTGTCCTCGATTGTAACAACAACCTCTTTTTCTACTTTTGCACCAAGGTCTGTTGCAACGATTTCTGCTGTATCGAAGTCGATTGTTTCGTTGATTGAAGCCATAATGCCGTACATAAAGAGCTTTTTGATAACTTCGGATGCTGTGAGCTTAAGTCTTGATGCAAGCTCACCGACTGTGATTTCATCGCCGACCTTGATAACGATCTGCTTCTTTGCTCTTTCAGCGGCAATACGTGCAAGTCTTTCCTGCTCGGTTTCCTTTTTGCCGGAGCGCATACCCTGCTTGCGGTACTGCTTTGATTTCTGGTTTATCTTCTGTTTCTTTGCAGTATCTCTGTCCTTCATTCTGGACTTTTCGGGAGCGATCTCCTCGTACTTTTCATTATATTTGTCAAGGTCAACGTTTGTGCTTCTTGTGTCAATAGTGCGCTTGTCGCCTTTTGTTCTTGCCTGCATAGGACCGTCGTTCTTCTTGTTTGCACGCTTTTCAAAGGGCTTTGATACAGGCTGTTTGTTTTCTGCAGCCTTGTTTTCCTTGGGTTCTTCTTTCTTCTGCTCGTTCTGCTTTTTGTCAGCAGGTGCATTTTTCTTCTGTGCGGGAGCATCAGCCTTTTTCTGCTCGGGCTTAGCTTTTTCAGTTTCTTTTTTCTCCGTTTTTGCAGGCTTTTCGGACTTTGCCGCTTTTTCTGCTTTTTCAGCCTTTTCGGCTTTTTCTTCTTTTACTTCTTCAGGCTTGCCTGCGGATTTTGTTTTTGCAGTTACTGCAAAATATTCATCAAAGCTTGCAACCATATTGCTCTGTGTCAGGGATTCAAAAACTATGTTGAGTTCATCCTCTGTAAGAGTGGTCTGTGATTTTTTCTCATCTGTTGAATATTTGCTGAGCAGATTTATGATTTCAGGGCTTTTTGTATTCAAATCCTTTGCAAGTTCGTGGAGCTTATAGCCGTTATTTTTGTTTTTAGGTGCCATATATTAGTCCTCCTTGATTGTTGATAGTACGAGATCCTTCAGTCCGCTGTCGGTAATGGCGTAAACAGCCGAGCGTTTGCCTATGTGCAGCTGCATATCCGCCATTGTTGCGTCTGTTCTGATTATTTTTATATCCGAAGTAAGATTAAGCATTTCATTGACGAGCCTTTCGGACGCGTCGGCGGTCAGAATGATGAGCTGAGCATTTTTGCTCCTGACTGAGTTTTTTACTTCATCGTGACCGATTGTGAGCTTTCCCGCCCGTCTGCAAATGCCTAATGCGTTAAAAAATCTGTCTGTCAATTTGAGTTCAGCAACCTTTCCGCTTCTTCATATACCGTATCGGAAACGGTACACTCAAAAATTCTTTCGAGTCTTTTTGCTTTTCTCGCTTTTTTTAAGCATTCGGCATTGTTGCAGATATATGCGCCTCTGCCGTTTTTCTTACCCGTAAGGTCAAGACTGATTTCACCCTCGGGTGATTTAACAATTCTGACCAGTTCTTTTTTTGGTTTTGCTTCATTGCATCCGATGCACTTGCGCATCGGTATTTTCTTCTGCTGCACCGAAAGACCTCCGTTACAATTCTAAGTATTGATTAAAGCTGAATCATAGGCTGATAGAAGCCGCTTTCAGGCTTGATGTCGATTTTCCAGCCGGTAAGCTTTGCCGCAAGTCTTGCATTCTGACCCTTGTTACCGATAGCCAGTGAAAGCTGAGTATCGGGAACTGTTACCTGACAGGATTTTGTTTCGTTGTCTGCACCGTCAGCTCCGTCGCTGATAATTCTTACGTTGATAATCTCAGCGGGAGCGAGTGCTGCTGTAATATATTCTACGGGATCATCGCTGTATTTTATAACGTCGATCTTTTCGCCGCCGAGCTGCTTGATGATAGCGTTTACACGGGCGCCCTTAGGACCGATACAAGCACCGACGGGATCAATATCCTCGTCCTTGCTCCATACTGCGATTTTTGTTCTTGAGCCTGCTTCACGGGCAATGCTCTTGATTTCAACAGTTCCCTCAAGGATTTCCGTAACTTCCTTTTCGAAAAGTCTTTTTACAAAGCCGTGATGTGTTCTTGAAATTTTAACCTTGGGCTCTTTGCCTGCGCTTGCAGATACCTCAACAAGGTAAGCCTGAACCATCTGCTCTGATTTGAAGGTTTCGTTTGCAATCTGCTCATTCTTGGGAAGATAAACTTCAAGATTGCCGATTTTAAGTATAGCTGTGTCGTTTCTCTTGTAGGAATCGAACTTTGCAGTGATAAGCTCTTTCTCCTTAGCCTGAAGCTCTCTGAGGATCATATCCTTTGTAAGGTCGCTTACACCCTGACGGAAAACGTGCTTTACTGTCTGTGCAACAACTCTGCCGAATGCGGTAATATCAAGGTCACATTCAACAAGGTCGTCAAGTACGGCGCCGTTTTTGTAGGACTGAGCATCCTCAACGCTGATTTCGATATCAGGGTCGCATACATCCTCGGGACCGCCTACAACATCCTTTACAACGTAAAGACGTACAGTTTTGTTTTCAGCGTCAATGTCGCAATGTACGGCTTCCTTCTTGTGAGGAGAAACCTCATTTGCAACTGCTGTTGCAATAGCTGTTTCAAACTTTGAGCACATATCTGCAACTGTGAACTGAGCGTCCTCGCTGTAGCCCTTTGTGCTTTCTGCGTGATATGCTTCAATGATGTTGAAGAATTCCTCTTCGTATACAAGCTTTCTGAAAGCGTGGAGAGCAATGCCGTCAAAATCGAGCTTTGTGAACTTGGAAATGCTGATTTCGGACTGAACGCTGTCACCGGCTTTAATGCTCTTTTTGTATGCCTGTGCATCTGCAAGAGCGATTTCCTCTGCGGGATTTGTAACAAGACCGTTCTTTGCTACGACAACAGTCTTTTCTATATAGAACTTAACGGTCTGGTTCTTTGCTGTGTAATTGATGCAGCAGGTGATGGGTGCATCCGTGCCGATAAGCTTCTGTGCAAAGGATGCGAGCTCTCTTTCGAGCTTGCCGTAAAGCTCCTGAGCGAGTAATGCTGTCATTTTAGCTGTGTCTGTGCCGAGCTTCTGCTTTAATACGGGATCGTTAAGCTTTTTAATTCTTACTACTTTTTCTTTAAGATGTCTGTCTACCTCATCAAAGAAACTTTTATACATTTTTTCGGTCAACCCTTTCTGTTATTATTTACTCTTAATTTTTAATTGAAACCGGGGAAGTCATCAAGACGAATCCACGAAGTCTCCTTTTTGTTTACCGTAAGTGTTTTGTCCTGTGCGTAAAGCACGGTCAGCTCGCCGTTCTCGTAGTTTTCGAGAGTGCCGTGAAATTCTTTTTGTCCGTCAACGGCTCTGGGAAGCTTTAACATTATTTTTTCGCCGATAAATCTGAGAAAATGCTCATCTCTGACAAGATCTCTTTCAATACCGGGAGATGATACCTGAAGATTGTAGCTTTGCTCAATCGGGTCAAGCCTGTCAAGGGGTTCTTCAATTGCGTGGCTCATATTTACGCAATCCTCAATGTCGATTCCGCCTTCCTTGTCTATGAAAATACGCAGATACCAGTTTGCGCCTTCCTTCTGAAAACGGACATCCCACAGAATAAGTCCGAGTTCGTCGGCAATCGGTTTTGCAATATCCCATACAAGTGAAACGGTGTTTTTCTTTTCAGCCAAAATAAAACCTCCATTTGCATAAGAAAAGAGCGAGTGGGGAACTCGCTCAAATCAGAATATTCAGTTACCATAAGGCAGTATAGCACAGTTCAATACGGATTGCAAGTGTTTTTGTAAAAAATTTTTCAAAATAGATAAAACAAAAGGCTTGTAATGTTTACTGATAAAATGTATAATAAGATGATTAATTATAATTTAAGTGAACAATTAGTAATGAGAAATGAGCAATGACGGAAAGGGCGTTGCCCTTTAACCCATTTTTAATCAAGCCCGCAGGGCTTCCTTAATTGCTCACTGCTCACTGCTAATTACACATTTTAATCGGAAGGTGTAAAAATGCTTTTTTCACAGGATATAGGTATAGATTTAGGTACATCAAACACTCTTGTATACTCAAAAGGCAAGGGTATTATTATAAGAGAGCCCTCTGTTGTTGCTCTTGATGTAAGGGAAACACCGTCAACTCTCGTTGCCGTAGGTGCAGAGGCGAAAACGATGATAGGCAGAACACCCGGCTCAATCACGGCGGAAAGACCTATCAAAAACGGCGTTATTGCCGACTATGAAATGACTGCGGATATGCTCCGTGAGCTTATCAAAAAGGCTCAGGGCAATTCACTTTTCAACAGAGCAAGGGTTCTGCTCTGCATCCCCTCAGGCGTTACAGAGGTTGAACGCAAGGCTGTTCACGATGCGGCAAGAAATGCGGGCGCACGGTACGTAAGCCTTATTGAGGTTCCTATGGCGGCGGCAATAGGTGCAGGTCTGCCTGTTGGTGAGCCTGTGGGCAGTATGATTGCAGACCTCGGTGCAGGCACATCAGAGGTTGCGGTTGTGTCATTGGGTGATATCGTTGCATCAAATTCTGTCCGTGTTGGCGGTGACGATATGGACGATGCAATCATCGCTTACATAAGAAGAAAACACAATCTGCTTATCGGTGAAAGAACGGCAGAGGATATAAAAATCAAAATCGGCTCCGCATACCCTTACGACGGTGAAGCTGCAATCAATATCAAGGGCAGAAACCTTGTTGACGGTCTTCCCAAAAACGTGGAAATCACTTCCGCAGAGGTAAGAGAGGCTATTTCCGACTGCGTAAACCAGATTGTCGATATGATTTGTGACACTCTTGACAAAACTCCTCCCGAGCTTGCGTCCGATATCCTTGACAGAGGTATTACTCTCTCAGGCGGTACGGCTATGCTCAGAGGCTTTGATAAGCTGTTGTCGCAGGTTACGAAGATGCCCGTTAAGGTGTGTGCAAATCCTCTTGACTGTGTAGCAATCGGTACAGGTAAGTGTCTTGAGAAAAATGTCCCCGGAATTTAAAGGATAATAAAATGAAAAATTTTTTTAAGAGTACAAAATTCAAGGTTATAATATGCGTGCTGACAGCGTTGCTGTGCGGTATGCTCATTGCCGCCTTTACAAGCACCTCGGAATCTCCCGTAACGAGCATTGCAGGCGTGATTTATAAGCCTTTTCAGAAGGCGGCGGCGTATATAGTTGAAAAAACTCAGGACTGGCAAGGCTCTTTTGTTTCTTCTTCCGAATATAAAGAACAGGTCAAAGAGCTTGAATCCGATATTCTTGAATATAACGAAAAGCTTGTTGACTACGAGCGCACAAAGCAGAAGCTTGAGTCATACGAGGCTATGCTCGGCGTAAAAAACGAAAATCCCGACTATGAGCTTGTTTCAGCTTCCGTAATTTCAAAAAATACCGCTGATGCATATGATTCTGTCACACTCGATAAGGGTTCAACGTCGGGTATTGAAGTTAATGACCCCGTTGTGTACGGTGAAAATGTTATAGGTATAGTAAAAGAAGTAGGTCTTGCAACCTGTGTTGTAAAAACCGTTCTTGACCCGTCCGTCAATATCAGCGTTTACGAAATCAAATCAAGAGAAAGCGGCTATTCAAATACTACCGCCTCACTTTCTTATGAAGGACTTTGCAGAATGTCGGGTCTTTCAAAGGAAACCTCTGTTGCCGCAGGCGGAATCGTATGCACCTCGGGTCTTGGCGGAAATTTCCCCCGTGACCTTGTTGTGGGTACTGTTACCGTGCTTAAAAGCGAAGAAACGGATATGTCCGTATACGCTGTTATTGAACCTGCGGTTGATGTAAGAGCAGTTAACGATGTTTTTGTTATAACCGATTTTATAAGTGATGTTGAGTCATAATTTTTTGGAGTAATTTATGTTCAGATTGGAAGGCTTGCCTGTTGTTATAAAAAGAATACTGCTGTTTGCCATTGTGGTTGTTGCCGCAATGCTTCAGAATACAGACGGCTTGCTGCCCGTCATTTTCGGTGCGCGTATTATTTTGCTTATCCCTGTTGTGGTTTGCATAGGTATGTGTGAGGGGGAAATGTCAGGTCTTGTTTACGGTCTTATCGGCGGTGCATTCTGGGATGTCTGCGCCTCTGGAATTGATGGCTTTCACGGCTTTTATCTGGCTTTCATAGGCTGTCTTTCGGGCATTCTTGTACATTTTATAATGAGAAACCGTCTGCTTACACAGTATTGCATATGCACCGTATCGGCTGTATTTTATTGTGTATTCTATTGGTTTGCAACCGTTTATTCACAGGTCGGTGATATGAATTACAGTAAGCTGCTGGGATTTTATCTGCCCGGTGCCGTAATAACAACTGCATTTTCATTTATCGTATATTTTATAATCAGGTTTATCTGCAGCTCTCTTAAGGAAAAAGAGCCGCGAATCAACAGTGTGAGGTGAGGACATTTTGAGAAAAAACAAAAAAGATCTGCGAGTGGGCATAATGTCCTCTCTTTTCGTGCTTATACTTATGGTTTACAGCGTAGTGCTGATAAAGGCTGTTGTTATTGATGAGGACAGCGGCAATTCCGTATCAAAATATGAGGTCGTTGTTGACGGCACGAGAGGTGAAATTCTTGACCGCAACGGCGTAACACTCGTTTCCAACAGACAGGGTAACAGCATCAAATTCAATGCGGCGCTGTTTCCGTCGCAGTCAAAAAATGCAGAACGAAATGAAATTATTTACACTCTTATAGAGCTTTGTGAATCAAAAAATGAAGAATGGACGGATAATCTGCCCATAATATATAATGAATTAGGTGAACTTGTGTTTGAAGAGGACAGGGAAACCGATATCAAGGGTCTTAAATCCTCAAATATGCTCAATCTCAACTCCTACGCAACTGCAAAAAACTGCCTTGATGCGCTTGTGGATATGTATGACCTGCAGGATTATGACGAGGAAACAGCGAGAAAAATTGCATCCGTAAGGTATGAAATGTGGCGCACAGGCTATTCAATAACAAATCCCTACACCTTTGCTCAGGATGTTTCCAATGAAACAGTGTCCATTATCAAAGAAAAAAGCGAATTTTTCAAGGGTGTTGAAATTGAAATTGAAGCCTACCGTGAATACACGGACAGCGCTCTTGCTCCGCATACCATAGGTATTATCGGAGCTATCAACAGCGACGAATACACAAAATATAACGAATCTCTTAATGAAATGCTCGAAAGCACGGATTATACCGATGAGGAAAAGGCGGAGCTCAGCCGCAACAGCTATTCCGTTACCGATTATATAGGTAAATTCGGCATTGAATCCGCTATGGAAACGTATCTGCGCGGCAGTAAGGGTGTAAAATCCATTACAATCGACAGTGAGGGCAATGTAAACAGCGAATACACCGTAAATCCCGAACAGGGCGATACTGTTGTGCTTACAGTTGAATCAGGCTTGCAGAGAGTTGCACAGAATTCACTTGAAAAGAGAATACAGGAGCTCTGGGCAACCTCATCATCGGAGCTTGATGCGGCGGGCGCAGTTGTTGTTCTTGACGTTGATACGGGTGAAATTCTTGCAAGCGCATCCTATCCCACCTATGACCTTTCCGAGTATTTTGAAAAGTACGATGAATTGCTTGAAGCAGACGGCAATCCGCTTGTCAACAGAGCCTTGCAGAGCACCTACGAGCCCGGCTCCACTATGAAGCTTTCAACGGCTCTTGCGGGTCTTGAAGAGAAATCAATCGACTCGGAAACCACATATTACTGCAACAGCGTTTTTGAATACTTCGACGTTACCTTCGGCTGTCTGCATTCACACGGCTATCTTGACGTTGAAAATGCACTTGAGGAATCCTGCAATATCTTTTTCTATAACGTAGGCGAAAGCCTTGGTATAGACGTTATGAACTCCTACAGCTCAAAGCTCGGTCTGGGGCAGAAAACAGGTGTCGAAATTTCCGAATCAACGGGAATTCTCGCAGGCAGAGCGTACAGAGAATCCATAGGCTCAACCTGGCAGATGGGCGATACCATTCAGGCAGGTATCGGTCAGTCAGATAACCTTTTTACCATTATTCAGCTTGCAAACTACTGTGCTACCATTGCCAATAACGGCACAAGATACAAGTGCCACTATGTAAAATATATTATGTCTGACGATCACAGAGAAATCATTTATGAGGCTGAGCCTGAAATCGTTGAACAGACGGGCATTTCACAGGCATCTATTGATATTGTAAAGCAGGGTATGCTTGCTGTTACCACCACAGGCTCCTGTGCTTCCGCATTCTCAAAAATTCCTGAAAAAGTAGGCGCAAAAACAGGTACTACTCAGGTTAAAAGGGTTATCGACGGCAGAGTTGTTGAGGGTAATAACGGTCTTAACATATCCTTTGCTCCCTATGACACCCCCGAAATTGCAGTTGCCGTTATTATTGAAAATGTGGACAGCGGTACTGCAACCGCAACCGTTGCGGCAGACATTTATGAGTATTATTTCTCAACAAAAAATCAGGTGTCAGACGCACAGAATACAAATCAACTTTTAAGATAACAGAGGACGGAATATGGCAGAAAAAATATTGATAGCATCAGGCAAGGGCGGAGTAGGAAAGTCAACATTCAGCGTGTTTCTTGCGAAAAATCTTGCCGGCAAGGACAAAAAGGTGCTTGTTATCGACTCGGATACCGGACTCGGCTCCCTTGATATACTTTTCGGCGTTCCGGATAAGGTTGTAAATTCCTGGGCAGATGTTATTGCCGATGGATGTGATGCAAAACAGGCAGTGCTTGAAATCAGCACAAATCTTTATCTTATGCCCTCTCCCCGATTTTTTGAGGGGGAGATTCCCGATGATATTTTTAAAAACATAACCCGACAGCTTGATGATGAATACGATGTTGTTATCATTGATGCATCAGCAGGAATCGACGATAATTTAAAACGCTGTGCATATGCCTGTGACAGAGCAATCTTTGTTGCAACCGCAGATGAGATTTCCGTTCGCTGTGCGGCATCTGCGGCTATAGAAGTGCAGAAGCACGGCATTTTATACGACGATATGCGTATTGTCATTAACAGGTATGTAAAAAAGGCGGCTCTTAAAAGCAAGCTGCTCAATATCGACGGCGTTATTGACAAAACGGGTATCAGCCTTCTGGGTATTCTTCCCGAGGATAAAAAAGTACCCTTTATGTCAGTTACAAACGATACACCGTCTTCTAAAAGCGTGTTTATCGGCGCTGTTGACAGAATTGCAGACCGTATGCTGGGTAAAAATGTACCGCTTAATTTTAAAAAATTTAAATAATAATATAAATAATAAAAAATTATTGTTGAAAATTGAGTAAATTTATGGTATAATTGCATCCTTAGAAGATTAAAAATAAAAAATTATGGAAAGACGGTGCAGAAAATGAATATAGCATTAATCGCGCATGACTCAAAAAAAGAACTTATGACTCAGTTCTGTATAGCTTATTGCGGAATTTTAAGTCATCACAATTTGTGTGCTACAGGCACCACCGGCAGACTTGTTTCTGAATCTACCGGTCTTGAGATTACGCGCTTTATGGGCGGCTCACAGGGTGGCGTTCAGCAGATTGCATCAAGAATCCAATGTAACGAAATCGACCTTCTTCTCTTCTTCCGTGACCCGTTGACTGCTAAGCCTCACGAGCCTAACGAAACATCCATTTTAAGGCTTTGTGACGTTCATAATATCCCCGTTGCCACAAATATCGCAACTGCTGAATGTCTTATTATGGGCTTGCAGAGAGGCGATCTTGATTGGCGTGATATTGTAAATCCGAAAAATAAATAAAAAACTACACAAAGGCGGCGCAAGTCGTCTTTGTTTGTGAATAAAGAGGTAGACTATGGCACTATTAACCAAAGCTGTAAGAGGCACGGGTGACGTCCTTCCCGCAAACAGCTATAAGAACAGATTTATCGAATCAACTATGCTCGAAATCGCAGGTAACTTCGGTTTTAAGGAAATCAGAACTCCTGTTTTTGAGCACACGGAGCTTTTTAACCGCTCCGTCGGCGAGACCACAGACGTTGTACAGAAAGAGATGTACACTTTCGACGATAACGGCGGCAGATCCATCACTCTCAAACCCGAGGGTACTGCAGGTGCGGTAAGAGCTTTTCTCGAGCACGGACTTTATAACGAGCCCATGCCCCAGAAGTATTCCTACGTAACACCCTGTTACCGCTACGAAAAGCCTCAGGCAGGCAGACTGCGTGAGTTTCATCAGTTCGGCGTTGAATGCTTCGGTGCGGATGCCCCTTCGGCAGATGCAGAGGTTATCGCACTTGCAAAAAATATTTTCGATTTCTTCGGTATTGATGATTTACATCTTGAAATAAACTCGATCGGCTGTCCCGAATGCAGAAAGAATTATCAGAATGCATTAAAGGCATATTTCAGCGAGAAAAAGGGTGAGCTTTGCGAAACCTGCAACGGCAGGCTTGACCGCAATCCTATGCGTATTCTCGACTGCAAAAGCCCGATTTGCTCGGTAATAGCCGCAGATGCACCGAAAATTCTTGACTACATCTGCGATGACTGTGCGGCTCACTTTGCAAAGGTGCAGAAGTACCTTGATGTAATGGGTATTGAGTATACAGTCAATCCCTCAATCGTAAGAGGACTTGACTATTATACAAGAACTGTTTTTGAGTTTGTAACAGGCTCAATCGGCGCACAGAGCACAGTCTGCGGCGGCGGCAGATACGACGGTCTTGTTGAAGAGCTGGGCGGTCCAAAAACAGCGGCTTGCGGCTTTGCTGTGGGACTTGAGCGCTTTATGATGCTTCTTGAAGCAAGAAATATTGAGCTTCCCGCTGAGAATCCCGTTGATCTGTATATCGCGTCTATGAGCGATGACGCAAACCTTGTTGCCGCAAAGCTTGCATCCGAAGTGAGAGAGACCGGCGTTGCCTGTCTTTTCGATACAGTCGGCAGGTCACTTAAAGCGCAGATGAAATACGCAAACAAAACGGGCGTACTTTTCACCGTTGTTCTCGGTTCGGACGAAATTGAAAAAGGCGTTGCAAAGGTAAAATGTATGGCAGACGGCACAGAAACCGAAATCGAGCTTGAAGATTTTGCAAATAACTTTATTAAAATCTCAATAGACAAAGCTATGGAAAGTCTTACTCCGGATGACGGTGCAGTAAACTTTTTAGGAGGACTTAACTAATGGAATTTATGACAGGTCTTAAAAGGACAGACTATTGCGGCGATTTGAGAATTGCCGATGCCGGCAGAAAAGTTACTCTCTGCGGCTGGGTTCAGCGTCAGAGAGATTTAGGTTCACTTATATTTATCGATCTTCGTGACAGAACAGGTATCATTCAGCTTGCATTTGACGAAAACACCGATAAGGCAGTTTTTGAAAAAGCATTTTCAGCAAGAAGTGAGTATGTTCTTGCCGCAGTAGGTACTGTAAGAGAGCGTTCCGCGAAAAATACAGATATCCCCACAGGTGAAATTGAAATTCAGGTTGAGGAACTGAGAGTTCTTGCAAAGAGCGAAACTCCTCCCTTTGAAATTGTGGAGAATTGCCCCACAGCAGAAACAACAAGACTTAAATACAGATACCTTGACCTGAGAAGACCCGACCTGCAGAAGAATATCCTTCTCCGTAACAAGGTTATGAAGATTACGAGAGATTACTTCTACGAAAACGGCTTTATTGAGATTGAAACACCTATGCTTATGAAGTCCACTCCCGAAGGCGCAAGAGATTTCCTTGTTCCCTCAAGACTTCACAACGGCAGTTTCTATGCTCTTCCCCAGTCACCTCAGCTATACAAGCAGATTTCAATGGTTGCAGGCTTTGACAGATACATTCAGCTTGCACGTTGCTTCCGTGACGAGGACTTAAGAGCTGACAGACAGCCCGAATTTACACAGATCGACCTTGAAATGTCCTTTGTTGACGTTGAAGATGTGCTTGATATGATTGAAAAGTACATCCACAGAGTTTTCAAGGAAGCGATTGACGTTGACGTTCCCGAAAAGCTCCCCAGACTTACTTATACAGAGGCTATGGAGCGTTACGGCTCGGATAAACCCGATACACGCTTTGATATGGAGCTTTACGACCTTTCAGAAGCGGTTGCAAGCAGTGAGTTTGTAGTGTTCAAATCTGCTATTGAGGCAGGCGGTACGGTAAGAGGTATTACCGCAAAGAACGCTGTTAAAACTCTTTCAAGAAAAGAGATCGACAAGCTCACCGAAACAGCAAAGGGCTTCGGCGCAAAGGGACTTGCCTGGATAAGAATGACTGACGACGGCATTGCATCTTCCTTTGCAAAGTTTATGACAGAGGATGAAATGGCGGCTATACTCAAAAAAGCCGGCGCAGAAAAGGGCGACGTTGTGCTTATCGTTGCTGACAGAAAGAAGTCACTCGTTCTCTCCGTTCTCGGCGCACTCCGCTGTGAAGTTGCAAAGAAGCTCGATATTATCAAGCCCGGTTACAATTTCCTCTGGATTACGGAATTCCCCTTCTTCGATTGGGACGAGGACGCACAGCAGTTTGTTGCAATGCATCATCCTTTTACATCTCCTCTCGATGAATGTCTGCCTTATCTTGAAACAGACAAGGCATCCGTAAGAGCAAAGGCATACGACCTTGTTCTCAACGGCATTGAGCTTTCATCAGGCTCTATCCGTATTACAAACTCCGAGCTTCAGGACAGAATGTTTGCACTTCTCGGTCTTTCCAAGGAAGAGGCAAACGAGAAATTCGGTTTTCTTCTCGGTGCATTCAAGTACGGCGCACCCCCTCACGGCGGTATGGGTATCGGTCTCGACCGACTTGTTATGCAGATGATTGGCGCAGAAAGCCTGCGTGATGTTATCGCATATCCCAAGCTTAAGGATGCAACAGAGCCTATGACAGACTGTCCTTCTCCCGTTGATAAGGAACAGCTTGATGTGCTCGGTATCGAAATCAAACAGCAGTAACATACTATTATAATAAAAAGGACTGATTTTATGAAAACAACAGCAAAAAAGTTTCTGGCGGTACTTTTATCATTGGTAATGCTCTTTTCAGTAGCATCCGTTGCAGTGTTTGCAGAGGATTCGGCAACATCAACCGATTGCTATTATGAACAGGGCGAGTATTCAATTCATTATTCAGTAGTTCCTGCCGAGGGTGAATATCAGGGCAGAATCCTCTTCATTCACGGTTTCCTCTATTCAGGCACAACCTGGAACGGCGTTGCAGAGATTATGAGCGCAGAGGGCTACGATTGCTATCTTGTTGACCTTCCCAACTACGGCTACAGCACAAGAGAGAACAAGAACACACAGCTTATCGAACGCGAGGAGCTTATGGTTGGTCTTATGGAGTCAGTAGCGCCCCTTAACGAGTGGATAGTTGCAGGTCATTCAATGGGTGGCGGAGTTGCTCTCAATATCGCTTGCGACAATCCCGAGCTGCAGGCTCTTATGCTCTATTGCCCCAGTGAAACCTATATGAACGGCAATTCTATGATGACAAGCCTTGCGACGTCCGATTTTATGGGCAAGATTATGGACAGCATTTTCAAAGCTGTTCTCAGCAGTGATTTAATCGTTAAGCTTGCTGTTTATATGACAACCGGCGACTGGGATTATGCAATGAACTACGACGCACGCCTGCTTGCAGACCCTCTTATGATTGAGGGCACAGGCACAGGAATGCTCTATTCAAGCGTTAATGCAAGAAATACCGACCTTGATGCAATCAGCAAGATTGAGATTCCCACACTTCTCGTATGGGCTGACGGTGATTCCGTTATCTCCGACGATATCAAGGCAAACATCAGCGGCGCTCTTGCTGATGCCGAAACTGCTACCGTTGAGGGCAGTCATATCGTGATTGAAACCAATGCTCAGGAGATTTCAGCTCTTACTCTTGAATTTCTTGAAAAATAATAAGTGAGAAAATAACTTAAAAAACAGAGAAAAACAAAGAAAAACGGAGCATTTTAAATCTCTTTTAAAAAATTGCAAAAAAAGTGTTGACTTTAAAATACACTTGTGATATCATAATCAAGCGCACTGGGAATGGTGTGCTTGATTTTTGTTTATAATTTAGTAAAATATATTGGAGGTAAAAATTATGTCAACTTATATGCCCAAAGTCGCAGACATCAAGCGCGACTGGTATGTTCTTGACGCAGCAGGCAAAACTCTCGGCGCAGTTGCTGCAGAGGCTGCTGTTCTTCTCAGAGGTAAGCATAAGCCCACTTTTGCATACCACGAGGATTGCGGTGACAACGTTATCGTTATCAATGCAGAGAAGATCGTTCTCACAGGCAAAAAGCTCGATCAGAAGATGTACTATCATCACACAGGCTACATCGGCAATATGAAAGAGGTTAAGTACTCCACACTTATGAAGGAAAAGCCCTGTTTTGTTGTTGAGAAGGCTATCAAGGGTATGCTTCCCGCTAACACACTCGGCAGAAAAGCATTCACAAGACTTCACGTTTACGCAGGCGCAGAGCACAAGCATCAGGCTCAGCAGCCCGTTGTAAGAGAATTTTAAGAAAGGGAGGCAGTTTAAATGTACGAAAGCAGTTATTACTACGGCACAGGTAGAAGAAAAAGTTCAGTAGCTCGTGTTCGTGTATACCCCGGCACAGGCAAAATCACAATCAACGACAGAGATATCGACGATTATTTCGGTCTTGAAACACTCAAGCTCATCGTTCGTCAGCCTCTTGCTCTTACTGGCACAGCAGAAAAGTTCGACATCGTATGCAGAGTATCAGGCGGCGGTGTAACAGGTCAGGCAGGCGCAATCCGTCACGGTCTTTCCAGAGCTCTTCTTCAGTTCAACGAGGAGCTTCGTCCCGCTCTCAAGAAGGCAGGCTTCCTTACAAGAGACCCCAGAATGAAGGAAAGAAAGAAATACGGTCTCAAAGGCGCTCGTCGTGCTCCCCAGTTCTCAAAGAGATAATCGGAACACAACAATATGCAGAATTTTCCCGCAAGTTTATGCTTGCGGGTTTTTTGTTGCAGTTAATATGCAGATTTTTGTGCTGAACTGTTTATTTTTTGATAATTTATGATATAGTGTATTTAAGCAATAAATAAGAATTCGACAAAGGATTGTGATTGTATGAAATTAAAAAGTGTCCTTAGATTAGTTAGTCTGGTAATGTTAATTATTGCCATTGTGTTTTTATCATATGCGTTAACACACCCTGAGTTTGGAACGGTGTTTTACATTGGCAGTTTGGAAATTGGTCCTGCAATTTGGAGAACATTTTATCTTATATATGCCATTGTTATGGTTGTTTTGTTTGCAGCTTCTTTCTCTACGAAAGAAAAGAAGTAAGCAAATTCCCATCTGTCGAACTGATTAATCTTCTCCAAATGTGAGGTAATGATAATGAAGAAAAAATCGTTTTATTTAGCAATTGCACTGCTTATGGTTTTTGTAACTGTTTTTACATCCTGCGGTAGTCTGAATAATAAATTACCCATTGAATTCGATATCGAAAGTGTAAACGATATATACGTTCCTGCTGACGAAAACAGCACTAATGTACAGGAGTATCCTACTATCATAAGGCTCTGCCACCAAAAGAATAATGAGGATAACGGCAGACTTCTCGCCGCATTTGAAAAGTGGGGAGATACATATCCTGTATACGAAAGCACAGATGATGCTGTCAGTTGGAATTATGTGTGTAATGTAAAAGATAATCTGAATGACGGCTATTGGAATGAATGGATGCCGTTTCTGTATGAATTACCTGCAGATATAGGTGATTTTGAAAAAGGTACTGTAATACTTGCCGCTACATCCATATACGGGGAAGGTGTTACCGACAGTACAATAACTCTGTATTCAAGCACCGATCTGGGCAGAACATTCAATGCGTTCTGCAATGTTGATAAGGCAGGCGGAACTGAATGGGGTGTGTGGGAGCCTTACCTTATATATGAGGAAGAAACAGGCAGACTTTTCTGTTTCTATTCCGATGACTCCGATCCGGAGCATTCACAGAAGCTCGTTTATAAATACACAACTGATATGGTGAATTGGAGCGAAAAATTTGAATGTGTTGCCTGTTCGGATTCTTCTCTGCGCCCCGGAATGTCATCCGTTACAAAAATGGGCAACGGCGAATATTTTATGGTTTATGAAATGGTGGGTATAGACGGAAATCCTGTTTACTGCAAAAAGACCACGTCGCTTGATGACTGGGGTGATGTGGCGAACTATGGTGATATCGTATCTGCCGACGGCAAAACCTTCGGTTCTTCTCCATATACGGCGTGGACACCTGCAGGCGGAGAATGCGGAACACTCGTTGTAGTCGGTAAGCATCCCATTGAAGGGAGAAGCGATACGGGAACTGATATGTTTTTAAGCTTTGACTACGGAAATACATTCATTCCCATTGATAACCCCATACCGTACACATTGGATCCTTATGAAAGATGCTCATACAGTCCGTCACTATTCTTCTCACCTGACGGCACAACGCTTTATTATGTTAATAATCCTCCGTGCTATGACTCAACCTATAAAATAACAGTTGCAAAGATAAAAATATCAGAGAAACTTTGACTGTAGTCAGAATGTTTTTTTGCAATTAACATAAACAATAATTTAGCGAATTAACAATGTACAATGTACAATGAAGGAAAGGGCGCTGCCCTTTAACCCGATTTTGTATTATTCAATAATTGTAAATTGTACATTAAAATATTGTTTACCTATAAAAGCAATCTCCCGAATCAGTTTCGTCTGCTTCGGGAGTTTTACTGTATATCAGTTGTCGTCAGAGCTGTGTCTTACAAGCACTTCGTTCTCTCTGAATAAGAGGGAAATGCACCAGATACCTGCAAGGGCAATAACAGTATATATAATTCTGCTGATTATTGCGTCCTGTCCGCCGAATATCCAGGATACTATGTCAAATTGGAAAAGACCGATAGAACCCCAGTTGACCGCGCCTATTACAACAAGAATCAATGCTATTCTGTCAAGCATTATTTTTCAACTCCTTATTCAAGTTTCGTTGATAGTATTTGCTTCATACCTGTGTTTATTCCGTGTGAGAAAGGTGCAAAATTTTCAAAAATTTGTGCGTTAAATTATGAAAAAATTATTCCTCTGTCTGTTTGCCTAAGAATGATGCCGCAACCTGTGCAAGCTTGATTTCGGACTGGGTGGGAGCTGTTCCGTTTTCGCCGAAAAGTATAACCACACAGCCTGATACGTCGCCGCTGCCGATAATAGGGTAGGCGATAGCCGCATTGCGGTCAAGACCTTCAACGGGATAGAGCTCCTGATGCTCCGAGCCTGCAACATAGCTTGAGCGGTTTTCCATAATGGTTTCAAGCTCTTTTGTGATGTGACGGTCAATGGTGTCCTTCTTTGAAAGACCCATACAGGAGATAACGTGGTCACGGTCTGTAATGATAACCGGCATATTGGTTGCTCTGTAAAGAACATCTGCATATTGAGATGTAAATTCCGAAATCTCACCCATAGGTGAGTATTTTTTAAATATAACCTCTCCGTCAGCGTCTGTGTATATCTCCAACGGGTCGCCTTCGCGGATACGCATAGTTCTGCGGATTTCTTTGGGGATAACGACTCTTCCGAGGTCGTCGATCCTCCTTACTATTCCTGTCGCTTTCATAAAATTCACTCCAAAAAAATAACATAAATTTTCGTTTGCAAGGGTATTGTTTGCATTTGCAGACATATTATGCAAAGCATAAAAATGTAAAAAATTGTTCATCAGTTCGCATTTATACAGACTTGTGTATGAATGACCGCAAAAATTTATATGTAAAAATTTTTTTGAAATGTTGAATGAAAAACTAAGCGCAACCAAAAACATAAAAAGTTGAAAAACACCAAAATATATCTGTCCGGATGCAGAAAATATGATATAATGTAATTAAATTAAAATAATTATATATAATTTAGTGTCTTGAGGTGAGAAAATAATAACAGCGGAGTGATATCACTTCGCTGTTAATTTAAACTACGTTACCTATAAAGTAAAAAAATTATATGTCACCCCGGACGCCCGCTACGCGTGCTCGCAGATGGACTAATCGAAAACGGTCGCCGATATACGGCGAAAGCTATTTTCTTGTCAGTCACAAATATATAAATCAATGTCAATTTCTGTTCTTGTTGCAGTACAAAAATCCATAACTTTCAATGAGGGAGCTAAGCAAGGATTATCATTATATGAACTTAAAAAAGGTACAACTCTAAGACAAAAATTAACATCGTTTTCTTTTCGTATTTGATTTAACAAGTCTATTTTGTCGAGTAACGGAGCAATAGTCTCTTCCATTTGTTCAGTTATAATAACATTGTAGACTTCGGACTTTCCAAAACACCAAGCAGAAAAATCATATTCTCTTCCATTTTTATTTTTATCCCCGATTTTCCAAGACTTATATGGATGCAAACCTAATTTTTGAGAAATCTCATCAGGGTTAAAATTTCCGTTGATACTAAAATATGTATAGCATTCATTTTTTTCTTTCTTGAATGATGAATCCATATATTCACCGCCTTTAATCTGTATTTTTTTATGTTGTTTGGGGATGAATTGGATAAATTTATCTCTCTTTATATTTTTTGTTCCAGTTATCTGAAAATTCTGTTAGGTCGATATTTGTTCTTGCCATAATTTCATAGAACCAGCACCGTTCAAGTATTATTATAACTTCCTTATTTTTAAATGCATATGGTTGTACAAGTGAATCATCAACATCGCGAAGTAATCTTGTTTTTTGAAATTGAGGATATTGTGTTTCGAAATCTTTGCAAATTTCAAAGAATATTTCTTCATCATCTTCAGGATAAAGCCAAAATTCATTCACTTCTGTTTCACTTCATTATAATATTGTAACACCGAAATTTAAACCATAACAAATAGAGCAAGAAAGACCGCAAATCTTTCTGCTCTTAACTTTATCTGATTGATTTGTATCTGCTCATTACAAGGTCCGTTATGACTTGAGATTTTACTTTCATATTTATCTTTTCAAGAACATTGCGGACTGTATCCTCTGTGAGAGTCGGAATATATTGCTTATATTTAGGATATTCGTTCATCAGCTCATTGAAAAGAGTGATAAGCAAATCCTTAGATTTCGGCTTTGAGGGATAACCACGGGCGATAAGTGCCATGTTGTTATCATAGTTGGGGGCAAGCCCGATAATTTTACCGGTTTCAACATTTCTCAATAGACCGAAATTGTTTGTGTGTCTGTCGGGATTTGCTGTGATTGTATCCATAAAAATGAGTCTGATATAATCAGGAATAGCATCAGGACAAATCTTTTTCAGGGATTCTACTACATCAATATAGTCTTCATTGTCACCCATAAAAGTCGATGCAGGCTCAAAGTTTACAGTTGCACCGTCTGTAAAATCAAGTGATTTGATGCAACCTTCGCCACGCTCGTAAACAGCCATGTTGAAACCAAGTTCAAGACCGAGTTTATATACAAACAATTCAGAGAACATCTCATTGTGTGTTGCTCTTTTGAACATCCACCATTTTCCGCCACGAAGCTTCCAGCATTTTTCAAAGCTACCTACATTGGTAAGCTCGGGCGTTCTTGACTTCTTACTTGTTGCGGCTTTGTTGAAACTGTCGTAATTACCTTTCAAAGCAAGATTAGAGAAGTAGTCATCGGTAAATCTGACATCATCATAAGCCAGGTTAGAGCCGATAGGTCGTATCCAGTAGTTATCTGTAATAGTTGCGGCATTGACATGGACAACAGTTGAAACGTCGTCTTTTTCTGCAAGTCGCAGAGCCTTTTTCAGCAGACGGGAGTTTGCACGATGACTGTCAATGGCACGGGTTTCAAGCCACTTGTCTGCATCGCTGATTCTCTTTAGAAACAAAGGCAATAAATCGTCATTGATTACTTCAAGATTACCGTCTTGCCATACAGCAACAACAGTATTACCGCTTAATATTTCATAGTTCTTCTTATCAATCATCTTTCCCGCCTCCTTTAAGTAGTAATTTTATATTATTTTACTACAAATACAGAAAAAAAGCAATGTTTTATTTTATTGCTATTCCTGCTCTGTCTGCGAGTTGAATGAATGCTATCCAGAATCTGTCTGACTGTGTCAATGATATATGTAACGGTCGTCCTCGCGGATACGCATAGTTCTGCGGATTTCTTTGGGGATAACGACTCTGCCGAGATCGTCGATCCTCCTTACTATTCCTGTCGCTTTCATAAAATTCACTCCAAAAAAATAACATAAATTTTCGTTTGCAAGGGTATTGTTTGCATTTGCAGACATATTATGTAAAGCATAAAAATGTAAAAAATTGTTCATATGATATTAATTTGTTTATTAATGAAAAGCAAAAGTAAAAATGTGTTTGTAAATATTTACTTTTTTTGTATATGCTTGATGAAACAGCAAAGCACCGCCTCGGTTGAGACGGTGTTTATTGTGAAAGTCTGTATTAAAAAAACGGTTATTCTGCAATTGTTTCGGCACAGTTTTTTTGTTCGGTCTCTTTTTTCAGATTTTTTACGCCAAAAGTGAAATATAAAATATGGAACAGCCATACACCGCCGAGAATAGCACAGGGAATGTAAAGGTCTTTTCTGAACATCATAAAGAATCCGAATGCCATAAGAAGTGTGACCGTTATCATTATTTTAATTTTTGTTTTTTTGGTCATTCCTTGACCTTTTACGTAACTTTCAAGATTGTTTTTGTAAAGTTTTGTGTTTATAAACCAAGTATGAAGCTTTTCGGAGCTTTTACCGAAACAGAATGCCGCCAGCAGAAGAAACGGAAATGCGGGCAGCATAGGAAGTACAGCCCCCACAGCTCCGATTCCCAAGCCAATGCAACCTAAAACTATATAAAATGCCTTTTTTATTTTCATTTTTCTGCCTCCAGACGTTTCTTTTCTTTTTTTGTTTCAATAAGATGTCTTACTGCTGTAACAGGGTGATAAAATATCATTCTCGGACCTGAAAATCGCATAACTTCTCTGATTTTTTCTCTCATATCTGCTTTGTAGCAATGAACCTTGCAGTTTGAGCAGAATGTTTTTGTTTCCATAAACGGACATTTGTCGGAACGTATTTTTGCATATTCATTAAGAGCATTACATTCATCGCAAAGTGCGTTTTTCGTTTTGTGATTTTTCTTACAATAAAGAGAAATCATAAGCTCAACAGTTTGTTTTTCCTTCTCTCTTTTACTGAGTGTATCCATCAGCTCATTCTCCCGTGTTCTACAGAATAAACATTGTCAGCAATACGCATAGTGGATTCTCGGTGTGAAACAAGAACCACTGTTTTTCCGTTTCTTTCTTCGTTAAGCGATTTTAATATGACAGCTTCGTTAAGACTGTCCAGATTGCTTGTGGGTTCATCAAGAAGCATAAGCGGTGCATTATGCAAAAAAGCTCTTGCAAGACCAAGCCGCTGTCTTTCGCCGCCTGAAAGAGTATCGCCAAGCTCGCCTACGGGGGTGTCGTAACCTTGCGGTAAAGTCATTATAAAATCGTGAACAGATGCTTTTTTGCAGGCTTCAATGATTTCTTCATCTGTTGCACCAAGCTTTGCAATGAGAAGATTGTTTCTGATACTGTCGTGGAAAAGGTGGGTTTCCTGAGTGACGAAGCTTTCTTCATCCCTGAGACTTTCAGTATTTATTTCATTTACGGACACACCTGACAGCTTTACATTACCTTGCTGAGTCTTCCAGAAACGCATAAAAAGTTTAAGAAGTGTGGACTTCCCGCTACCGCTTCTTCCCGAAATACCGATTATTGAATTTTGAGGAATCCGGACCGAAATATCGGATAGTATTGTTTCTGCACCGTAAGAAAATGTAACATTTTCAGCTTCAGCGCCACAGAATACAATATCGTTTTTATCCGTGATTTCTTCCGTTACGGGTTCTTCTTCAAGAATATCGAGCACTCTGTTGCCTGCGGCAAATGTATTCTGCAATGTGCTGCCGAGATTCGCAAGTGCAACGCACGGACCGAAGGAACTCATAAGCGCAACAACAGGAATCAGCACCGATGTAAAACTGAGCTTGCCATTGATGCACATAACGGAAGCCGTAAACAGCATTGTAAGGTCAAAAACGAGAATTAAGGTGTTTGTAACAGCCATATTCTTGCCTGATGTTTTCTTCATTTTCTCTTCATCTTTTGAAAGTTCATCGGTTTTTCTGTTCATTTCATCGAGCCGTTTTTTACTTGCCGAGTATTGTATGGTTTCATTAAGACCTCTCAGACTGTCAAGAACAAATCCGCTCAGATTTCCTGATTTTGTTCTGAATCTGATGCCGTCATCACCGCTGAGCTTAGAGGTTGCAATGGGAATGATCACACCTACTGTGATGTATGCGGTGAGAGCTATAACACCGAGAATTACATCGAAACTGCCGATAAATAAACACATTATCAGACAAAATAATGTTGCAATCAGTATGGGAGAAATCGTATGTGCATAAAAAACTTCAAGCAGTTCAATATCTGAGGTTATGACAGAAATAAGGTCACCTTTATCCTTGCCTTCGAGCTTTGCGGGGCAAAGCCTTCTCAATGCTTTGAAAACCTTATCTCTGATAAGTGCAAGAAGCTTGAATGCAATATAGTGATTACAGGCCTGCTCTGCATAGCGGAGAATACCTCTTGCAAGTGCAAAGATGCAAACTGCGGCGAATACAATCCCAAGTGATAAAGGTGTATTGAAGCCCAGCATATCGAGAATTGCATAACCGCCGAAAACTGTGATGAACGTGGCACAAAGATGACCGATAAGTCCCATAAGAACAGCAATTATCATAAAGCCGGCAAGGGGTTTTACAAGTCCCACAAGTCGCAGCATAACTTTGAAGCCGCTTCGCTTTTTCATACTTTTGCACCATCCTTTCCGTAGTTTTCAAGGTATTGCTGTGCTGTCCATAATTCTTTGTAGACACCGTCTGTTTCAATAAGCTCTTTGTGCGTGCCCATTCCGGCAATTTTACCGCTGTCCATTACATAAATTACATCCGAATTTACAACATTTGCAAGACGATGTGAAATGAGTATAACCGTTTTACTTTTTGCAATTTCGTGAATTTCGCTCATAATGTCGTTTTCACTTTCGACATCAATATTTGACGTGGCTTCATCAAAGATATAAACATCGCTGTTGTGAAGCAGAGCCCTTGCAAGAGCCAGCCGCTGACACTGACCGCCTGAAAGGTTTGATGCTTTTTCATTAAGATATGTGTCAAGTCCATTTTCATTTGTCATAAAATCCTTAAGCTTTACTCTTTCAAGCGCCTGCCACAGTTGTTCGTCGTCTGCGTCGGGATTGCCCATAAGCAGATTGTTGCGGACTGTGCCCTTGAACAGATAGCTTTGATGACTTATATATGTGAATTTTTTCATAAGGCTTTCTTCTGAGATATCCGAAAGATTTACTCCGCCTATTGTGACATTACCTCTGTAGCCTTTGTTCCTACCCATAAGAATTGCTGCGATTGTGGATTTTCCGCATCCGCTTTCACCTACTATGGAAATGAATTTTCCTGCGTCAAAAACCATATTTATGTTGTGTAAAATCTCTCTTTCCCCGTCGTATGAAAAGCAAAGATCTTTGCATTCTGTTTTACAGTTTTCGGGGCATTCGGTTTTTCCTGTACAGGCAGTTTCGGGCAGGTCAAGCAGACGGAAAATCTTATCACTTGCCGCCATACCGTTCATCGCGATATGGAAGAATGAACCGAGCTGACGCATAGGAATAAAGAAATCAGCCGCAAGAAGAATAATGAGTAATGCACCGGCAAGGTCAACGTTTCCCTTTGAAAATTGTGTAGCTGCCATAATTACACCGAGAGCCGCACCGCCATAAGCGATAAGGTCCATTATTGTAATTGAATTGAGCTGCATAGTCAGCACTTTCATTGTGATTTTTCTGAATTTTTCGGATTCAGCATTCATTTCATCATTTTTGAAATTATCTGATTTGTAGATTTTGAGGGTTGTAAGTCCCTGTAAATTTTCAAGGAATGTGTCACCAAGAGCCGTGTACTGCCCCCAATATTTTGAAAGCAGTTTTTTCGCCCAGGTCTGCACTGCGGCAATTGAAACGGGAATCAGCGGTACGCAGATAAGCAGAACAATCGCCGAGGGAAAATTTATGAATGAAAGATAAATGAACAGTGTAAGAGGTGCAAGCATTGCATAGAAGAATTGAGGAAGATAAGCGCCAAAGTATGTTTCGAGCTGGTCACAGCCTTCAACAGCCACCTGCACAACCTCGGAGGTTTTGACCTGTTCATTGTAAGATGCACCGAGCTTTAAGAGCTTTTTATATATTTTTTCACGTAGCGTTTTTTTGACCGTTTTTGATGACAGATATCCCATTCTTGAAGTACACATTGTACATATAAAACGGATAAGAACCGCACATACTGCAATTCCTGCCGTTACTGCAACCGATTTTACGTCTGCAGTGCCGTTGTAAATGTCACTGAGGAATTTTGTTATGCTTGTCATCATTGTGATGTTTGCCGCAAGGGAACACCATTGAGAAATAACATTGCCTGCTATGTATTTTTTACTTTCGCTGACTGTTCCTATCAGCCGTTTATCAATCATCATAATTTATGCTCTTTTCTTTATAATCAGTATTACTATACCTGCAACAGCCCCAATCACAACCAAAACGATAACCGCAATTATCCAACCCTTGTGAGAGTCATTATCGGTTTCCTCTACGGTTGTTTCATCTTCATAAACAGCGGTTTGTGCTTCTGTTACGGACTCTGTTACTGTTTCTGTGGTGATTTCAGTTGTTATTTCTGTAGTTGTAACTGCTGTTGTGGGAGCAGTTGTTGTTACGGCTGCGGTTGTTGACTGTGTAGTGGTTTCAGCCGCTGTAGTTTCAGCAGTTGTTGTCTCCTGAACAGGTACAATATAATCGGAAGTTTCTGCAAGGGTAGAGTAGTCAACCTTTATTCTTGCGCCGATGTCTCTGTTTCCCATTATTGCAATGTGCGGATTTACTTTAACATCTACATATTCGTCTGTGTGAGGAAGTACGAAATAAAAACCCGTCGGATTGCCATCGCTGTCGGTTGATTCAACAACCGCATCGACATAGTTGCCGTTGCCGTCGGAAATGTAAAGCTCCTGTAAGCTTGCTGTTATGAGCATCATTGTCATTTTACCTGTTCTGATGTGCATTGTATAAGTGCCGTTTTCTGCAACGATATAAGCAGTTTCTTCGAGTGCATCCGCCGCCATTGATTCTCTGTCATCTTCGGAATGCCAGAGATGAACGCTTACCGTGTATGTGCCGTCAGTGATTTCCTGCGAAGCAAATGACGAAAATGAACATAATGCTATTGCAAACGCGATAAGCAGAAATGATACGATGTTTTTTGAAATTTTTCTCATAGTAAACCTCCGTGTGCAAGTTAGTGTTGGCTAACCTTTTTGGTAAAAAAATAAAATTACTTTGTGTTAGTTGTGGCTAACTTTAAAAATAAAAAATAAATGCAACTGTAAAAAACAAGTTAGCATTAACTAACCTATATAATATCATAACGTTCTTTGTTTTGTCAAGAGTTAAATGGATTAATTTTACAAATTAAAAGTAAGGAAAGACTGAAAATTTTCAGACGGACATATTATGCAGAGGATATAAATATGTTGTGCTTTTTTTGCAGCTTTGGACATAATTCATAAAATGTGTGTTTTTATCAAAATAAATACTGTTAATATGCCTTATGACTGTTGAAATTTAATTTTATTTCAATTATAATATATATAAATGTAAATTTATGGAGGTTGCTATGAGAAATATTAAAGTTATCAACGCCGGTTGGCTTTTCTCCAAGGATGCAAAGGCTGCACCGTCTGCAATTCCCGCAGATTGGTCTGCTATTGATCTGCCTTACACCTGGAACGGCAAAGACGGTCAGGACGGCGGCAACGACTATTACAGAGGCACTTGCTGGTTTGTAAAAGCGATAAAAGCTGACGAGCTTCCCGAGGATAAGGTAAAATATCTTCAGTTTGACGGCGTAAATTCATCCTGTGAGGTTTTCTGGAACGGCAAGAGCATTACAAAGCACGACGGCGGTTATTCCACTTTCAGAGCGAAAATAAATGAAGTAAAGGATGAAAATATCCTCGCTGTTGCGGTTGATAATTCCCCTAACGACAGAGTTTATCCCCAGAATGCGGACTTTACCTTCTACGGCGGTATTTACCGTGATGTAAAGGTTATCGGTGTGCCCGAAAATCACTTTGACCTTGATTATTACGGCTCACCCTCTATTATGGTCACACCTAAAATCAACGGCACTTCTGCAGATGTTGAAATCAAGACGTTTATTGAAGATGACGATAACTGTAAGGTTAAATATGAGATTATCGCTGACGGTGAGGTTATCGCAACTCAGGAAAAGGACGGCGACGACGAGGCTGTTATCACAATTGAGAACGTTCACCTCTGGCACGGCAGAAAAGATCCCTATCTTTACACAGCAAAGGCAACGCTTATCGTGGACGGCGAGGAAGTTGATGAAATTTCTACACGTTTCGGTTGCCGCACGTTTAAAATCGACCCCGAAAAGGGCTTTATTCTCAACGGCGAAGAGTATCCACTGAGAGGTGTTTCCCGTCATCAGGACAGACCTGACATCGGTAACGCTCTTCTTCCCGAGCATCACAAAGAGGATATCGACCTTATTCTTGAAGTAGGCGCAACAACAATTCGTCTTGCTCACTATCAGCATTCACAGGTTTTCTATGACCTTTGCGATGAAACAGGTCTCGTTCTCTGGGCAGAAATTCCCTATATTTCAAAGCATATGCCAAACGGCTACGACAACACGGTTTCGCAGATGAAAGAGCTTGTGGTGCAGAATTACAATCACCCCTCAATCGTTGTATGGGGACTTTCAAATGAAATCACAATCGCAGGTGCGGCTGATCCCGACCTTATCAGAAACCACAAAAAGCTCAATGATATGTGTCATAAGATGGATAAAACCCGTCCCACCACGATAGCGTCCGTTACAATGTGCCCCATTGATGCAGAGTATGTCCACATCAGTGACATTCTTTCATACAACCACTATTTTGGCTGGTACGGCGGCACAACCGATATGAACGGCCCCTGGTTTGACGATTTCCATAAGAAATATCCCAACAAGCCTATCGGTATCAGCGAATACGGCTGTGAAGCGCTTGACTGGCACACTTCAACACCCACACAGGGCGACTATACCGAGGAATATCAGGCATATTACCACGAGGAGCTTATCAAGCAGATTGCTGAAAGACCTTATCTCTGGGCAACTCACGTGTGGAATATGTTTGACTTTGCCGCTGATGCCCGTGCAGAGGGCGGCGAAAACGGTATGAACCATAAGGGACTTGTCACTTTTGACAGAAAGTATAAGAAGGATTCCTTCTACGCATACAAAGCCTGGCTCAATCCCGAACCGATGATTCACCTGTGTGCAAAGCGTTATATCGACAGAGTAGAGGATGTAACAAAGGTTACCGTATATTCAAACTGCAACGAAGTTGAGCTTTTTGCAAACGGCGTAAGCGTAGGCAAGCAGACGAAGGGCAAATATCCTTTCTTCTATTTTGAGGTTAAGAACGAGGGTGAAACTACTCTCGTTGCCAAAGCAGGGGAGCTTGAGGATACATCAACCATCCGCAAGGTTGACACTCCCAACGAGGCTTACATAATGAAAGAAGAGGGCGAAGTTATCAACTGGTTTGATATCACTATGCCCGACGGATATTTCTCTATCAACGATACTATCGGCGATATTATGTCCACCTTCGGCGGTAAAATTGCTTTTGTGAAAATACTGCTTAAGCTCAAGAGTGCATTCTCCGGCGGCGATAAGAAAGAAAAGTCCGGTGATAAGAAAAAAGGCGGCGGACTTGAGGTTGCAGGCTTCCAGCTCAGTCTTGGTATGATCAAGAACGTTTACGGACTTGCAGCAGGCTTTACCGTAAAGCGCGTGTTCTCAATGCTCGGCGGTAAGTTCACAAAAGAGCAGATTCTCGAAATCAATAAACTGCTCAATAAGGTTAAAAAAACCAAGAAATAAAGAAAGGCTGTGTAAATATGAGTATTTTATTTAA
Source organism: Clostridia bacterium (assembly GCA_017465825.1). GTDB lineage: Bacteria > Bacillota > Clostridia > Oscillospirales > Acutalibacteraceae > UBA1081. Next base: position 33,533 of record JAFTVI010000012.1, read on the forward strand.
AACTGTTATTTCAGTTCTGCTTTCTCTTGTCAATGTTTTCACTGTTTCTGTTTTCGGAACCGTTGAAAGTAAGGATGCTTACAAAGTGCAGAACGAAGATGAGATTCTTCTTAACTTTGCCGCAATTTCAGACGTTCATATGACAGACGGATTTGCACACGCACAGATGCTTAAATGCGGTCTGGCTGATATGGAAAATGCTCAGAATGAGCTTGATGCACTTGTCCTTGCAGGTGATATTACAGACCACGGTCTTGTTGAAGAATATGAAAATCTGCAGAAGGCATTTGAATCCTTTTCACCGGCAAAAGAAATTCTTATGGCTGTCGGTAATCACGATACCTGGACAGATGATAATGACAGATACGAGCCTGCAAAAGAAAACTTTGTGAAATATTCAAAGGAAATAACAGGCAGAGAGCTTACTCAATGTTATTATTCAACTGAGATCAACGGCTATTCGTTCATTGTTATGGCGAGCGAAGGCACAAATGTTGCCGCTTATATCAGTGAAACACAGCTTGAATGGTTAAGAGCTGAGATGGATAAGGCTGCTGAAAAAGACCTGCCGATTTTCGTAATCTGTCATTGGCCTGTTGCACAGTCGCACGGTCTTCCCGAAACATTCGGTGAAGAAGAGCCAAGTATTCTTGACGGCAGCTTAGGTGAGCAGACTTACGCCGTTGAAGAAATCCTTAAGGATTATGAAAATGTGTTTATGATTTCAGGTCATATTCATAACGGTTTGTCAAATGCAGGTCAGTCAGAGCTTTACGGTTATTCTTCCGTTGAATCAGACGGTACGTTCCATTCAATCAATCTTCCGTCGTTTATGTATATGAGCAGTCGCGGCAGTATGTTAAGCGGTTGCGGTTACAGTATTGAAGTATACGAAGATGAAGTGGTTGTCCGTGCAAGAAGCTTTACATCAGGTATGTGGCAATCTGACTATGATGTAACTATTCCGATAATGTAATATTTGCAAAATAAGAAAAAATCTTACGATTTATCAACCCCCTGCCCCCAATCTTGGGGGATTAAGGTGTTTCTTGATATAAGCAAATTACTCACAATGCGAGTAATTTCCTATATATTAAAAAACAAGCCTATCGCGACTGATAGGCTTGTAGTATTTTGTATTAATCAATCAATAAAATCCTTAAGCTTTTTGCTTCTCTGTGGGTGGCGGAGCTTACGGAGTGCTTTCGCCTCAATCTGTCTGATACGCTCTCTTGTAACGTTGAACTCTGCGCCAACTTCTTCAAGAGTTTTGGGGTGTCCGTCGTCAAGACCGAAACGCAGAGTAAGCACCTTTGCCTCTCTGGGAGTAAGTGTTTTAAGCACGGAGTTGAGTGCCTCCTTGAGCAGGGACTGCGATGCCGCATCAGCAGGTGCAAGTGCATCTTCATCGGGAATGAAATCGCCGAGATGGCTGTCTTCTTCCTCACCGATAGGAGTTTCAAGTGAAACAGGCTCCTGTGCAACTCTTAAAATCTCGCGGACCTTATCTACCGACATACCGAGCTCTGCGGCAATCTCTTCGGGAGTAGGCTCTCGTCCGTTTTTGTGGAGCAGGATGCTGTTTGTCTTCTTAACCTTGTTGATCGTTTCAACCATATGAACGGGAATACGGATAGTTCTTGCCTGATCCGCAATCGCTCTTGTGATAGCCTGTCTTATCCACCAGGTAGCGTATGTTGAGAATTTGAAGCCCTTTGTATAATCGAACTTCTCAACAGCCTTGATAAGACCAAGGTTGCCCTCCTGAATAAGGTCAAGGAACTGCATACCTCTGCCGCCGTAACGCTTTGCAATACTTACTACAAGACGGAGATTTGCCTCTTCAAGACGCTTTTTTGCCTCAATGTCGTTGTTAGCTATACGCATAGCAAGCTCGATTTCTTCTTCCGCTGTGAGAAGGGGCACTTTACCTATTTCTTTAAGATAAACCTTTACGGGGTCATCCATAACGATGCCCTTTACATCGGAATCGTCAACATCAATTTCTGCATTTTTACCGATTTCGCTGTCAAAACCGATTGCATCAGAAGTAACATCACCCATATCGTCAACGATTTCGATGTTGTTTGTTTCGATTGCTTCATAGAGTTTTTCAAGCTCGTCAAGATCCTTGTCATCGAACTCAATGATTATGGAGTCGATTTCGTGCGATGTGAGCTTACCTTTCAGCTTGCCTTTTTCAATAAGTTTTTCAATAGCACTTCTCTTTTCATTTGCATCCATATTTTAATCCTCCAAAAAATAATTACTGATTATCAGACCTTCTGAATTGTTGTGCCCATTCAGAATCCGTCATTTGTGCGGGATTTTTCTTTTCCCTCTCTGCCTTTTCGGCTTTTATGCGCTTTATGCAGTCCAAGCATTCACCCACCGTATTGCCCAGATTTTCACGCATAGCTTCAAGCCTTACAAGGTAACCCATTTCTTCATCGGTCAGGTCCTGTGAAAAATATGTAATATCAACAGGACTGCCGGCGTCAAGCCGTTGGGCGATCAGCTTGTATATCCTCAGATTCAGCTGTGTTGCAAAATCCTCGTCTGTAAGCTTGTCCTTGATTTTGAAATAAAAATCAGGATTTTTCAGAAGTGAAGATATCAACAGTTCCTCACTTTTTGCCGCAGTAAGATTACTCTGCCTTTCGGGATTTACTTTTTTCAGAGCGGAATCGTCAAAGGTTGCCGCCTTTGAAAATCTCTCGTTGGTTTCCCTCTTTACGCGCTGAGTTGACTTTTTCTGTATCTGTAAAACTATAGCTTCTTTTGAAACACCCAATTCAGCCGCCAATTTTGAGGCATAAACATCCCAATGAATAGGGTTGTTTACTTTTGCAAGCTCGTCCACTGCGGAGTTGAGATAAGCAACCTTATCGTCGGCATTTTGCAGATTGTAGCCCTTTTTCGCTTTCATAAGTCCGTATTCAACGTCACTTACCGCTGAATTTATTATCTGCTGCATTTTTTCCTTACCGTATTTACGCAGAATCTCATCGGAATCCTTACCGCCGCTGAGAAGTGCAACACGGATACGCAGGGGCGTTTTTGATATAATACCTATTGCTCTTGATGCCGCCTTTTGTCCTGCCTCGTCATTATCATAGGAGAGTATTACTTCATCGGCATATTTTGCAATAAGCTTTGCCATATCTGCCGTAAATGCCGTACCCAGACCTGCTATCGCATTTGTAAAGCCTGCCTGATGATAGGCGATAACGTCCATATATCCTTCGCATAGAATCAGCGTTTTTGAAGTACCGTTTTTTGCAAGATTCAGTCCGAAAACGCCGTGACTTTTTTTGTAAATCAAGGTGTCTGACGTGTTGACATATTTCGGTTTTGAATCGTCAAGCACTCTGCCGCCGAAGGCAATAACACTGCCGCGAACATCTATTATGGGGAACATTGCCCTGTTTCTGTATGTGTCAATAGTGTGACCGTTTTTGCTTTTTCTTGCAAGGTCTGCCGCAAGAATTTCACTTTCCGAATATCCCTTTGATTTGAGGTGCCTTATCAGTGCATCCCATTTGTCGGGTGCAAAACCCAGACCGAATCGGCGTACGGTTTCCATAGTCAGACCTCTGTTGAGGAAATAATCCAGACCGACTTTTCCGTCGGGAGTGAAAAGGTTGTTATGGAAAAACCTTGCCGCTTCTCTGTTTGCATCGAGAAGACGTCTGCGCATTTTTGCCATTGTGTCGTCATAACCGTCAACGGGTAAGGGGAGCCCGACCTTGTCTGCAAGAAGCTTTACCGCCTCCGCATAATCAAGACTTTCAATGTTTTTTGTAAAGGTTATAACATCGCCGCCGGAACCGCAACCGAAGCAGTAGTAGGATTGAGTGTCGGCAAACACCGTGAATGACGGGGATTTTTCATTGTGAAAAGGGCATAATCCTACGGAACGGGGGCCTCTTGTACGCAAATCGACATAAGAGGATATTACGTCCGTAATATCGTTTCGGTTTTTGATTTCTGCAAGAAATTCGTCACTGAACCGCATAAAAATCCCCCTTTCATATAGTATATACTGTTTTATTGTTTAAAATCCTTTAAAATTTAAAAATTTATTTTATTTCAGCGTATTTTTCGCCTAATTTTACACCGGAAAATTTGCCGAAGCTTGAATCAATAAGTGCGGCATTGAAAATATCTGCGTTTGCCGAGGGCAGATAAAACCTGACCGTTACGTTTTCGCCGAAATCCGTGTCCTCAATAATACCGCCGTGCTCGGGGATAAGTGAGGAGAGTCTGCCGTAATAATTATAGTCGCAGGTTACGCTGAGTCGGGTGCAAACGGACATTTTTATGATTTTTGCCGCTTCAACCGCAATTTTCGAGGTGTGGGAATATGCGCGCACAAGACCGCCTGCTCCGAGCATAATTCCGCCGAAATATCTTGTTGCAACCACAACGCAATCGGTAAGATTTTCTTTCAGCAGAACATCAAGCACAGGCACACCTGCCGTACCCGAGGGCTCGCCGTCATCGCTGTAACGCCTCGTCTGCCCTTCACGCAGAATATAGGCGTATACATTGTGGGTGGCATCCCAATGCTTTGAACGGATTTTGTTTATAAAATCCATTGCCTCCTCCTGTGTTTTTACAGGCTTGGCGTAGCCGATAAAACGGGAGCGTTTTTCTGTGAATTCATCGCTTGATTCGCATTTTAATGTAAGATAGTCTGACATAGCATTTCCTCATTTAAAGCAAAAAAGCGGCACCAAAAAGTGCCGTTTCTTTAAAGTCTGAATTATTCGCTGATGTTGTAACGCTTATAGAACTTGTCTGCACGTCCGCCTGTATCAACAAGCTTCTGTTTGCCTGTAAAGAACGGATGACACTTTGAGCAAATATCAACGTGAAGCTCTTCTTTTGTAGAGCCTGTTTCATAAACAGCACCGCAAGCACACTTTACTGTGGTCTGCTTGTAATCGGGATGAATACCTTCTTTCACAACTGTTCACCTCTTTCAATCGTTTACATAACGCAAGAATTATAACATAACTTATCCGGAATTGCAACAGAAATTTTTGATTTTTTTCAAAACTTTTTGAAATTTTTTAACAGTGTAAATTTCCCGAAACGAAATATTTTTATCTTTTAACAAATTTATTAACCAAATGTTGAAAAAATTGTTGACAAAGTACAAAAATCAGTATATAATAACACTTAAACCATAGTATGCTATATTGCGAGGTATTGTATGACATCGGCTGAGGATAAAGTTTTTTATAACGGTTTGTCCGATGATGAGCTTATTTCTCTTGTGCGTGAAGGTGACGGTAAAGCTGTTGATGCGCTTTTGCTTAAATATAAAGGCACAGTGTCATACCTTGCGGATAAATTTTTTTCAAATTCCCTTACTTTTGACGATTGGTTTCAGGAGGGGATGATAGGCTTACTTTTGGCTATACGTACATATAATCCGGACGGCGGAGCATCATTTGCCACATATTCGTCAGTCTGTATAAAAAACAGGCTGTCTGTGTGCTTAAAAAAAGCAACCAATTTAAAAAATCTTCCCCTTAATACTGCGGTGCCTTATGAGGATGTGCAGGATTTAACGGTGGATTCCTCTGAGGATAACTATATAGCAAGCGAGAGCTATCGGTATTTTGAAAGCACCTTGCTTCAACAGCTGTCGGGTACCGAACAGAATGTTATGCAGCTGTATATTTCCGGTTTTTCATATGCCGAGATTGCACAGCAGCTGAAAATCTCCGTAAAATCTGTGGATAACGCAGTGTGCCGTGCAAAAAACAAGCTGAAAAAAGCATTAAAAAACTGAACAAATCCGTTATTGCGGTTTGTATATATATGCCTTGACACAAAGTGCGCGTTACAAATGCGGACGGTGAAATCCCGTTGACGAGGCGACTAAAAAATATCAAGTGAGGTACTGATTATGTACGAAGACAAGACGCTCATCTGCAAGGATTGCGGAAAAGAATTTATTTTCTCAGCAGGCGAGCAGGAATTTTACGCAGAAAAAGGACTCGAAAACGAGCCTCAGCGTTGCAAGGATTGCCGTATAGCAAACAAGCAGCGCAGACGTCCCGAACGCAAGTATTTTACAACTGTTTGTAAAGAGTGCGGCGGCGAAGCAACTGTTCCTTTCGTTCCCAAGAGTGACAGCGGAGTTCTTTGCAGTGCATGTTTTGAGAAGCAGAAGGCAGCTCAGGCAGCAGCAGAAGAATAATTATACATAATTTAGCGAAAAAACGGAGTGAGGTCGATGCATCTCACTCCTTTTTTAATTTTTTCTATTGTAAAAAGAATACGTATTGTGATATACTACAATAGAATATTTTTTTATGGATGTGAAAAATCTTGACAGGATTAAAAAACGCAAAGCGTATAGTATTTAAGGTTGGTACATCAACCCTTACATATTCTACAGGCAAAACGAATATCCGCCGTATGGCAAAGCTTGTGTCGGTATTGTCCGACCTGCTCAATCAGGGTAAGGAAATCGTGCTTGTTACATCGGGTGCAATCGGTGTTGGTGTAGGCAAGTTAGGTCTGAAAGAAAGACCCAAGGACACTCCCGGCAGACAGGCAGCCGCTTGTATAGGTCAGTGTGAGCTTATGTTTATGTACGATAAATTCTTTTCGGAGTATTCTCATACCATAGGTCAGCTTCTTATTACAAAGAGTGACGTTGAAAATGACGAGCGCAGAAACAATCTTATAAATGCGTTCAACACAATGTTTGAATACGGAGCAATACCCATTGTAAACGAGAACGACTCCGTTGCTGTTGAAGAAATCGTTTACGGCGATAACGACAGCCTTTCTGCAATAGTTGCAAAGCTTATCGGTGCGGATGCCCTTGTTATTCTTACAGATATTGACGGACTTTTTGACGGCAATCCCCAGAGTGATATTGATGCAAGACTTATTCCCGTTGTTGATGAAATTACCCCCGAAATCAAAGCTCTTGCAGGTGATGCAGGTACAAACAGAGGCACGGGCGGTATGATTACAAAGCTCAATGCGGCTGAAATCTCAACAGGCGCTGGCATTGATACCGTCATTATGTGCGGCACTGACCCCACGGATATTTACAAGCTGTTTGACGGACATCAGATAGGTACATTTTTTATCGGAAAAAAAGGTGATAATAATGGATAATATATATCTTGAAAATATCGGTAAAAATGCAAAAAACGCTGAAAAAGTGCTTTCCGTTGCATCATCCGATAACAAAAACAAGGCTCTTAAAATGATTGCGGATGCACTTATCGCGTCCTGTGATGAAATCGTAGCCGCAAATGAAATTGATATTGCAAACGGCAGAGAAAACGGGCTTTCGGATTCACTTCTTGACAGACTTATGCTCAACAGAGAGCGTATTGAAAAAATCGCATCGGCGGTATGTGAAATCATTGCACTTGATGACCCCGTAGGCAAAACTCTCGCAGGTACAACACGCCCCAACGGCCTGAAAATCACAAAGGTCAGCGTTCCTCTCGGTGTGATTGCCGTTATTTATGAGGCAAGACCAAATGTTACCGCAGATGCTGCCGCTCTTTGTCTTAAATCGGGTAATGCGGTTATCTTAAGAGGCGGCAAGGAGGCAATCAATTCAAATAAGGCTATTGCTCAGGTTATGCGTAAAGCGTTGATTCAGGCGAATCTCCCCGAGGATTGTATTCAGCTTATTGAAAAAACAGACCGTGAAACCGCAAATGAGCTTATGCGTCTTAATGAGTATGTTGACGTGCTTATTCCCAGAGGCGGCGCAGGACTTATCAATGCGGTGGTTAAGAATTCCACTGTTCCCGTTATCAGAACAGGTGAGGGTAATTGCCATATTTATATTGATAAGGATGCAGACATCGATATGGCGGCAGAGATCGTATTCAATGCAAAAACCTCAAGAGTATCCGTCTGCAATGCCTGTGAAAGTCTGCTTGTGCATAAGGATATTGCAGAATTTGCCCTTATTGCAATCAAGGAACAGCTTGATAAGAAAAACGTTGTTATTATAGGTGACGGGGCGGTGCAGGGCATTATCCCCGACGTTGTTCCCGCAACAGATGAGGATTGGGCAACGGAATACCTTGACTACAAAATTTCAGTAAAGGTTGTAAAGGATATTGACGAGGCTATTTCTCATATTGCAAAATACAGCACAGACCACAGCGAAAGCATAATAACACAGAATTATGAAGCGGCTGAAAAATTCGTAGCACAGGTCAATTCTTCTGCTGTTTATGTAAACGCAAGCACAAGATTTACTGACGGCGGAGAGTTCGGCTTCGGTGCTGAAATAGGCATTTCAAATCAGAAGCTCCACGTAAGGGGTCCTGTGGGACTTCCCGAGCTTACTTCCTATAAATATGTTATCAGAGGTAACGGTCAGGTTCGCTGACCTTAATTAACGGAGGTATTTATTTTGTACGAAGAAAAAAACAAATATCCTCATAAGCTGGCGTTCTTTCTGGGCGCAATCATTCTCATTTTTGCAATTCTCGGTGTTGTTCTTGTTGCATACAATAGTATATCGTATATTGTAAAAACAGTTGATTCGGGCAGTGATTACGCGGTGTATAATGAGTATCTCACTCCCGTAGCGGCAGTTGATATTGACACGTTTGACGATATTGCCGCCGCAGACACCGAACAGCTGCTGAATGCGTCAATATGGCTTATACTCAGCGCAGAATCAACTCCCGATACCTATTCCTATTCGGGCGGATATATGCTTATCCCGTCAGCAGATGTGGAAAGTGCATATATGTCACTTTTCGGACCTGAAACTGTCGGCAATATTGTGCATACTTCGGTTCAGAGCTATAACTGTACCTTTGAATATGACAGCACAGCCGCAGTATATAAAATTCCCGTTACGGCAATCAGTCCCGTTTACACCCCCTCTGTAACGGAAGTAAAGGAATCGGGTTCATCTTTGATTCTTACCGTAAACTATCTTGCGTCCGAAAGCTGGGATAAGGACAGCGAAGGCAATTTCGTTGCTCCCGAGCCTGACAAGGTTATGAGAATTACTTTAAAGGAGCTTCAGGGCAGCTATTATATAAGCTCTGTGCAGACGGTATCAAACACAGTTCCCGAAACGGTGGTTGTTGAGCAGTCAACATCTTCTCAGGCAGAAATAAACACAGAACTTGAGAATACAACAGCATCATCTGCGGAGAAAACCACATTGGGAGGCAAAGTGTATTAAAATATGAATAAAAAAGTGTGTGGAAAAAAGAAAGCTTTAAAAATAATTATCAGTATTCTTTCGGTTATCGTTGTTTTTGTTGCGGCAACACAGCTTGTGGGATATATCGGCTATAAATCAAATCTTAAAAAGGCTCAGTCCTTTGATAATGCAGGCACAAGACAGCTTGATTTTGAGAATTATGCAACAGGCTATTGGAATATTTATACCGACAGCGATATAAAGGTTATGCAGCTTACCGATATACACTTAGGCGGCGGTGCATTTTCAATCAGCAAGGACCTTAAGGCTCTCAATGCTGTTGCGGCTATGATAACGGAAGAAAAACCGGATTTTGTTATAGCAACGGGTGATTTGATTTATCCTATGATAATTCAGGCAGGCACAATCAACAACAGCTGCGGTGCAAGACTGTTTGCCGAGCTTATGGAATCCCTTGGTGTATATTGGACTTATACCTTCGGTAATCACGACGTTGAGGTTCATTCTCTTTATTCAAAAGCAGAGCTCAATGAGATTTTCAGTGAATATCCCCATTGCTTTGCACAGACTGTTGAGGGTATCGACGGCTATACAAATAAGTTGTACAATATCGTAAACAGCGACGGAGTGATTACGCGTTCACTTGTACTGCTCGATTCTCACGATTATACAGACGGCTACATCCCGGGCATCAGCTTTAAGTACGATAATATCCACGAGAATCAGGTGGAGTGGTATAAGGAAACTGTATTATCCCTTAACGGCAAGAATGAACAGATAATATCATCTTTAAACGACGAAAAACAGAAGGAATATGCACAGCTTACAACCGTTCCGTCAAGTGTATATTTTCATATTCCCATAAGAGAATATTCCGATGCGTGGACAGAATTTTCAGCCAATGATTATCTGGATACTGAGAATGTAAAGTATAATTACGGCCTTGCAGGCGAGGATGAAGAAACCGTGTATTGCGGTGAGGGCGAGGATAATCTGTTTGAGTATATGCTTGAATTGGGCAGTACGGATTCCGCTTTCTGCGGTCACGACCATTACAACATCTTCTCCGTAAATTACAAGGGCATTAATCTTAGCTACGGTATGTATATTGACTATCTCGCATACTTCGGTATCAAGAATAAGGGCTCACAGCGAGGCTGTACAATGATTACATATTATAAAGACGGCAATATGGAATTCAAGCAGGAGAATTATTATCAGGATAAGTACGAGCCTGTGTATGAAAAAGAAACCGTCACAATGCAGTTTGAGGGCATTTCTTATTAAATTTTGTCATTTTTCGCGCATTGTTTACAATATGTTAATAAAATCGTATAAAAAACACAAAATATGTCCTTTATAATACTGCACATAGCAAGTGTTATGAAATTCCTTTTCATTTTATTTTCTCTTCCCCGAAAAAGTCACGGAGTTATCCGTGGCTTTTTCACTTTATGGGGGAGTTTTTTTTGTTTTATAAAAAATGTTGCAGAAGGTAAACAATAATTTATCGCTGTGCGATAAATTATTGTCGTTAGGAGTTAGGAGTGATGAGTTAGGAGTTAAGGAAGCCGCAAAGCGGCTTGGATTTAAATGGATTAAAAGGCGGAGCCTTTTCCTTCACTCCTCACTTCTCACTCCTCACTACTAACTGCTAAATTATTGTTTCGTTATTTGCTTTCAGCAAAAACGGACGCCCAATGGGCGTCCATACGGTATATATTAATTATTAAAATCTGTGTTCGCCGGCTGAAATTTCCGTTTCTTTACCGTTTAAAACAACCGTTGCGGTACAGCCTTCGGGTACGGTGAACGTGTATGTAACAACTCCGTTTTCCCTTTTCCATTCAGCCTTTACGGCACCGTGTCTTGATTCGATTGAAGCCTTTACATAGTCAAGTCTTTCATCTGTAACGGGAGCGAAAATGATATGCTCAAATGCGGGCTTGCTTTCGTCAATTTTAATGCCTGCCGCATCGCCGTAAAGCCAGTCTGCAACGGAGCCGTATGCGTAGTGGTTAAAGGAGTTCATTGATGTGCTCCACATTGAGCCGTCCTCGCGCATACTGTCCCAGTGCTCCCATATGGTTGTTGCACCCATTTTAACGGAGAACAGCCAGGAGGGATATTCCTCACGCAGAAGAATGTCGTAGGCGGTCTTTGTGTAGCCGTTGTCGCTCAGCGCGTGAAGAAGGTAGGGGGTGCCTACAAAGCCTGTTTTGAGGTGTCCGCATTCTGTTACAAGCTCATTGAGCTGTTTTGCGGTTTCGGGGATGTTGTCGCTTATGCCGAAATGACAGGCGAGTACACAGGCGGTCTGTGTGGCGTATTCGGGCAGAATTCTGCCGTCTTTCATATACTTGTTTCTGAATGCAACAATGGATTTTGCACGCAGTTCGGGAATAGTGTCCGCCTCCTTGCCGCATACGGCGCAGGATTTCATATAAAGCTCACTTGAATAAATGAAAAATGCTGTTGCGATAAGGTCTTTGTCTGTACCGTGACTGCAATCCTCGGGTGAACTGCCGTCAAGATTGAGCCAGTCGCCGAAATGGTTTCCCTGTGCCCAGATGTTCTCCCAGCTGTGATGCTCAATGTATTCAAGGTAATCACGCATTGATTTGAGCGAATCCTCAAGAATCTGCTTGTTTCCGTAGGTCTGATAAATCTGCCAGGGACATACCGTTGACGCATCTGCCCATGCGGCGGAACATTCATCGTCGGCACGGAATGTGTTGGGAATAACGTGAGGTACTGCACCCCAATAGGTCTGGTCAGCGCGAAGGTCACCAAGCCATTTTATAAAGAATTTTTCAACATCGTAGTTGTATGACGCTGTTTTGATGAAAACCTGAGCGTCACCTGTCCAGCCGAGTCTTTCATCACGCTGAGGACAGTCTGTGGGGACGTCAAGGAAGTTGCCCTTCTGACCCCAGATAATGTTGCTGAACAGCTTGTTTATTCTCTCGTCGGAGCATTCAAAATAGCCTGTTCTCTTTATGTCGGAATGAACAACAATAGCAGTAAAATTCTCTGCTTTGACCTCATCGCTCCAGTTTTCGAGCTTTATGTAACGGAAACCGAAGAAATTGTATGCAGGCTTGAAAATATGCTCTTCGCCGTCGCAGATAAACGCCGCCTCAGCCTTTGCACTGCGGTAGTTGTCGTTGTAGAAGTTGCCCTCTGCGTCAAGTACCTCAGCGTGGCGTATAACAGCCTTTTCACCCTTGTTGCCTTTGATTCTGAACTGAACGTAACCCGTCATATTCTGACCGAAGTCAAGCACGGTTTCACCCTTGGGAGTTGTGATGATTTCCTTGACGGGAAGATGCTCGTGCTCAGTGATTTTTTCGCCCACGCGGTCCATAAGATTGTCCATATAGCAGGGGAAGGGGAGCGCCGGAACAGGCTTATCGTCAATAAAAGTTGCATCGTATGTATAGCCGTTGTAAATGTGTGAGTAAACGGTCTTGTCCTTGCTACAAAGCCAGTTTTCGTCGGTGTAAATTATCTCACTTGTGCCGTCTGTGTATTCAATCTCAAGAGCGGCAATTATTGCGGTTTCACCCACACCCAGGTGTGAATGATGGTACTTAGCACCGTTGAAAAAATTGGGCGTTTTCCATCCGCCGGCAACACCTACACGAATTGTATTTTTTTCGCCGAGCATTGATGTGATATCGTATGTTTCCACCTGTAAACGGTGCTGATATGATGTCCAGCCGGGGGCAAAAATGTAATCTCCAACCCTTTTGCCGTTGATTTCTATTTCGTATACACCGTAAGCCGTAGCCTCAAGTGTTGCCGCCTTTACAGGCTTTGTGATATTCAGCTCTCTTGTGAATTCAACGGAGCCGTTTTCCACGATTTTAGCACTTTTTATCCATTGTGCGTTAAGTATATTTTTCATTGTCCATTCTCCCTTTCGGTTGATGTTTTGATTGTAGCATAAGATGAATAAAAATGCAATAAACAATGAGCAGTGAGAAATGAGCAATTGAGGAAGCCCTGCGGGCTTGATTTATATAAAATGGTTTAAAAGGCGGAGCCTTTTCCACAATTACTCATTGCTCATTGCTACTTACTCATTTTTATATTATTGTTTATCATTATATTGAAAAACAGAGGATTTGCATCCCCTGTTTTAATTTTGGTTTTCCGTATGTTTAATGATTGCAATTGTTTTCTTTAAATTGTTTATCTGTTCAATTGCTATGGGGATATATTTAGGTTCAAGTTCTTCTATTGCATCAAGCAGCAGTTCACGGTCATTTTTAGAGTTGTCTGCTCCCGACAGGATATAATCAGCCGATACATTTAAAACTTTGCACAATTTTTGAAGAGTTGTAATAGACATTCCCCTTTGACCGCATTCGATGTAGCCGAGAAAAAGAGGTGAAATCTCCAGCATTTCTGAAAGAGCTTCTCTTGAAAGTCCTCTTGAATTTCTTGCGATTCTTACGCGTTCTCCCATTTCAAGCTTTAAATTGTTATCCAATTAAATCCCTCAATTCAATACAAACATTAAGTATATTATAGAACTTACCGAAAGTAATAGAAAACTTACTAAAAGTATTGACAAAAACTTACTGAAAGTATATAATTAACGTTGCAGAGTTAAAAAATATATAGAAAAAGAGGAGGTAGTCGGATTTCTGCACCGACGAAACGGGTATGAAAGTTTATAAAAGAAAAACGCTGACAACAATGTTTATTGTTTCAGCAGTATTGTCAGTAATTCAAATTGTTGTAATGATGATTTTAGGTGGTGGTGGAATATCTGCATTCGGTGACAGTATATTTGTTGCACTTTTTGTTTTGATTGGCGGTATTGCTCTGCTTCCTTTTGTCTGGATGTCTATGTTGTTAAATTGGAAAAAAATTCTTATAGGTTTTATAGCACCTATACCGATTCTTTCTTCTATGAAACAAATGTATTTTAACGGAATAATCTATGCGGTTAAGGCTTTGATTGTAATAATAAAGAAAAAAGACCGACTGGTTATCTGTGACGGTAAAGCTGTAATTGACGGCATCGTTGAATACGAGGAAGAGGAACAAGTGGAAGAAAATGCTTGATTCATTAATATCTCTCCTTGATAAGGATACATCGGATTTAAGCGGTACGGAATCAGCATTTATTGTGCTTGGGGTAATAGCAGGAATTGCTGTTTTGGCATTTTTTGTGAGAACAAGTTTTCGTCTTGAGCGAATATCAGGAAAACCTTCATTTTCTGTTGTCAAAGTCATTATGATTGCTGCTTCTCCTACAATTTTTTCTGTTCTTGCATTACTTGATATTGATGTACCTTTCAAGTTATTCGGAATAATAACCGCCGTTATGTGTGTGGTTACTATTGTATGGAATATTGTGACTTACGGTATTCTTGGTGGAATTGTGTTTTCCATAGTTCACATAGTTTTCGGCATTATCGCATCGATGGGAATTATTGTGTTTGCTTTTATAGGTATCGCAGGACTTGTTTTATTCCTGTTCGGAGGTTCAGGAGGCGGAAGTACGGTTTACTCATCTTCCGCACCGGAATATGTCAGAGATCCGGCAACCGGTAAAACGGTTCGCGTTGAGAAAGGTTTTAACGGTGAGCTTTATGTTGGCGGTACGTCTACTGTTTTAAGACAAGGTGATTACGCCGGAGAATATATTGATTCTGACGGAAACAGATACATAAGTTAATAGCTAAGTAAACAATAATTTATCGCTGCTTCGTAGGGCTCGGCGTCCCCGTCGCGCCGATTGATAAAAATGTACCATTTTTATCAATAATGGTAGCTAAACATCTAAATTCATCCTGTTGTAATTATCCAAATCGCAGATTTGGATAATTCGGAGCGACGAGGGCGTCGCTCCCTACGATTTAACTATTCAATTTTCTGCTCGATAAATTATTGTTTATTGCGCCGTCGCTTAATTGCGGCGGTAATTTTTAATTTATTATTGCATTTTCCTGCATAAATTGTTATACTATATCTATAATGCGGAAATTTGGGTATATTATATATACAAATAATTATATCCTGTGCATTTGATGATTTGGCGGATTTGCCACTTGATAAATTTTTCACAATATTATAAAATATATTGTGGTTATTTAATAAACAAATTCTTTAATATAAGGAGATTTTACAATGAGCGTTTTAAACAAGAAAACAATCGAAGATTTAAGCGTTGCCGGCAAGAAAGTTCTTGTACGTTGTGACTTCAACGTTAAGATGGAAAACGGCGTTATCACAAGCGACAAGAGAGTTGTTGCTTCTCTTCCCACAATCAAGTATCTGCTTGACAACAATGCAAAAGTTATCCTTTGCTCACATCTCGGCAGACCCAAGGGTGAGTTCAATCCCGAGTTCTCAATGGCTCCCGTTGCTGAGTGCCTTTCAAAGCATCTCGGTATCGAAGTTAAGCTTGCAAAGGACGTAGTAGGCGAGTCCGCTCAGGCTCTTGCAGCAGAACTCAAGGACGGCGAAGCTATGCTTCTTGAAAACGTACGTTTTGAAAAGGGCGAAACAAAGAACGACGAAGAGCTCAGCAAGAAATTTGCTGCTCTTGCAGATATCTATGTAAACGATGCTTTCGGTTCAGCTCACAGAGCACATTCATCAACAGCAGGCGTTGCAGCTTTCGTTGAAGAAACAGCTATCGGCTACCTTATGCAGAAGGAAGTTGACGTTATGGGTAAGGCTCTTGAAGATCCTGCAAGACCCTTCGTTGCTATCCTCGGCGGTGCAAAGGTTTCAGACAAGATCGGCGTTATCGAAAACCTTATGGATAAGGTTGATACACTTATCGTAGGCGGCGGTATGGCTTACACATTCTTCGCTGCACAGGGTCACACAGTAGGCACATCTATCTGTGAGGAAGACAAAATTGACCTTGCTAAGGATATGATGAAGCTTGCAGCTGACAAGGGCGTTAAGTTCCTCATTCCCGTTGATAACAGAGTAGGTCTTGAGTACAAGGCTGATACAGAGCACAAGGTTGTTGATTCTGACGATATTCCCGACGGCTGGATGGGTCTTGATATCGGTCCCAAGACAGAAAAGCTCTTCGCAGAAGCACTTGAAGGTGCAGGCACAGTTATCTGGAACGGACCTATGGGCGTTTCCGAGTGGGAGAACTTTGCATCAGGTACAATTTCTGTTGCTAACGCTGTTGCAGCAGCTACAGATAATGGCGCAGTTTCAATCATCGGCGGCGGTGACTCCGCAGCAGCTGTTAAGAAGCTCGGCTTCAACGACAAGATGACACACGTTTCAACAGGCGGCGGTGCATCTCTTGAATTCCTTGAGGGCAAAGACCTTCCCGGTATTGCTTGCATCGACAACAAGTAATTTTCTATAACAATCAATAGTGAAGAATGCATAGACGTTCTTCACTACATATTGAAAGGACTTATTTAAAATGAATAAAGCACTTCGTAAAGCAGTTATCGCAGGTAACTGGAAAATGAATAAAACTCCCGCTGAAACAAAGGCTCTTATCACAGAGATGAAGCCTCTCGTAGCAGGCGCAGACTGTGACGTTGTTCTTTGCGTTCCTTACATTGACGTTTTTGCGGCAATGGAAGCAGCAGAGGGTTCAAATATCAAGATAGGTGTTGAAAACTGCCATTGGGCAGAGAGCGGCGCTTTCACTGGTGAAGTTTCCGCAACAATGCTTAAGGAGATCGGTGTTCCCTATGTTATCATCGGTCACTCCGAGAGAAGACAGTATTTCGGCGAAACAGACGTAACTGTTCAGAAGAGAACAAGAGCTGCTCTTGATGCAGGTATTACAGTAATCCTCTGCGTTGGTGAGTACCTTGAGCAGAGAGAACAGGGCATCACAACAGAAGTTGTACGTATGCAGACAAAGATTGCTCTCGGCGGTGTTTCCGAGGCAGAGCTTGACAATATCATCATCGCTTACGAGCCTGTCTGGGCTATCGGCACAGGCAAAACTGCTACTGCAGAGCAGGCAAACGAAGTTAACCACGCTATCAGAGAGTGCGTAGCTGAGCTTTACGGCAAGGCTGCTGCTGATAAGATGGTTGTTCAGTACGGCGGTTCAATGAACGCTAAAAATGCTGACGAACTTCTTGCACAGGAGGATGTTGACGGCGGACTTATCGGCGGCGCATCACTCAAGGCTGAAGATTTCTCAATTATCGTAAAAGCTGCTTCAAAGTAAAATATTTCGGGCAGGAGAAATACCTGCCCAATTTTTAAAGGAATGATATAATTATGAAAAAACCTTACGTTCTCTGTATTATGGACGGCTTCGGCTCAAACCCCGGAGCAAAGGGAAATGCTATTGAATACGCAAAAACTCCCTGTCTTGATAAAATTTTCAATGAAAATCCTCACACACTCATCGGTGCATCAGGTCTTGACGTGGGTCTGCCCGACGGTCAGATGGGTAACTCCGAGGTAGGACATACAAACATCGGCGCAGGTCGTGTTGTTTACCAGATGCTCGTTAAGATTTCAAAAACTATCAAGGACAGCGAGCTTGCAAACGTAAAGGCTCTTTCCGACGCTATGGATGCCTGCAAAGCAAAGGGCACAGCACTCCACCTTGTAGGACTTCTTTCCGACGGCGGTGTTCACAGCCACATCGAGCACCTTTTCGGTCTTATTGATATGGCAAAGGCAAAGGGACTTGACAAGGTCTATGTTCACGCTATCACAGACGGACGTGACGTTTCCGTTGAATCCGGTAAAGGTTTTATGCTCGATTGCCTTGATAAGTTTAAGGCAACAGGTCTCGGCAAGATTGCAACAATCTCCGGCAGATACTACGCTATGGACAGAGATTTTGCCTGGGACAGAGAAGAAAAAGCTTATGCCGCAATGGTTTACGGCGAAGGCAATCAGTGTGACTGTCCCGTAAAGGCTATGGAAGAGTCCTATGCAAACGGCGTAACAGACGAGTTCGTTGTTCCCGTTGTTATTGATAAGGACGGTATGATTAAGGAAAATGACTCAGTTATCTGCTTTAACTTCCGCCCTGACAGAGCAAGACAGCTTACAAGAATGTTCGTTGACCCCGATTTCAACGGATTTGAGAGAAAGAACGGTTTCTTCCCCTTAACATATGTCTGTATGACACAGTACGATGCAACAATGCCCAACGTAACAGTTGCATTTGCTAACGAAGACCTCACAATGACAATGGGTGAGTATGTTTCATCTCTCGGTCTTACACAGCTGCGTATTGCTGAAACGCAGAAGTATGCTCACGTAACATTCTTCTTCAACGGCGGTGTTGAGGCACAGTTCCCCGGTGAGGACAGAATCCTTATCAATTCTCCCGATGTTGCAACATTCGATATGAAACCCGAAATGAGCGCATACGAGGTAACTGACGCTGTTGTTGAGCAGGTGCTCAGCGGAAAATATGACGTTATCATCATCAACTACGCAAACTGCGATATGGTTGGTCATACAGGTATTTTTGATGCCGCAGTTGCCGCAGTTGAGGCTGTTGATGAGTGCGTAGGCAGACTTGCAGACGCAGTTGCAAAAATGGACGGTAAAATGATTATCACAGCCGACCACGGTAACGCTGATAAGATGATTGACGAAAACGGCGAGGCATTCACACCTCACTCAACAAATCCCGTTCCCGTTGTTACAATCGGTCAGTCCGCTCCTCTTAAAGAAGGCGGCAGACTCTGCGACCTTTGCCCCACACTTCTTGATATGATGGGACTTGCACAGCCCGCAGAAATGACAGGAGAATCCTTGATTAAAAAATAATTCATTATTTTTTAATCAAAATGATGGTTGCCTTCGGCAAATGATGACGCTACGCTGATGATGGTGCTTCGCAATGATGGTTGTCTTCGACAAATTAACAGCAACCATCCCATCATTTTGAATGTTTACATTCAATCCATCATTGCAACTTGTTGCACTATCATTTTAATCGTAGATTAAACCATCATTATAACAGGAGTTTTTTTGTGAAAGATAATAATATTCTTATTGATTTATCAATTGAACTTGCAATAGAGATTGTTGAATTGACAAAGTTGCTGAAATCAAAGCAACAATCCGTTATCGCAAATCAGATTTGTCGGTGCGGAACAAGTGTTGGTGCAAATATTCACGAGGCTCAGTATGCACACAGTCGTGCAGATTTTATTGCAAAGTTTGAAATTGCACTAAAAGAAGCAAATGAAACATCTTATTGGTTGCTGATACTGTTCAGGACAAAATACATTGATGAACAGTACTATAAGAAGATAGAAAACTTGTGTTCAAGAATCAAAGCAGCTCTTGTTGCATCCTGTAAAACAGCAAAAAGCAATAAATAAAAATCACCGCATCGAGTAAATCGGTGCGGTTAGTTGTTATATGCAGAAATTATATATGAAAATTGTAGGGAGCGACGCCCTCGTCGCTCTGAATTATCCAAATCTGCGATTTGGATAATTACAATATATTCAATTGATGAAAATGGTACATTTTCATCAATCGGAGCGACGAGGGCGTCGCTCCCTACAATCAACAATTCAGTTTTTTGCTGCATTATTATTTATTTAAATACAACTTCCTGAACTTATCTGCCCGTGCATACGCTTCTTTGATGTACTCTTCAAAAGGCATTTTTATATATCTGTCGTTTACCGTACGGTTGGGGCGGTTTTTGCAAATAAGCTCAAATGTGAACGGTCCTTTGAAATTATTTTCTTTAAGCTGTCTTGCAATTTCCTCCCAATCTGCAATGCCGTCAAAGGGGAGCATATGTAAATCGTCGCAGAATGTTATTTCTTCTTCTGTCTGTCCGAGATTGTCGTTGAGATGTGTTGAGAACAGGTATTTGCCGAATTTGCCTAAAATATCACTGCCTGAGTTGTAACACATTGCGTGTCCCGAATCAAAACAGAAACCTATATGCTCTCTGTCGCCGTAGCGGTCGAGAATAGCCTTGAGATATTCTTCTCCCTCTGTATTTTCAAATGCTATGCGCACATTCTTTTCTGCGGCGCGGTCAATAACTTTTCGGAGTCTTTCAAGTCCAAGTTCGTTGGGGGAGTGGTTGTCCATACCTATAATCGCGTGAAAAATAACTAAATCAATTCCGAATTCAGCACAGGAATCTATTGAACCCATAAGGTCACTTATCATTTTGTCTGCAAGCGTGCCTTCTTCATCGTGAAAAATATCGTCCATTCCGTAAAAGGGTGCGTGGAGTGACTGCACATACAGACCGAGCTCTCTTGCTTTGTTTATAATAGGATGCAAGTCAATATCTCTTTCCCAGTCCGTGAAAATGCCGTCAAATCCCGCATTTTTGATTATGGGTAGCTGTTCAATAAAGGGAATGGTTGATTCTATCAGATTTATACACATTTTTTCGTTCATAAAGGTCACCTCTTGACTAATTATAGTCGTATTTGAAAACTTTTTCAATAAAATCCTTAATATTCCTGCAATAAAATCTTATTTCATATTGAAAAATGTGTAAATTTTATGTATAATTGTTAACAAGGATAAGATTAAATCCGCAAATGTTTAAAAAGTGAGGTATTTTTATGAAAAACTCAAATTTAAAAAAGGTGTTGTGCGCCGTTGTTGCAGGCGTTTTGCTTGTAAGCTGCGCATTGGTTAATGTCAACGCCAAGACACTTCTTCGCGGTGACGTTGATATGAACGGTGAAGTTACAGCGGCTGATGCACGACTTGCATTAAGACATTCCGCACAGCTTAGCCTGCTTGAGGGTGATTCTCTTATTGCGGCAGATGTTGACGAAAACGGCGAAGTTCTTGCCAATGACGCTCGTCTGATCCTCAGAGTTTCTGCTCAGCTTGATGCTTTTGATGACCCCAATATTGTGGTTGAAGAGTCAACGGACGCAGAGGAAACAACAACCGAGGAACCTTCGTCAGATGAAACTACTACAGAAGAGCCCTCAACCGATGAAACAACGACTGAAGAACCTTCGACTGATGAAACTACCACCGAAGAGCCTTCTACGGACGAAACAACAACTGAAGAACCCACTGTTGCCGAGCCTGCTGTTGATGATAAGGGCAGAACGATTGTTACGGAATATCCTGCTGTGATTGATTCACTGTTTAATAAGAAATTCTATCTCAGCTGTGACAGCGAGCTTAACGGACAGACCACTCCTATGGTGCTTGCAATGGATGGCGGTAAGGTAGAAGTGCTTACTTCAATGGACGGTCAGAAAACATCAATGCTGATTGAAAAGAAAAAGAATTGGCTTGGCATTGAAACAACAACGATCTATATGAAGATGGTTTACAATGGCACACCCAGCTATCTTAAGCTTGACGAAGCTACTTTGAAATTGATGGGCGTTGAATTTGATATTGACGCGCTTACCGAATCCTTCGATTTCGGTTCTGCATCTGATTATAAATATGTGGTTTGCTATACCGAAGAGGTTGACGGCGCAGAATATACAGTATATGCTTTTGTTGCTGAAAACGGCTATGAGCTTTGCTTCTGCTTTGATGCTGAGGGTAATGTAAAGTATATGATGACAAAATCCGCTACAGGTGAAATCTCATCCAAGTATAATATTAACGAGCTTACAGGCACTATTCCCTCCGATGTTCTCACTTTGAAAGGATATAAAGAGCTCAATATATTTGAAATGATGGGCGATATGATGTAATAAATCAAGGCTCTCCGAAAGGAGAGCCTTATATTTTACAGGGGTATAAATAACAATAGTTTCAGTTTTACCGATAAAAATGAGTAATTAGCAGTGAGTAATGATGGAAAGGCGTTGCCCTTTAACCCATTTAAATCAAGCCGCTTTGCGGCTTCCTTAATTGCTCATTGCTCCCTGTTCATTACTCATTATAAGAAAAAATCTTACGATTTATCAACCCCCTGCCCCCAATCTTGGGGGATAAAGGTGTTTCTTGAAGAAAGCCAAATTACTCACTTCGCGAGTAATTTCCTATATATTAAAAAAAGTCTGCTCCGCATAAACGGAGCAGAAATTGTTTTATTAACCATTAAATGTTATCAAGAACAGCTTCTCTGTAAATAAGCTCGCCGATAAGAGTTCTTCTGAGCTTGAGATAGATGTTATAGAAGTAATTGCCGATTGTACCGTAATCGGGATCCTCGGGAAGCTCAAACTGATACTCTGCCATATTACCGCTGTCTGTAACGAAGGGCTGTGAAAGCACGATACCGCCGTCATTCTTGATTTGGAAACGTACGTAAGAACGGATATCATCGCTGTACATATCAAGGTCAATTGAATCGCCGTAAGCAATGATTTCGCCGTCAGCAATCCACTCTACCGTGTAGTCGGAGTTGGATGCAATTTCAACTGAGATTGTGTCTTCAATTTCGTCAACAACAATGTTATTTACTATAGCATAGTCGCCGTTGCCTCTGAACTCATCACCCATTTCAACCTTTGAAATAGTTGAGCAGGCAAAGAATGTGCCGTTTTCCATAGCTGTACGCAGAGCCTCGTTAGTGTTTTCGGGCATAAGGAACATTTCAGCAGTAACGCCGATTGTTGAGAGTACGTGGGAGTCATCGTTTGAGAAGCCCCATACAACTCTGCCTCTGGGTACGGTGTACATAAGGATGTTATCCCAGATAACACGGTCATATCTTGCAACTGTGTCACGTTCGTTGTAAACCTCAATACCGACACAGCTTTCATAATTCATATAGATTTCGCACCAGTCTTTAAGGTTTGCGTAATCGTAAGCTCTGCTTATGTCGCCGCTTGCATTATAGAAATCACCGGGATGGTTGATGAATGAAATACCGCCTGCTTTTTCAGTTTCTGCAACGGGCGTTTCATAATCTTCCTCGATACCCCAGATACCCTGACCGTAGCCGCAGAAGAAACCGTTAATGTGGTTCTTTCTCATAACAACACCGTTCATTTCGATACCCAGTTCAACATCGAGCATACCTCTGCCGTCACGGTCTGCACCTGTTGTGATCTCTTTGTATCTTGCAGAATCCAGAGGCTCAAGCTTTTTGAAATACTGATTGTAGCCGATAAGGGGAAGCATTTCGGGCACTTTGTCCCAACCCTGGTTAACAACGCCGTGGTCTGTGATTGCAAGAATGTCGTAATCCTGAGCGTAGTATTCTTCAACAACTTCTGTGATGGACAGTTCACCGTCACTGTAAAGGGTGTGTGCGTGAAGCATAGCCTTGTAGTGATTCCAGTTTTCCCAGTCTACGGTCTCGTAAGGGTTTGTGATTTTGTAATCAACATCTTCTGTTTCTGCCGCCATTGCGGGTGCTGCGCAGGATGCAAGCATCAATGCTGACAATGTACCGGCTAAGGCTTTTTTGAAAAAGGATTTCATAAATTTTCCTCCTTAAAATATTTTTTACAATTTATAATAGCACTTTTGTGTATACAAATGCAATATTTAATTGCAGAATTATTGTAAATTTTTGCAATGAGTTAAAAATTAAGCGTAAAATTTTGTAATTTATGCATAAAAATGAGCACCTTGAATTGGTGCTCATAATTTTTTCAGTTCAGTTATATCCTTTTGATATCCGAGAAAATAGCAAGGAGTTACATTGTAAAATTCACAAAGCGTCATAAAATCTTCAATAGATAATTTTGCTCTGCGTTTTTCAATGTGGTCATATCCCTGTTGTGATTTGTTAATTACCTTTGCAATATCTTTTTGCGTAAGATCTTTGTCTATACGCATATTTATCAGTCTGTCTAAATAATCCATTAACTTCACCGATAATATTATATGCTACTCATAAATTGAGTATTGACATTAACTCAAAGATTGAGTATAATTAATGCATAATCTTTAATTGGTGGTGAGTTTAATGGCAGGAAAAGTCTGTCCGAATTGTGGCAAAAGCACTTTCTTTTTAACATACGATGGAAGAGAGTGTTCATCGTGTGGATATACTATGGTAGTTCCACCTAACGCTGGGAAAGGCGGAAGAGGAAAACGGTGTAGTAATTGCGGAAAACAAACAGTATTTAACGGCAAATGTACGAATTGCGGTGCAACCTATTCTTTGTAATCAGAAAGGAAAATTTTTATGAAAGATTCTACAAAAAGTGCATTAAGAAACATCGGCAAATTTGTATTTGGATTTCTTGAACACGTGGCAGGTTATGGTGAATCTCAAGCTAAAAAAATGTCCAAAAATAGAAATTTAACAGAAGAGCAACGACAGCAGTATGCTGATTATTCGAATGAATTCAAAAATAGTAAAGATAAACTTTCTGACACCAAATCCAAATTTGAATGAGAAAAAATGAGCACCGAGTGGTGCTCATAATTTTTTTAGGATAAATAATTATGCATTATGCATTGTGAATTAAGCATTATTTTCTCCTGTACTGCTGTTTAAGTCTTAATTCCTTTGAAAGAATCATTTTACGAAGTCTGAGGCTCTTGGGGGTGACTTCAAGGAGCTCGTCCTCGCTTAAAAATTCCATACTCTGCTCAAGGCTGAGTGTTGAGTGGGGAACAAGGCGGAGTGCATCGTCAGAACCTGCCGCACGGGTGTTTGTCATCTGCTTTTTCTTGCAGACGTTGCAAACGATATCCTCATTTTTTGCACATTCGCCGCAAATCATACCCTCGTAAACGGGCACACCGGGGCCGATGAAAAGTCTGCCTCTGTCCTGAGTGTTGAAAAGTCCGTATGCGGTGCTTTCGCCTGTTTCGTGAACGACGATTGAACCTCTGTCACGTGTCTGTATGTCACCCTTATACGGCTCGTAGCCTGCAAAAAGGTTGTTCATAACGCCGTAGCCGTTTGTGTCGGTGAGGAATTCACTTCTGTAACCGATAAGTCCTCTTGCGGGGATTTTGAATTCAAGATGTGTTGTGCCGCCGTCACGGATGCTCATATCCTCAAGCTCGCCCTTGCGTGAGCCGATTTTTTCCATAACTGCACCCACATAAGCCTCGGGAACTTCAACTATAAGCAGCTCCATAGGCTCAAGTGTTTCGCCGTTTTCACCCTTTTTGAGGATAACCTTGGGTCTTGAAACTGCAAATTCATAGCCCTGTCTTCTCATTGTTTCAATAAGGATTGAAAGATGAAGCTCGCCTCTGCCCGAAACCTTAAATGTGTCGGTGTTTTCTGTTTCTTCAACGCGCATACTTACGTTTGTTTCAACTTCCTTGAAAAGTCTTGCACGGATGTTTCTTGATGTGACAAATTTGCCCTCCTGACCTGCAAAGGGACTGTCGTTAACCATAAAGTTCATTGAAATGGTGGGCTCGTCGATTTTTACAAAGGGGAGAGGTTCAACGCAGTTAACGTCACATATCGTTTCACCGATATTAAGACCTTCAATGCCCGAAACAGCAACAATGTCGCCTGCTTTTGCGTCGGAAACCTCAACTCGTCTTAATCCCTCGAACTGATAAAGCCTTGAAACCTTAACATTCTGTGTTGTGCCGTCCTGCTTGCAGATAACAACGTTCTGACCCATTTTTACTTTGCCGCGCTCAACCTTACCAACGCCGATTCTGCCGACGTAGTCGTCATAATCAAGGCTGGAGAAGAGGAGCTGTAAAGGCTGTTCCTCGTCGCCGTCGGGGGAGTCGATGTTGTCGATAATAGCCTGAAGAAGGGGTTGCATATCACCCTCGCGGTCATCAGCGTTGAGTGAAGAATAACCCTCTCTCGCAGATGCGTAAACTACGGGGAATTCAATCTGGTCATCGTCTGCTCCAAGCTCAATGAAAAGGTCGAGAACTTCGTCAACAACTTCGGCAGGTCTTGCACCGGGGCGGTCAATCTTGTTGATAACAACAAGCGGCTTTTTCTTGAGCGCAAGAGCCTTTGAAAGCACAAAGCGCGTCTGTGGCATACAGCCTTCAAATGCGTCAACAAGCAGAAGAACGCCGTCAACCATTGTCATAATACGCTCAACCTCGCCGCCGAAATCAGCGTGACCGGGAGTATCTATAATGTTTATTTTTACACCGTTGTAGTGAACGGATGTGTTTTTTGAAAGAATTGTAATTCCTCTTTCTTTTTCAAGGTCGTTGGAGTCCATAACGCGCTCCGCAACCTGTTCGTTTGCTCTGAAAGTACCGCTCTGGTGAAGCATCTGGTCAACAAGAGTAGTCTTGCCGTGGTCAACGTGAGCGATAATAGCAATGTTTCTTACATTCTGCGCAGTATTCAAAATAGCACCTTCTATATATTAGTATGTATATTATAATAAATATATATTACTCTTATGCGACCTTTTTCGCAATAGTAAAAACCGCCAAATCATAGAAATATGAAAAAGAACTGTTTATTTAAAATGTTGACAATATCAGTAAAATTATGTATACTCTTGCTGTAAGGTGTTGCCTTAAACGGTAGGCGGTTGCAATCTTCCCCTGAAAAGGGGGGTGGTTAGATGCACTATGTTACATACGAGGAACTTATTGCTCTTCTGATGTTACTTGTAAGCATTGTTGAATTAATTATATTAATTTTAAACCATAAAAAGAAATAACCGCCCTCCCTGAACAAGTTGGCGGTTATTCTTTGAATTAATCAAAAACTTCTTGGGGTGCAACCGTCTATCGGTAACACCTTGCATTTATATTATATGCTATCGTCCGTGCTTTGTCAAGTGCGGATTTATATGTACATTAGAACAGACCGCCATTGTATTTTGTCTGAATTTTGAAAATATACACAAGGCAGATAATCATTCCAACAATAAGTAAAACAGAGCCAATTATTTCTATAACTTTTATATGAGCAAATAAGGATAAAAAACTATCAATAAATGTCGGTATGCTCATACATATTGTGGCATTACCCATTTCTTTTGCATATCCATCAGTATCCGTAACATTTTTGTAGTGATATGAATGTAAAAGAGAAAGATTTCCTTTTCTTATGGAACATCCTGATAATAACAACCAAAAAGCAATGACAGTCATAACAACCGCAACCTTGATGTTTTCTGTTTTAAGTTGTGTGAATATTATTGGAAGCAGTTCATTTATTATTGAGTATAAAGTGGGAATTAAAATGATTAAAAGCACTGATGTATACACAATAATTTGAACAGCTTGCTTTTTCTTGTTTTTTTTTGCTTCTTTAAAAACAGAGATAATATTTTCGTCTGCTATTTCTTTAATATTATCCGGCTGAAACCTTTTTCCTGCCAACAGTTCATTTACACTTATGCCGAAAAGTTCACTTAATGCCATAAGAGATGTTACATCGGGATAGCCTTTGCCTGTTTCCCACCTTGAAACAGCTTTGTCAGAAATATTCAATTTTTCAGCAAGTTGTTTTTGTGTAAGTCCTTGTTCTTTTCTGAGAACAGTAATAAATTCTCCGCATTCTTTAGATGTCATATTAACACCGCCTTTGATAAAAGAATATCATAAAAACATAAATATTTTCAACCTATGAATCGTAGAATAGCTATATTATCCGTGCTTGTTAAGTATATATTTTTTTATAATACGGTTTGATGTTGACAAAAAACAGATAATTATGTATACTCTTGCTGTAAGGTGTTACCTTAAACGGTAGGCGGTTGAATCCACACCCTCGTAAGGGGTGATGCTTATGTACGTTACATACGAACAGCTTTTTGCTTTTACAATGATGATTGTAGGAATTATTGGGCTGGTCGTTGCAGTCCTTGAGCATAAAAAGAAATAACCGCCCCTGCATACCAAACTGAGGACGGTTTATTTCTTTAAACTGAATCTGTGAGGGTGCAACCGTCTATCGGTAACACCTTACATTTATATTATATGCTATCATCCGTGCTTTGTCAAGTGCGGATTTATTTCTGCTTGATTTTCGGCAGATCCCATCTGAAATGCGCGGCGAGGATTCGTACTGTCATTATGAATACAAGTGTTACCGAAACTGCGATGTATTCGTTTATGCTGAAATAAATCATATAATAGTATATAATTCCTCCGATGATTGCAGGTAATGCGTAAACCTGTTTTCTCAGCACCATAGGAATTGTACCTACAAACAAATCTCTTATAATGCCGCCGCCGATACCTGTCAGCACGCCGACGCATATTGACAGGAATGCATTTTCGCCGTAACCGCTTGTTGCCGCCGTATTGATACCCACAACCACGAAAATTGCAAGTCCGAGGGCATCAAAAACATTTACTATCGTTTCATAGGTTTTTGACTCAAGAATTTTTCTCGCGGTGATGATGTATTCAAGTATGAATACCAGTATTGCAAGTGCCGCCGCCAATGCCGCATATATAGGTGTTTTGAACATCATAGGCGGAAACTGACCGAGCAGAATATCCCTTATGCACCCGCCGCCGACAGCCGTTACCGTTCCTACTACGACTGCGCCGAAAATATCAAGTTCACGGCGGATTGCGACTAACGTGCCTGCTATGGAAAATGCAGCAGTGCCTATAAGCTCTGCTGCAAAAAATATTATTTGTGAAAAGGACATATTAACCGTCTAATTCAGGACGCTTGTCAAGGATAACGACGGGGTTCTTTTTGCCCTTCTTGAATCCTTCAAGCTCGAGAATTACGATTTCGTTAACTCCCTGATTGAGGAACGGTGCAGGAAGATAAGCTGAAAGCTGAGGTCCTTTGCTCCAGTATCTTGAAAGAGGCTTGCCGTTTACGAAAATCATACCCTTTGTGAAATCGGGAAGCTTAACGAATGTATCGGCAGGTGTTTCTTCGATAATGAACTGTGCCTTGTAGAATGTGGGGTGATCGAAGAAGATCATATCCGTTTCAGCCTTGAAATCAATAACTGAAAGGTCGTTGAGCTCAAGAGGATATGCAGTCCAGTTGTAAAGGTAGTTTTGACCGAGTCTTACATACTCTGTGATACCCTTGTGGTCCTTAAGCTCGTGACCGAAGCTTACACGGCCCATATTTTCAACAAGAATTGTAATGTCAAGACCCTCTGCGGGAACACGGAGAGAAACGATTGACTCTTCGTCGTTTCTTGACTGAATAGCATAAAGGTCATCGTTTACGAAGATATAAGCTCTGTCGTGTACTTCCTTGATAACGAGAGGCTGATAATCGCTGGGACCCTTGATGTGAGTTTTGTACATTATGAAGCCGTAGCCCTGACCGAGCTTTTCCATAGGAACAGGCTTGAGCAGTTCAAATGCGCTGGAAAGGTTTTCAATGTTTTCAAAAAGACCTGCACAGTGAGTGAAAGGGATAGCGCCGTATTTTGCCTTGGGTACCTGAGGATCGAGAGTAGTTTCTTCTTCCTGCTTGACGTGGTTGGCAATAGTCTTTTTGAAAAGCTCGTATTTCTTTGTGATATCGCCGCTTTCGGTAAGAATACCGTCAGAATCGTAGCTGTTTACGATAGGCTTGTATTCTGTGTCGAAGTTTGCGCCGTTCATCCAACCGAAGTTTGTGCCGCCGCAGAACATATATGCGGAAACTGATGCATCGTCAGCCATAATGCGCTGAAGGCTTCGTGCCGCGTCCTGAGGCTTTCTTTCGTAATGTCTGTAGCCCCACTGGTCAAACCAGCCGCTCCAGAATTCGGAACACATAATGGGACCTTCGGGCTGGAACTCACGAAGATAAGGGAAGTTGACCGAGGGGTTAGCACCGAATTTAACGGTTTTGAGAATACCGTCAACGGAGCCGTTTGCAAGCATATGGTCCTCAATACCGTCTGCAGTGTAGAGCGGAACATTGATACCTCTGCTGATAAGACCTGCCGCGATATACTGCATATACTTGGCATCGTTGCCGTAGCTGCCGTATTCGTTCTCAACCTGAACCATAATAATGTTGCCGCCGTTGGTGATCTGGTGAGTTGCAAGTCTGGGGATAAGCTCGTCAAAATACTTATCTACAAAGCCTATGTATCTTTCGTTCATACAACGAAGCTCGATATCGTCGTACTTGAGCAGCCACCAGGGGAAGCCGCCGAATTCCCACTCGCCGCCGATGTAGGGGCCGGGTCTGACAATAGCATAAAGACCGAGGTCTGCAGCTATGTCGAGGAATTCTTCGATATTGTTGTTATCGCTGAAATCGAAGGTATCTTCATTCTTCTGATGGCAGTTCCAGGCAACATATGTTTCAACTGTGTTGAAGCCGCAAGCCTTGAGCTTGAGCAGTCTGTCACGCCAATATTCTTTGGGAATTCTGAAATAGTGAACTGCGCCTGCAACAACGGTAAAGGGATCGTCGTTGAGAAGGAAGCCGTCCTTGCCGATAGCAAAAGTTTTTGTTGTTTCCATTTACGAATCGCTCCTGTTCGTGCTTTCATAAAAGTTAAATTTCACAATGACACATAATAGTGCATAATAATTTATACCATTATACCACTGAAAAACGGAAATTACAACCATTAAATTAAAAAACTTGTAAAAAATAAAAAACTTTTTGAATAATCTTGTAATTGTATCCGGTTTTGTATATAATTAACGTGTATAACTTTAAAATGGTGAATAAATATGAACAAAAATTCTTCTCAGACCAAACCTGTTGAAAAATCCGAGGGCTTGAGTATTGATAAAAAAACGGTATTCAATATTATTGCAGTACTTCTGGGCGTGCTTGTGTTTGTGGGTATACTCACACAGGTAGTGCCTGCAGGTGAATATCAGATTGATGCAAACGGCTCAATCATTGACGGTACATACACTCAGCTCGAGGATTACAAACTGCCTTTTTGGAAGATAGTTGCATCTCCCGTGCTTGCTTTTCTCGGCGATAACGCATCTACGGGATTTATGATTATGGCAATAATTATTCTTATAGGCGGCACGTTCCTTATTCTTGACAGAATCGGCGTGCTGAAATATATAATGGTCGTTATCGTCAATAAATTCCGTAACAGACCATATATGCTTATAGCCGTTATGGTGCTTGCCTGTATGCTGTTAAGCTCTACTGCAGGCATACTTGAAGAAAGCCTTACTTTGGTTCCTATAGCGGTTGCAGTTTCTTTGGCAATGGGCTGGGACTCGCTTCTGGGCATTGGTATGAGCCTTGTTGCCGTAGCATTCGGCTTTACGGCGGCAACCTTTAATCCGTTCAATGTTGCAACGGTGCAGAAGCTTGCTGGAATTGAGGTTTTTTCGGGTCTGTGGTTCAGAATCATATTTTTTGCTGCGGTTTATGTAACTCTTACAGCCTTTCTTATATGGTATGC
This sequence comes from Clostridia bacterium, assembly GCA_017465825.1. Lineage (GTDB taxonomy): Bacteria > Bacillota > Clostridia > Oscillospirales > Acutalibacteraceae > UBA1081. The sequence continues at coordinate 64,850 of JAFTVI010000012.1, forward strand.
AAAACGGATAGAAAAAGATCCCACCCGTTCAATTGCATATGAGAGCGATAAAGCCAACAGAGAAAAGTATTCAATGACTGATTCAATGGCTGTGCTTGAAAACGACAGCATCAGAAAAGCAACGAAAGCCTTTGTATATTGCCTTCTGGCTGTGCTTGCCGGCATAGTTGCCTCCTTTGTAATGAGCTACGTGGGTGCATACACAAACAACGATACGTTAAGCGATATCGGCAGTGTGGCATCTCTCGGCTGTATGGCTGTATTCTTCCCTGTAGGCGGACTTATTGCCGGCAGATTGGCAGGTCTTAAGGGTAAAAATCTTTTCAAAGCCTTCGGTAAAGGTGTAAAAACGGCGTTACCCATAGTTCCGCTGATAATATGTATTCTTGCCATTACGTACATTCTCGATGAGGGCAGAATAATGCACACTCTGCTTTATGCAATAGATTCCGTAATGAGCGGCGTGTCACCATATGCGGCTATTCTGCTGATGTTTGTGTTTATCGTTGTGCTTGAATTTTTCATCGGCAGCAGTACGGCAAAGGCGTTTCTCATTGTGCCGCTTATGAGTATGCTCTGTGACCTTCTGGGCGTAACAAGGCAGTCAATGGTTATGGTTTTCTGTATGGCAGACGGCTTTACAAATCTTTTGTTCCCCACGAGCGGAATTATGATAATTGCAATAGGTATGGTGGGCGTATCCTACAAAAAATGGCTTAAATGGTCGTGGAAGCTGTTTGCCGTTGAGGGGGTACTTTCCGTGTTATTTATGCTCATTGCTGTTTCAATAAATTACATATAAAGAAAGGAAAATGAAGATGGCAAGATGTCCTCATTGCGGATACAAACTGCATCTGATCGATATAAAAGCGGAATGTCCTGTCTGTAAAGTGAATATTCCCAACTATAACTGGGAAGAAAGGCTTGATAAGGATGCGGAGAATGCAGAAGCCGCATTTAAATCCTTCAGAAGAACGGTAGGCGCATTCAAAACATCTCTTTTCGGAAATAAGTTCAGAATTGCAAGATTTGTGCTTACCTTTATGCCGCTTGTATTCTTTCTGTTTCCTATGGTTACGGTTACAACGGGGTTGCCCTTTTCCTCAGGCAGTGAGGGTGTATCAATGCTTGATATCGTGCTTGCAATAGTCAACGGTACGGTGGATATAGGTTCTATGCTCAATTTTATCTTCCTGCCAAAATCGGGAACAGCCTTTGCCGTGCTTTATGCCGCACTCGTGCTTGTTCTGTTGGGTGTGGTTGCAGGCGTGCTCAATTTTGTTGTTATTCTTGTATCAGGCTTCGGTTACCACGCAAAGGGTAACATCGTGTGCTGTGTTATGAGCCTTGTTTTCTTTGTTGCGGCGGCTGTCTGTGTTGTTGTTTCATCCTCAATGTTTGCATCAGCAATTCCCGAGGTTATGAGCGTTAAGCTTTCATCAGGTCTGTTCGTTGGTATGGCTCTTTTTGCCGTAAATATTGCTATGAACACCGTTGCAAGAAAACAGCTTAAAGCAGAAAAAAGAGCAGTCGGTGAACAGATTCGCGCCGAGCTTGAAGAAAGCGGAGTTATCCTTTAATGAAATCCTTTACAATTGCAAAAAATGATGCTGACAAGCGTCTTGATAAATTCATACTCAAAGCCGCGCCGATGTTGCCCAAAAACCTTATGTATAAGTATATAAGACTTAAGCGCATAAAGGTAAACGGCAAAAAAAGTGACATTTCGGTAAAGCTCAATGTGGGCGATGTTGTAGAAATGTACATCAACGATGAATTTTTCGAGCCTGCTCAGGATAAATACGATTTTCTCAAAGCTCCCGCAAGTCTTGACATCGTTTACGAGGATGAAAATATACTTCTGCTAAACAAAAAAGCAGGTGTTCTGTCACATCCCGACGACGGCGAGTATGTGGACACGCTTATTACAAGAGTTATGCGGTATCTTTACGAAAAAGGGGATTATGACCCGAAAACGGAAAACTCTTTCACCCCTGCTCTTGCCAACAGAATAGACAGAAACACGGGCGGAATCGTAATTGCCGCAAAAAATGCAGAAGCTCTGCGTGTTCTCAATGAAAAAATCAAAAACAGAGAAATCGACAAGCGTTATCTGTGCATAGTGATAGGCTGTCCCAAGCAGAAAGCCGCAACTCTCACATCTTATATGATAAAGGATGAAAAGAAGAACAAGGTAAGAGTTTATTCCCACCCTGTTGACGGCGGCAAAACTATGATAACCGAGTACAGTGTGCTTGAAACAAGAAACGGTCTCAGTCTGGTTGAAGTAAGGCTTCATACGGGCAGAACCCACCAGATCAGAGCCCATTTTGCATCAATCGGCTGTCCTCTTTTAGGTGACGGCAAATACGGCACAAACGAGCTTAACAAAAAATTCGGCGGATATAAAAAACAGTGCCTTTATTCTTATAAATTAGGCTTTGAATTTACTTCCGATTCGGGAATTCTTGACTATCTTAACGGCAAGGAATTTGAAGCAAATGAAGTCTGGTTCAGAGATTCGTTTTATAAAGATGAACTGTTTTGATTTTTTTATGGGTATTGAATTTTTATTCAGCTTATGATACAATTACATAAAATATGGTAATAATTACATTATGAGAGGAGCAATTTTTTATGAAAAGAATTGTTGCGTTACTTATTTCAATTGCCTTAATCTGCACTTCGGCTTTTTCAGTTGTTGCTTTTGCAGAGGACAGCACTCAGGCAGATGCGTCTTATGATACTCCCATCATTGTTATAAGAGGTATGGCTTTTACGGGGCTCACTATTGATGAAGGCACTCCCGACGAGCGCGAGAGCGTTGTTATGCCTGAACAGGATGATATTATTGACCTTGTTTTAAAGCTTGCAACAACATATTTTGTTGAGAAAAAGCTTGATGTTGACGCTGTTTCTGATGTTGTTTACAAAGCATTAGGCGGTATTGCCTGTGATGAAAACGGCGATTCACTTTACAATACAAGCTACAGCTTATACCCTCTTGCTATGAGCAACTATCCTTGGCTTTATGATGACGGCGGTACAGGTGAATGGGGTGTTGCAGCAGCTGCTGTTGACTATTACGGCGCAGATAAGGTCTACTTCTTTACCTACGACTGGCGTCTTGATCCTTCCGATACGGCAGACGACCTTCACAATATGATTGAAAGAGCCAAAGCCGAGCATAACAGCGATAAGGTTGATATTGTATGCTGCAGTATGGGCGGCGTTATAACAGACTGTTATATCTATGAATACGGCACGGACAGCCTTGATACCGTTGTTTTCAATTCGTCAACCTTCTGCGGTACACATCTTACAACAGATCTTTTCCAGGGAAAGATTCTTATAACAGGCGATATGCTCAGAATTCTCCTGAATAATATGATTGGCAACGAGCTTCTTCCTTTTATTCTTTATAAAACAGGCGTGCTTGATATCGTTGCTGATTTTGCAATGACAATTGTTGAAGATAATAAAGACGAAATCTATGATAAGATGCTTCGTGATATTTTTGCAACAATGCCGATTATGTGGGCGATTACTCAGCCTGATGAATATGAGACTTGTATGGAGTATATGTTCCCCACAGAAGAGCTTAAAGCAAAGTATGCAGGTCTTATTGCAAGAGCTGACCACTTGCAGGAAATAATGGGCGGTATGGATGAACTGCTTCTTTCACTTCCCGAAAAGGGTGTCAAGGTTGCAGTTTTAGGCTCATACAATACACAGATGCCTCCTGTTTATGAATCTGCATTATATCACGGTGACGGAGTTCTTGAATCCGATATGATACTCGGCAGAGCAACAGTTTCGGTTTTAGGCAAAACTCTCGGTGATGATTATAAAGGTGAAAGAGTTTCCCCGGATAACTGCATCGACCTTTCCAATGTTCTCTTCCCCGAATATACCTGGGCTTTCAAGGACGGCTCTCACATAATCGGTGATTACGGTACAGATTGTGCTGATTTCATTATGGCTGTACTCGGTTGTCAGGAACAGCCTACTGTTGATACATTCGAGCAGTATCCGCAGTTTATGATTTGTGATGAAGATATGAATATTGAGTATTTTGAATAAAATTAAAAGCATAAAAATTCTCCGTTGACTTTCAACGGAGGTTTTTATTTTGTATGTTTCAGATGTTTGCTGTAAGTACAGCCTTTAATGCATCTGTTATTTCTTCTTTCGGCACAGTCATTCCTTCTTCTATCCAGGTTTTCACGGAGTAAACAATGCCGTTTGCATAGAATTCTGCAATCATCTGCTTGTTAGCAAGATATTTTCTTTCCTGCGACTCTTTTATTGTAAGTGTTTCGTACAGTTGGTCAAACACGACCTTTTTTATTTCGTTGAATAACACGCTGTTATAATTTGCCGAAACAATTTTCTTTGCAAGCTTTTCGTTTGCTTTTATAAAGGACAGAATATTATCGGCAATTTTTAAAGGATATTCACTTTGATTAATATTGTTGTTCAGGTCCTGAGTAACTGTTTTTATTATGTTTTTCAGCGCATAGCGCAACAGGTCAAACTTGTCCTCAAAATGGTTGTAAAACGTTGCTCTGGGCACGTCTGCCGATTGGCAGATATCTATTGTTGAAATCTTTTCAAAAGGTTTTTCTTCCATTAATTTAAAAAGTGAAGCCGATAAAGCACGGTAAGCTTTTTGTGTTGACGCGGCAATCTTATCGGAAACTCTTCTTTTCATCTGTTTTCTGTCCTTTCGGTGATATTGTGTGTTTTTATATATATTAGAAGGGTTATATGAAGTTTTTGTAAACAAAAATTAGTGTTACAAAGTTGTTATAAGTGTTGAAATTTATATTTGCCTTTGTTATAATTATAAATATAATAGGGAGGTATATTTTATGGCTGTAAAATTTAATTATAAAAAGTTTTTCCGTGACGTAATAAACTTTATTTCTGATTTTGTTGCAGAAATGATTGAACGCATCCGCAAGGCAGATAAGCGTACTCTTATTATCGGTGCAAGCGGCGTACTTATCGCAATAATCCTTGTTATAGTGCTTATAGCAAGTCTTGCAGGCGGTAAAGAGGAAGATACAACAGACAAAGATTCTTCTCCTGCCGGTTCATATATTCAGGAAGAGCCTTCATCGGATGACGAAGCTTCTGTCGGCACATTACAGGTCGGCGGCGCAGGATTTTATGTGGTATCCACTGACAGCACATCGTCACTGAATATGCGTCCCACAGCAGGAACAGAATACAGCGTTATGGCAACCATTCCCAACGGTACAAAGGTACAGGTTCTGTTTGTTGATACTGCCGCAACTTCAAGCGCAGCAAAAGGCTGGGGCTACATAGAGTACAACGGTAAACGCGGTTGGGTATCTATGGATTATCTTACGGCAGCAGAATAATCACAGGGGGGGGATTTATAATGGATAAAAAGCGAGAAAACGGTTCTGAAAATCAGAACGGTGAAGACCGTGTAATTCCCACACAAGACGCTGACATCGGGGAAGAAAACAAAAAAGAGAAGAAAAAGCGTGAAAAAAAGGAATATCCGAGATTAAGAAAAGCAGGTATTATTTTCTGCTCAATTTTCCTTGCAGGTATGCTTACCGTATCCACAATAGGACTTTACGTTGTCAAGTATATGTCCGATTATATAAACGGTGAGGTTGCTATTGACCTTGACGAGTATAAGGCAAATCAGAGCCAGACTACAATCCTTTACACACTCGACAATGACGGAAACGAAGTGGAAATAGCAAGACTTCACGGTGAAGAAAACCGTATATGGGTCGACCTTGATGAAATTCCCAAGGATTTGCAGAATGCCTTTATTGCACTTGAGGATACGCGTTTCCGTTCGCATCAGGGTGTTGACTGGCGAAGAACGATCGCGGTTCTTATCGTTCCCAAGTACGACGGACAGGGCGGCTCAACAATAACACAGCAGCTTATCAAGAACCTGACTGGCGAAAGAGATGTTACCTATGTAAGAAAATACAGAGAGATTCTCAACGCTCTTAATCTTGAAAAGCACTATTCAAAAGAAACCATCCTTGAGGCGTATCTCAATACACTTTATCTTGATGCAGGCTGCTACGGCGTTCAAACTGCCGCAGAGTATTACTTCGGTAAGGATGTAGGCGAGCTTAATCTTGCCGAGAGTGCCTGTATTGCGGCTATTACACAGGAGCCGAGAGCAAACAACCCCATTCTTAATTACGAAAAAAACAGGGACAGAATGGAACATACTCTTTTTTGTATGCTCCGTGACGGCTATATAACTCAGGAAGAGTATGACGAAGCTCTTGAATATGACCTTGTTTTCACTACCGATGACGATTATGTCGCATCAGACAAAAAAGAATCAAGCGATGAAATGATAACCGTTACAGAGGACGGAAATGACGATGATGAAGTACAGGGCTATTATGTTGACTACGTTATAGAATCCGTTATTGAGGATCTTATGGACGCTTACGGCTATACCTATAACGAAGCCTGGAAAATGGTTTACTACGGCGGACTTAAAATTCACGTTGCCGTTGATATGGAAATTCAGGAAACACTTGAGGATATTTATTACAACCGTAAGGGATTCCCCTCAAGCACGAACTCTCACGGCGAACAGGTTCAGTCCTGTATGGTTATTATGGACTATGAGGGCAGAGTTCTCGGTATCGTAGGTCAGGCAGGCGAAAAGGAAGGTGCACGATGCCTTAATATCGCTACAGATTCAAAGCGTCAGCCCGGTTCTGCAATAAAACCGCTTAGTGTGTATTCATACGCTATTGACAGCAATCTTTATTCATGGTCTTATCCTCTTGTACTCAACTACGGTATTACAGTGAACGGTGACAGATGGCCCACCAACTACGGTGGCGATCCGGGATCTCCCGAGAGCTACGAAACGATTCAGCAGGCACTTGCGCCCTCACACAATACCGTTCCTGCTCAGATTCTTAAAAGCGTAGGTGTTTCAAAGAGCTACAACTGGTTGCAGGAAACCTTTAAAATAACCTCACTCGAGGAGTCCGACAGCGACTACGCACCTCTTGCGGTAGGCGCTATGTCACACGGCGTATATGCAATTGAAATGTGCGCTGCATATGCAACCTTCGGTAACAGCGGTGTGTATTACGAGCCATACTGCTACTACACCGTTACAAACAGCTCAGGCTCAAACGTATACCTTACTCACAACGATTCAGGCGAGCAGGTTATGGAGCCCGGCACGGCTGACGTTATGAACAAGCTTTTGCAGACTGTTGCAACCGCATCAAACGGTACGGGTAGAGCATACAGAGTAACAGGCTTTGATATGTTTGCAAAAACAGGTACCACATCCGATGAAAAAGACCGTTGGTTTATCGGCGGCACGCCTTATTACGTCTGCTCTGTATGGATGGGATATTCCGAATATGCTGAGGAGCTTGACTTCTCTAAAAACTACTGCGGTCAGCTTTATCAGACGGTTATGAACAAGATTCATTCAAATCTTCCCACAAAATCCTTTGAGTACAGCGATGAAATCGTAAAGAGATCATATTGCACCGAAACAGGTCACATCGCAAGCGCAAAATGTGCGTCAACCGCAACAGGCTGGTATAAAAAGACCAATATTCCCTCAACCTGCACAGCCTGTGCAAAGACACCGGAAGCAGATCCGAATGCAGTACCCGTAGACGGTACGACTGCTGCTGCAACAACAACTGTTGCACCTGCCGCAGGAGGATAATTATGGTTATTATGGCTGTTGATTACGGCGACGTGCGAACAGGGCTTGCCGTATGTGACAAAAATGAGATACTCGCTTCACCCGTTGACGTAATAAAAGAAAGCGACAGAGATGCTCTTGTGAAAAAGATAATCTCTGCCGCAAGGATAAGAAAAGCCGAAGCCTTTGTTGTGGGACTGCCCAAAAATATGGACGGCTCACAGGGTTTTCGTGCCGATGCCTGTAAGGAATTTGCCGCTGAGCTTGAAAGTCAGTCAGGAATGAGCGTAGAGCTGTATGATGAAAGACTTACAACCGTTTCTGCTCACCTTGCACTCAATATGACGGACACAAGAGGAAAAAAGCGTAAAGCGGTGGTAGACGCCGTGTCTGCCGTTATGATTCTTGAGGATTATATGGCTTACAGGAAGAATAAACAATAATTTACTTTCTGTAAATTATTGTTTGCGATATAAATCCGTAAACGGATTTTCGATATACCTGACGGTACGATATATACATTCGTATGTGATATGTGCATGTCGGCACGCGGATTTATATCATATCGCATTTGAGCGTTAGTGAAAATATATCGCATTGCAAATATATCGCGTTTGCGTCAGCAACATATCGCTAAACTATCGGTTAAAGCATAAATTCTTTGCGATTTCCATTCAACTCAATTATCACCCTGCTTTCCCGCAATTCATCGGGAAGGCGGGGATTTGTTTTTATAATATTTCCCCGTTTTGTAATGCCGAGCATATACTCGCTTACGATTCTGTAAAACCAGCCTGCTGAGCCTGTGTATATGCTCCAGCCGCCTCTGCCTTCCATTCCCTTGGCGGAGTATACGTCACCTGCAAGGTAGTACGGCTCAGTTTTGTATTGAGCGGTGTCTTTGTTTGCAGGGTTCAGAATTTGCAGTAATTCATAACCTCTTTCGGCATCATTCAGCATAAAATATGCCTGTGCAAGCCAGAGTGCACCGTGAGTGTACTGACCGCCGTTTTCTCTTACGCCCTCGGGGTAACGGTTAACATAGCCCGTTGTTTTGCTTTTTTTACTGAACGCAGGAGTGAACAGCTTTATAATATTGCTGTCCTTGTCCACAAGTTGATCGTAAGCCGTATTTACTGCAGTTGAGCATCTGTCCTTGTCGGGCATTCCCGCAATTACGCTCCAGGACTGCGGCAACAGGTCAATGGCACATTCGCTGTTGCCTTTTGCTCCCATAGGAGTGCCGTCGTCATAGAAACACCGCAGATATCTGTCGTTATCCCAGGCGTGAGCATCAATTGCTTCAAGCAGTTTTTTTGACAGCTTTCTCATTGTATCTGCCGTGTTATTATCTCCCTTGATGTTGCAAAGGGATGCAAAATTTTTAAGCGTGTAGGATAAAAACATAGTCAGCCACACGCTTTCACCCTTGCCGCCGATTCCCACTTCGTTGAACGAATCGTTCCAGTCACCGCCTTTTATGAGAGCAAGCGAGTGTTCGCCGAATTTGCAGGCGTGAGTTATCGCATTTATGCAATGATTGTAAACGGATGCAATATGCTTTGATTTTGTGAATTCACCGAAACGCTCTGTTTCGCCTTTTTCAAGAACAGGAGTGCTCAGGTAGGGAACGGGCAAGTTGAGAATTGATGCATCACCGCTGACTCTGCAATATTCACTTACCGCAAGGGGCAGCCACAGCAGATCGTCGGAGTACAGGGTTCTTACACCTCTTAAAAAACGCCTTGAACCGAAATACAGCTGATGAAACCAGTGAAGCACATCGCCTTCAACAAACTGAGCAGCGCAACACCTGAGAATCTGCGTTTTCAGAATCTCGGGATGTGTAACAGCTACCGCCATAGCATCCTGTAGCTGGTCACGGAAACCGAACGCACCGCTGCATTGATAAAATCCCGTTCTTGCAAAAATTCTGCCGCCGATTATCTGATTGGGTAAAAAATCATTGAAAAAATCGTTCAGTTTTTTGTCGGGAGTTTCTATGATGATTTTGTTTTCATTTACCTTTTTAGGGCGCAGATAAGGCATTTTGACAGCGGAAAATATACCTTTGCCGTAGGATAGGCAAAAACGCACGTTTGCCGAGGATTTCGGCTGAATATGAAGCCTTCTTTTTGCAATAACGCAGTCGTTTCTGTCTGTTTCGCTTGCACCGTTGCTTAAAAATGATGCCTTGTCAAAGCTGAAAGTACATTCTCTGTCACAGGATAAAACTGTGTAGCCGTCAAAAACATCGTTGTACATATTCTTTAAAATGATTCTGTCTGCACCGATTTCCTTTTTTATAAACAGCTGTTTCTGTGGGAAATCTCCCAATGCAGGTTCCCAATAGTAACACAGTGAAACATCCCTTTCGCGGTCAGTATCGTTGATTATACACACATCAACCGCTTTGTTTAAGTTTTCACCCTCAACGGTAATACAGGTTCTGATGTTCAAGCCGTCTGCAACAGCGTAATATTCACCTTTTCCGTTTTTGAAAAATGCACACGAACCTTTTATTAAATCATACCTGCCGCTGTCTGTTCTGAAAAATAAAATTTCTCCGTTTATTACTCGGCGGGTGTCGTTATGCCAGGGGGACAGCTTGTTTTCACGGGAGTTGAGCGCCCAGCTGTAACCTAAGGATGTGTTGGAAATCAGCGTGCCGAAATTTCTGTTGCTTAAAATATGACACCAGGGGAGATGCGTGCTTTCACCGATAATATAGCCGTTTTTTACAAACATATTTCTGTCTGTACTGTGCTCCGACGGTTGTAAGGGTGAAAATACATACTTTTTATCTGCATTATCGGTTTCGTTTTCCGGATAAACAACGGTTGCGGCTGTGGTGAGAGCAGACAGACCGTTTCTTGTAAGTGAATTAATGCTTAAAATGAAAATTCCTGCACGTTTGTTTATTACTGAGCTGTCTGTAACTGCCTGCATAACGGCTTCTTTCAGCTTATTGGTGTAGCCGTCGGGCGCATCGGTTATAAATACAAGCTCAGTTAAAAGTGATGTGTTTTTAAGCTTGCCGTGAAGCGAAACAAAGGGTAAAACAGGTGTTGGATCATCCTTTTTACAGCGTACAAGAACAATTGGAAAATCGCCCGAAATGCCTGTTGACCATAAATCCTTGCGTGAGCCTTCATTGATTTTTGACGCCTTTACAGCTTCTGCGGGGAGTGACCTGCCGAACAGAAAACGTTCGCAGATTTTCTTTGCATAAATGCCTTCAATGGAACTTTCCGCAAATACAGAGGGCGCACATTTTGCCGTACTCGGCACAGCGGCGGTTCTTGACTTTATCAGCACTCCCAACGCCTCTTCTTTGCTCTGCCCTGCACACATAATAAGTGTCCGGGTGTGGGATGAAAATGCCGATAAATTAAAATGTAACTGTAAAGCTATACACTTGTCAACCGATACGGAATCGCTGTTGAAATCATTTCCGAATACATCGAAAATGCCTGTGTCGCTTGATAATACCTGCTCTCTGTCCGTTGAAAATTCAAATTCCGCTTTGCTGTGAAATCCCAATGCAATGTAAAGCTGATTATCTTTACAGTCTGTTTTTCTTGTAAATATCAAAGCCTTTTCATCTTTTATAAATTCAGTTTCAATAAACATATTTGAAAATGCAGGATGAGTGTCAGGCTCATTCATTTTTTTTAGCAACGGCTCACCGTAAATCATCAGCGTTACTCTCTTTTTTGATTTTGTTCTGTTTTGTATCTGAAAGCTGTTAAGCTGACAGGCGGCTGTGGGGTGAACGGTAACGGTCTGAGTGCAAATAAAGCTGTCATCCTGATTTTTGTAGCGTATACTTGTATCGGTCAGCTGTACGCTGACGTGCGGATTGCTTTTGTATGTGGGCGCATCCGAAAAGGGGAGTATTGTTTTACCGTTGTATTTAATTGCCGCAAAAATTCCGTCGGGGTAGTTCAATGGCTCTTTTCTGCATTTAAAAACGGATGTATTTCCGTACGCGGATATATTACAGCCTGTATCTGCGGCAAAAAGTGTCCATTTTCCGTTAGAGAATATTACCGAGTTGGGGGTTGTTGCAAAAATATTTTCATTTATTGTTTTTGAATTCTTGAATCTGTCGTGCAGAGAAGGCACTTCCTGCGTTCTTATATTTTTGCTGATTTTTGCATCCGCAGGAATTTTTTCAAGCAAAAGCTCCTGACTGCCGTACATCATATCGTCTGTAATAAATCTTCTTGCAAAGATGTTGTCCGAAAGACAGTTCGCCGCCGCAAGAAAGCTCATTCCTATGTGATGTGACATAAAGCTGTTTACCGCGCAGAATTCACGGTTGTTGCAACGGCTCGGAGTGAAATCAATAGCCTCAATAAAGCCGTATTCGCCCACAGCTCCGTATTTTTCAATTTTTTTCAGATTCTTCATTGCAGAGTGAGGATTTTCGTAAAGGGTGAGAAATGTGGAGTACGGTGATATTACCGTTTCCTTGTTTCTGTCGTTTCTCAGGCTCAGCCACTTTACACCGTGCGCCTTGTAGCTGTAATTAAGGTTTGAGTCGAAGGCATAATAACAGCTTTCTGAAATTCCGTAGGGAATATTCTGACCTTTAACACGCTTTTTCTGGCAATGAATACAGAATTTCAGCGCTTCACTGCCCATTGTGTTCTGATAGCTCGGCAGAAAAATTGCAGGCATAAAGTATTCAAACATCGTTCCCGACCAGGACACAGGCCCTGCATATCTGCCGCTTTTTGACAGTGTTCTGCCCAATGCTTCCCAATGCTTTACGGGCACTTTGCCCGACGCAACGGCAAAGTAGCTCGTCATTCTCGCTTCACTCATCAGTAAATCGAAAAATGATGACGTCAGCATTTGATTCTGAACATCATATCCGATATGAAACAGATTCCTTTGATTGCTGTATAAAAAATCCAGTTCACAGGCATTTATAAGTGCGTTGATTCTGCCTATAATGTCGCTCAGCTCAGGACATTCACCTGTGTACGTTTCAAGTCCGTTCCTCAAAGCAACCAGACAGCATAAAAAGTTTCCGCTGTCAACTGTTGAAATAAAACGCGGATTGAGAACTTCAAGAGTTTTTGTGCCGTACCAGTTGTAGAGGTTGCCTTTGTATTTTTCAAGCTTTTCTATCGTGTCGAGAGAATGTGTAAGCATACAGTAAAGTGAATACGAGTCAATAAAATCAAAATCCCTTGCCGCAAGAAACACGCACAGCATCAGGCCTATATTTGTGGGTGAGGTTCTGTCCGCAACGGCGTAAACAGGTGAAAACTGCACGTTGTCGGGGATAAGATAATTATGCTCAAAAGTGTTGAACTTTTCGTAAAACCGCCACATTGAGGATACGTATTCACTAAGCTTTTTGCGCTCCTTTTCATTGAGCTGAGGCTTAAAATGCTTTTTATCTTTTGCGGAAAGAATCGAAAAGGGCAAATCAATTATAAATAAAATTCCTGCAATCTTCATTGCCGTGTTGCCGAAAATCAGAAGAATGATACCGAACATTGCCGGATAAACCGATTTTTTTGCAAGTGAAAGAGGGGTGTTTGTGCTTTCGCTATCAGCCGCAGTAGTCCATTCGAGCATATGTCTGCGGCTTATGAGCATTCTGTAAAGTGCGCGGATGAGGGCATCTGCCGAGCAGACAGCATAGCGAACAAGCGTGACGGTTGATGTGAACGCTCTTAAAATGCAGGCGATCGCATAGGGTATGGTGTTTGAAAAATAAAGCCTTGATATTATTGATATTCCGCCGTGGATGAGGGAGTGTATAAATGCGAAAAAATGTGATGCCGATACAGACAGTAATGCTGTAAGTGTTGCCGCCGTTGCCGCATTTTCAGGCATAAAAAAGGCGCAGATTATGCATATAACCGCAATCACGGGCGTAACGGCACGGCGTATATTATCAAAAAGCCACCACTTGCCAAGAGTGTCAAAGGCTGATTTGTAGCGTTCGTCGAACAGCAGCTGAATGTTCTGCATATCACCTCTTATCCAGCGGTGAAGCCTTTTGAAATAGGAATTTTCGTTTGACGGAAAGGAATCGGTCAAAGCAACATTGCCTGCAAATGCATTACGCAGTACGATTCCTTCAAGAATATCGTGGCTTAAGATCTGCTCCTCGGGGAATCTGTCGGGAAGAAGCCTGTAATAGGCGTTCACGTCTATCAGCCCCTTGCCCGAAAAAATGCTTTTGCCGAACAGATCCTGATACCTTTCGCAAACAGTGTGGGAATATGCTGAAAGCCCGTTTGAGGGCGAAAATACAAATGAAAAGTGTGTTTTGTTTGCTGATTCAACACCTGTTTCCACTCTCGGTGAAATGATGCCGTAGCCTTTTGTAACTCTCTGTTTCGACGGGGATATAACGGGGCGGTTAAAGGGATGTGATGCAATTCCCACAAGCGTGTTGAGAGTGCCCACAGGCATTTTTGTGTCCGAATCAAGAGCCATTATATATTTTGCATCGGATAAGCTTTTTGCATCACCGTGAAGGGTTGAAAAATCGTGACTGTCACCCTTTATCAGCTTTACAAGTGAGGTTATCGCACCCCGTTTACGCTCGTGTGCGGTGTATGCGTTTTCCGTAACTGAAAAACGTCTGCTCCTTATTGCAAGCACAAATTTGTTGCTGTATTTTTTATTCAGCTCGTCCGCTACACGCTTCATTGCGTTTATGTCGGTGGTGTCGTTAGGGGAGTCAGGAGTTTTTGCTTCGGTTAAATCTGCAAGAATACAGATAACAGTATTGTCTTTGCAGTTGGACAGAAACAGCTTTCTCAGGTGGTCTGTCATATTTTTTGCCTTTGATGCCTGCGGCAGAAGTGTTGATATTGCAATTACTGTTTTTTCACTCTGCGGAATCTGCCTTGAATAATCCATAGACGGCAGTAGCTCTGTTTTTGCGGTTTTTGAAATTATAAAGTCTGTAATGAATTTAAGTGCTTCCCAAAGGGGAAAATATAACAGCGGCAGCAGATACCACGCTTTTAATACAAATGCAATCAACGCCGAGACCGCAAGCGGAAGTAATGCTTCAAAAAGAAGCATAAACCTGCCCGGAGTGTTGTTTTTGCTTTTGAAATCAAGATAAAAACCTATATGCCGGTTGTCCTGAATAGCCTTGTCCAGAGCTTCAACAGCAGTTTCTTCTTCGCTTTTGCCGTTTTTCAGTGACGCTTCATAAACGGCGTGACGGTACATTTCTTTCGTATGCTCAGTCATACCTCTGTAAAGTCCCGCAGGGTCCTGACAAAGGAGCTTTTCCGTTATACAGCTTTCATACAGAATAAAGCTGAAGTCGGTTTCGTCAATGCGAATAAGAGATTTTATTGAATTTTCAAGTGTTTCATCATCATTACCCACACTTTCCGCCGCTTTGCCGATAAGCTCAGCCTTCAGAAAAAGAGCGAGATTTTCAATTTCAACGGTTGAAAGCTTCTCATTGAGCAAAACTGCAATAATACCGTCGTCAGGGGGCAGAATTCCGTTTTTGCATATCTTTTCACACACAACGGGAGCCTGAGGATTTTTGAATTTAAGCCGTTTTGCATCTTTTATCGCACCTGAATAGTGCCTTTCTATTATATAGTAATTGTCCGTCAGCCAGTCACAGCAGGAATTGCGGTTTTTCAGTCCGTCCCTGTAGGCTTTTGTCAGCACCGCCATATCGGCTTTTAATTTTCTTTCAATACCTTTCACAGTACATCACCTTAAATTGAAATTTCAACGCAGTCTTTTACCCCTGAGTTTTCAGAGACGCCCGGATATTTATAATATTTTGTCCGAAAATGGTATGAATATTTAAAACGGTGTTGACGAAACATCATTTTAGTGGTAAAATATATGGGAATTTTTTATATATAAGGTGATTTTTATGTCAGGACACTCCAAATGGAGCACAATAAAAAGGAAAAAGGAAAAGACCGATAATCAACGTGCCAAGGTCTTTACAAAAATCGGCAGAGAGATTGCAGTTGCAGTGCGTGAGGGCGGTCCCGACCCTGCGGCAAACTCAAAGCTTAAGGATATTATCGCAAAGGCAAAGGCTGCAAACGTTCCCAACGATAACATCGAAAGAATTATCAAAAAGGCGTCGGGCGACGGCGATGCAACCAACTACGAGGAGTGCGTATACGAGGGTTACGGTCCCTGCGGTATAGCAGTTATCGTTGAAACCCTTACCGATAACAGAAACAGAACAGCAGGCGATGTACGTCATTATTTTGATAAATACGGCGGAAATATGGGACAGGCAGGCTCTGTTATGTTTATGTTCAACCGTCAGGGAAATATCGTTATTGAAAAAGACGGCGTAGACGAGGATGCACTTCTTGAAACAGCACTTGAAGCAGGCGCAACTGACCTTATTACAGACGAGGATGAGGTTTTCCAGGTAAGAACCGAGCCCAACGATGTCGGTACAGTCAACGATGCTCTTACTGCGGCAGGATACACAGCAATATCCGCAGAGGCAGAGTATATTCCCTCCACTTACACAAGACTTGACAATCCCGACGATATCAAGGCTATGGGCAAAATGCTTGAAATGTTCGAGGATAACGACGACGTTCAGAGTGTATGGCATAACTGGGAAAATGAAGACGACTACGAAGGATAAACAATAATTCAGAAAACAGAATTATTGTAATTAGCAGTGAGCAATTGAGGAAAAGGCTCTGTCTTTTGAATTGTTGCAGTTTATCAGTTAGTCTTATTGTAAATTTGCACATAGTGAATTATACAAAAAATGCCGCCGGAACACCGGCGGTTTGATGTTGTAAAAATTTAAGCTCACACGTGTGAGATGTTGCATATGAACGTCAAACCTGTAAATATAGTCGGATATGTCAGATTGACAAAAATTTCCCTGTGTGATATAATATTATAATAAATTTAAGAGAGGAATGGATTTTATGAAAACAACTTCAAAGAAGCTTCTTTCCGTACTTCTTGCAGTTTTAATGCTTGCAACAACAGCAATTCCCTCATTTGCAATGAGCGATATTGCCTGGGATCTGGTATGGGAAGGTGAAGATGCCGAAGCAGGCATTATTATGTTTGTCGGCAGTGATGAAACAGAGCGTAATTTCTCATGGTACAGCGATACTCAGAGTGAGCCTTATGTCAAAATAGCCAAGGATGTTCTTATGCTCAGCTCCTCAACCTTTAAGGGTACAAGCGTTGCTGCTCCCGACGGAGATTATGCCAACAAGGTTACCGTTTCAGGTCTTGAGGAAGGCACAACATACTTTTATCAGTGCGTAAGCGGCGATTATACATCTGCAGTTTACAGTTTTAAAACAGAAAGCGGCACGGATTTCTCAGCTATGTATGTTACCGACGTGCATATCACTCAGAATGACGATACAAAAGAAAACAGCCTTAAGGAAACGTCTTACAGATTCAGCGAAACTTATGAGGCAGCTCTTTCACAGAACAGCGACATTTCACTGATTCTTTCCACGGGTGACCAGGCAACGGAAGGTCTTGAGAGTGAGTACAAGGCATACACCGCATCACCTCTGTTCAAGTCTGTTTCCATTTCAACAGCAATCGGTAATCACGACCGTAAGGGTGTTGCTTACAAGACATTTACAAATATGCCTAATGAGGATACGGAAACATCAGTTTCCTCCTATGTGGGTAAGGATTATTGGTTTGTTAAGGGTGATGTTCTCTTCCTTATTATGGATTCAAACAACGGTAACGGCGCAGACCACGCAGCTTTTATTGAGCGTGCAATCGAAGCCAATCCCGATGTGAAGTGGAGAGTTATGGTTTGTCATCACGACCTTTACAGTGGCAGAATCCCTCACAGAGAGAGCGAAAACAAGCTTCTCCGTATGATATGGGGACCTATCGCCGATGAATACGGCATTGACCTTGTTCTTCTCGGTCACAGCCACTACTACACAGTAACAAACGTCCTTTACAACAATAAGAACGTTACAGATTTTGCTCCCGAAATGGTTGACCCTGCAGGCACTGTATATATGGTATCCTGTTCACTCGGCAGACCCAGAGATGACGAAGAAATAGGTCTTAATGAGTGGGTTGGCTTTGATTACCTTACAGAAAATGCAACATATAACGTTCTTGACTTTACAAAGGATTCAATCACCGTAAATTCTTACGAGCTCGGTGAGGATGAACCCTTTAACAGCTACACAATTACAAAGACAACCAATAACGGCGGACATCAGGAAACAGGCGCTCTGCAGTCGCTGTGGAACGGCTTTGTAAGAGGATGCGGTAAGATTTACGCATTGTTCAACAATATCGGCGTTTACTCAGACCTTAAAGAAGACGGCTACGATGTAGACTTCTTCGATTGCGTATTCGGTAAATAAGAAAAAATATCGCAAAAAGAATCCCAACCTTGTGTTGGGATTCTTTTGATGTTAATTGAATTTTTCTGTAAGATATTTTTCAACCGTGTTAACAAATTTTACTGCGTTGTGATACTGCTCTGTAACTTCTTCCTTTGATATCAGGTAAAAGTCATCATAATCACTGCCCTGACGTATTTCAACCAGACTGTCAATAATAAATGAAAGCTCTTTCGGCAGTATACCTGTTTTAAGATAATTTTTTCTGAACTCTGCTATTATGCCGGAATGCTTTTTTGAATCAAAACCGTCCAATGCAAGCACAGCTCTCATTGCGGCAAATACAGCATAATACGACCTGTTTGCAACAGTTTTGTAGTCACCTAATTCCATTATCTGACCGGCAAAAGAAATCCGTTCTTTTGCTATATTCAATCGTGTTTTTGATAAGTTGATTTTTTCTTCAGACAGCAATCGGAATACCCTCCTTTTTTACTGCATCATAAAAGGGAACCGTTCCAAGATATTTATTGAATGTTTCAGTGTCCTTTAATGTAACGGTAATAACGATATCGTGTTCAAGACCAAGCTCGGATGTTAGCGCAATGAGAGGCTTTTTGTATGATGCAAGCTCCTCTCTTTCCACATCGGCAAGAACCATTATGTCGATATCGGACTCTGAATCATAATCACCGCGGGCATATGAACCGTATAAAAGGGTGCTATCATACTTGTCACCGAATACAGATTTAGCTGTTCCGGCAACCCGCTGTAATATATATGTCAATTGATTTTTTGTACACATAATACTTGCCCCCTGTGATTTTATTTTACCCCATAAACAATAAATAGTCAAGATTTTCTTGCAAGTTGACAATGTCTGTATTATGATCTGCTGTTGTTATTTATATAATTTAATGCTTTTTATTATCGGATTACCTCTTGACTGAGTAACAACAAATATTACCTCGTCTGCATCTATTCCGTCAGGGAAGTGCATAATTTTACCGGAGCCTATTGTTGTGCCCGTTGTGATTTTTTTACCGTCTGCAAAAATCTCAAATTCCTCAACGCGCTGGCTGTAGCGTATATCCTCTTCAATAACCATTGTCCTGAATTTGTCAACGGGAGTTATCTTAGCACCCACCTCGTTTTCCTGCAGCATAAAGCCTGCCGCACCGGGGAGAAATTCCTCGCCGTCCTTGTCAATAATCAGCATTTCAAAGGGTACGTTGTCCCTGAAAGTCTTTCTTATTGTTACGGCAAAATTGTTGAGAGTGTTTATCTCCCTGTCGTTGATAAGCCCCCGTGTATCGGGCGGAACATTTAAAAGAAATGCCGCATTACCGCCTACCGTGTTGTAATAAATCCGCACAAGCTCTTCAGCGGTCCTTTTGCCGCCGTTTTTTGCATCCTTGTAGTATTCGTCATCGTGCCAGAACCAGCCGTGAGTTATGGAAACATCAGCCTCGGCAGGACACCAACGAAGATTATCGGCATTTTCAAGCATTTCTCTGCTGCCCAAATCTTCTTCTACGCGGTCAAACATAGTCAGTCCGATTGTTTCGTCCTTCTGGGAATTTGATGCAACCTTTTCATTGGTTTTTGCAGTCCATTCAATTACGTTCCATTCGGATTTTCTTACTTTTCCGCCCTCGTTGCCAATCCAGCGCACATCGGGACCGCAGTTTGCAATAACAGCATTCGGCTGATATTTTCTTATAACCGCATAATAACGTTCCCAATCGTAAAACTGCTTTCTGCCGTTTTTTCCCTCACCGCAGGCGCCGTCAAACCAGAAACAGAAAATCTCACCGTAACCGGTACAAATCTCGGTAAGCTGATTTACAAAAAAGTCGTTGTATTCGTATGTGCCGTAGGTCGGCTCGTGTCTGTCCCAGGGGGAAAGATAAATGCCAAGCTTCAATCCGAATTTTTTACAGCTTCCGCTCAATTGTTTTACAACATCCTTGCCGTAAGGACTTTTCATAACGGAATGGTCTGTATATTTTGTGTCAAACAGACAGAATCCGTCGTGATGCTTTGCGGTAAAAATTATTCCCTTTGAGCCGCTGTCCTTTAAAACACGGCACCACTGGTCGGTGTCAAGCTCAGTAGGATTGAATACGCTCTCATCCTCTGTTCCGTCACCCCATTCACGGTTGGTGAATGTGTTTACGCCGAAGTGAATAAAATTGTAGTATTTCATTTCGTGCCATAACAGCTGTCTTTCCGAAGGACGGACAGCAAGATATCTTTTGATTTCGTCATTTATAACAGGGAAGCCGTTGTTTTTAATACACCAGGCTCTCTTGATGTTCATAAAATCACCTCAAAAAGATTATATATTCAATCGGAGGATTTGGCAAGAGGAAATTCAATTTATCGGCGAAAGCCGATAAAAATGAGTAATTAGCAATTAGCAGTGAGTAATGGTGGAAAGGGCGTTGCCCTTTAACCCATTTTATATAAATCAAGCCCGTAGGGCTTCCTCAATTGCTCATTTCTCACTGCTCATTGCTCATTAAACAATAATTTAGCAGAACACTAAATTATTGTTTACGAGCGGTAAATTTTAATATCTAAATATAGTGTTGCAAAATTTCAGCAAATGGTATATAATTAAACTAACTATGAAGTTTTCTTTATTTGCATATATATTTTTTCGGAGGAAAATAAATGAAAAAGCCAAACCTTGATATGACTCCGGTAGTGCATCCTTATCCGGAAACAACCATGTTCGGTGCCGTTGCAGATGCCGCCGCGCGCTTTCCCAAGGCTCCTGCTCTCGAATTTATGGGCAGTATCACCACTTTTTCTGAATTTATAAGAAAAACAGAGCTTGCCGCCAAGGCGTTTTATAAAGCAGGCATCAGAAGAAACGATGTTGTCACTATCGGTATGCCCAATACGCCTCAGGCTGTTATCTGTCTTTATGCTCTTAACAGAATCGGTGCCATTGCAAATATCATTCATCCCCTTTCTTCAAAAAAGAATATTACTTTCTATCTCGATTACGCGGACAGTAAAATGATTCTCTGTCTTGACCAGTTTTACGAGAAGGTTCTTGACGCCGTAAAGGAAGCAAAAAGGGAAGTCAGAATCATCGTTGCAAGAATTTCAGAGGAATTGAATCCCGTTCTTGCGGCTGGCTATGCCCTTACACAGGGCAAGGAATACCGCAAATTCCCTTACAAGGGCAAAGGCGTTGTATGGAGTGATTTCCTTCGTACAGGTATGGGCGTTAAGCTCCCCGTTATGCAGTATGAGAAGGATAAGACTTCAGTTATTCTGTACAGCGGCGGTACGAGCGGCACACCCAAGGGCATCTGCCTTTCTGATTACGGCTTTAACGCTATAGGTATGCAGGTTGCAGACGTGTGCGGCTGTAATCTTACCTACGGCTGTTCATTTCTTTCTGTTATGCCTCTTTTCCACGGCTTCGGTATTGCCATAGGCATTCACGCCATACTTGAAAACGGCGCTGAGTGTATTCTTATACCTCAGTTTACAAAAGAAACCTACGCGCAGGCTATTATCAAGAAAAAACCGAACTTTATTGCAGGCGTTCCCACATTATTTGAAGCTCTTCTCGGTGTTGATGCCTTCAAAGGGCAGGATCTGTCCTTCCTTGTGGGGGTATTCTGCGGCGGAGATGCGGTAAACGAGGATCTGCGAAACAGAGTAAATAAGTTTTTCAAGGAGCATAATGCATCCGTGCAGATACGCGAGGGATACGGACTTACAGAGTGCATAAATGCAAGCTGTCTTACTCCTGAGCATACTTATAAAAAAGGCAGTATCGGTCTTCCTCTGCGCGATATGGTTTATAAAATCGTTGAGCCCGGTACATTCAATGAATTGCCATGCGGTCAGGACGGTGAAATTATAATCAGCGGTCCCACCCTTATGCTAGGTTATCTCAAAAATGAGGAAGAAAACGAAAAAACACTCCGCGTAGATGAAAACGGCACAAAATGGTTGTTTACCGGAGATATGGGTTCTATCGACGAAGAGGGCTATGTATATTTCAAACAGCGTCTTAAGAGAATGATAATTTCCAGCGGATATAACGTTTATCCGTCACACGTTGAAAAAGTGCTTGACAGTCATCCTGACGTTGACTACTCCTGCGTAATCGGCGTTAAGGATTCATACAAAATGCAGAAGGTAAGAGCTTATATAGTTCTCAACTCCGATGTTCCCGAAACTGAGGAGGAAAAGAAAAAAATCCTTGAATACTGCAAGGATTATCTTGACGTGTTCGAAAGGCCCAAGCAGATATATTTCCGCAAGGAGTTGCCCCGTACTCTTGTAGGTAAGGTGGCTTACCGCACTCTTGAACTTGAAGCAGAAGCAGAGGAGAAAAAATAATGAGCGATAACAGCAAAAAGCTGAAACGAAGCAGTCGTTTCAACGCAAGTATAGTAACACCTTTTGTCAAGATTTTCAAACGCCCCGTTATGAAGCTTACAGGTGTTCAGGTTGAAAAATACACTCCCAAAAGTGATGAATTTATTGTAATCTCAAACCACGCAGATGCTCTTGACCCCGGTTACATTATGGTCTCGCTTAACAGATATATAAGATTTATCGCAAGTGACCACATTGCAAGAGCGCCCATCGGCGGTTGGATAGTACGTAATCTTGGCGGCGTTATTGTAAAGCACCGCGAAAAGGATTCCAGCGTTCTTATTGATGATATCGTCGCAAATGCAAGAGCAGGCGTGCCTGTTGCCATATTTGCAG
Organism: Clostridia bacterium; assembly: GCA_017465825.1. Lineage (GTDB taxonomy): Bacteria > Bacillota > Clostridia > Oscillospirales > Acutalibacteraceae > UBA1081. The sequence continues at coordinate 87,647 of JAFTVI010000012.1, forward strand.
AGGGCGGCACGTCATTTAACGGCGAAACAAGATTTATTTCAAAGCGTACCGCACAGATGGTCAAGGATTGCGGTACTGCTCTTATTACATACAGATTTGTGGGCGGCTATTTAAGATTCCCCAAATGGACCACTCACGCAAGAAAAGGTCCTGTTTTCGGCAAGGTTGTAAATGAGTATTCAGCTGAGGAAATTGCGGCTATGTCTGTTGACGAGGTATACGAAATTATTAAAAGGGATACCTATGTCAACTGCTATGATGAGCAGAGAAAGAACACTTACGAATATGTGGGCGAAAATCTCGCAGAGCATCTTGAATGCATTATCTATACGTGTCCCGAATGTAAACAGGTCGGTACACTTCACAGTAAAGGTGATTACTGCAAGTGCGATAACTGCGGTTACGGTATAAGAGTAGGCACGGATGCATTTTTCCACGGAACCGACGGCAAGGAAGCTGTTTTTGACAACACCTGTGACTGGGATAAATGGCAGCGTGAGATATGGAAAGAAAAACTGCTTTCTGCCAAAGACGGTGAGCTGATTCACGAGGACAAAAAGCAGAAGGTTATTTCAGTTGACGGCACAAATAAAAACGTTCTTACCGAAGACGGCGTTGTTCAGCTGTATAAAGACAAGTTTGTTGTAAAAATCAACGGCGAGGACTATGAAATGCCCTTTGATAAGATTTCCGTACAGACAGTATCAAACTCGGCACTTGTGCTTATAGATGATAAAAATTACTTTGATATAAGAAGTTCAATTCCCCGTTCTGCAACAAAATATGTTGCGGCGTGGAGATATCTTACAGGCAAGGATTATTTTTAATGAAAGGGTGAACCGGTGTGACAGGTTTAATTGATGTGGGCGGCGGTATGAAATGCGCTTATTCCGCAGGTCTGTATGATTATCTTATGGATAACGGTATATACTTCGATTATTATCTCGGTGTTTCTGCAGGCAGTATGAATCTGCTGTCATATATGGCGGGCGAAAAGGGCAGAAATATTGCTATGTACCGTGAAAGTGCAAAGGGTGATGAGTATCTGAGCATTTCCAATCTTGTGCACACAGGCGCTTATATGCATTATGAAAAGGTCGGCGAGGATTATTTTGGCGCCGAAGGTAAAAATGCCTTTAATTACGGCAAATTCTTCACTTCGGAGAAGCAATTCGTTGTAAGTGCAACCGACGCGGCAGACGGCAAAACCTGTTACTTCACACGCAGGGATATGTGGGACAGAACATCTCTTATTCAGATAATATGTGCATCCTGCTGTATTCCCGTAGTAAGCAAGCCGATCGAAATCGACTCAAACCTTTATTTCGACGGCGGACTTGCAGAGCCTATTCCTTTCAGAAAAGCTTTTGATGACGGTTGCGACAAAATTGTAGTCGTGCTTTCCGCTCCCATTGAGCAGAGAAAGGATAAAATTCCAGGTACTGCAATACTGGGTAATACCCTTTTAAGGGAATATCCCCGTATATCCGAGGTTGTTGAGGACAGACCCGCTATCTACAATTATCAGATGCGCTGTCTTAAGGAGTATGAGAGCGAAGGCAAAGCCCTTATCTTCTCCCCTGAGGAAATTCAGGGAGCATTTACACTCGTTAAAAATGAGGACGTTGTAAACAAGCTTTATGAAAACGGTCAGCGTGATGCCAAAAAGAATCTTGCGGCAATACGCAAAATGCTTGCAAAATGATAAATGAGCTGTAAAAAAACACAGCTCATTTTCAAGGGGATAGGAAAAAATGCGTAGAATGAATAAACTTCACAAAAATCAAGCATTAGCTTGATTTTTGCTTTGCCCGAAGGCGTACAAAGGTACGTCGAGTGGTGAAGTTTATTTATAGCAAAAACACAGTTTTACTCTAACTTTTATTTTTTTAATTATTTTTTAATTTAAAAAGAATTAATTCTCTTTATGTGTAGCTGTTTTTACGGTCTACACTTTTTTTACATCCCCTTTATTTGATTTCTTGTTCTAAATTTTTAAAATATTCGGTGTCAAAAAACTCTGTTATTGTAATATCAAGACCGTCGCACAGTTTTTTAATTGTAATAATACCGGGATTTTTGCTTTGGTTATAAAATATTGATTTTACCGTAGTATAAGGCACGCCCGATATGCTTGCTAATTTGCAAAAGTTTATATCCTTCTGATAGCATAATTCTTCAAATCTTTTTTTCACTGCTTCTGTGATATTCACGCTTATCACTCCTACAAAAATATTGAAAGCGAACAAGATTATTGAATCAGAGGAGTCTCGTATAATCTCTGAAATTATAACTCACAGCTTTCTAATGCTCCTGTAAGCTGTTGTTTATATTCATCAACTGCTCTTTGCGGAGCGGTTATTTTTATTTTACCGCCGAAAGTAAACACCCAGGAATAAAAGGTAGGGGAGAGTGCCGCCTTGACCGTAACCGAATAACTTCCTTTTTTATTCGGAATGAAACGGCATTTCTTGCCGAATTTATCAATTACCGCGCCTGCAAATTCATCAGGACATTCAAGTGTGACTGTTGAGATGTCACCGCCGAACATTGTAACCGTTGCATTTGCATAGTTCGCCAGATCAAAGTTTCTGAAATATCCCTTGCCGTCCCTTGTTTCGCTGAGAATTTTCACCTTTTCCATTTTGTCAACACGGTAATGCTTGATTAAGCCTGCATTGGAATCAAAAGCGATCATATAGTACCTGTCACTGTCAAACTGCAAGGCGAACGGACTTGCAGTTATAGGCTTGTTGCAGTTGTGGTATTTCTTTTTCTTGTCAGCACCGTAGTTGAAGTAGTAAAATGAAATCTGCTTGTCCGTATTTATCGCTTTGTAAATATTATCGGTGCTGTAATAGATAGACTCGTTTTCCGTTTTGATTCTGTTGGAAATAAAAACGAATCTCTGCAATTCCTTGCGGTCATACTCGCTTGCAAGAGAGCTGATTTTTTTGATAAGGGTATAGCTCTTCTTCTCAGTAATAAATCTTGACGACTGTACTGCGTCAACAAGCAATTTCAGCTCAGTCAGCTCAAAATCCTTTGACAAAAGCTTTATTCCGCCGCTTCTGCCGCGTGTAACCTCAATGTCCATACCGTAATAGCGCAAAGCCTCAATATCCGTGTAAATGCTTTTTCTTTCAGCCTCAATGTCGTGACCTGCAAGCATAATGCGGAGTTCCTCCGCCGATACGGGGTGCATCTCGTCGGACTTTTCTTTAAGATATTCTGCTATGTATAAAAGCTTAAGCTTCTGGTTTGCTGATTTTGGCATAAAATCACCCTCTTCTGAATTCGGTAAGATAATTATACTGCTACAAATGTACCATATTCAGGACAATAAATCAATAGGGAACGTTGAATTTCAGTTTTCTGTACTGAGTGGGAGACATTCCGGTATGTTTTTTGAATATTTTTGAAAACTGCATAACATCTTCATAGCCTACTGATTCACCGGCACTGCTTATTGAAATATGCGATGTGCGCAGTAATCGCTGTGCTTCGTCAATGCGCAGCTTTATTAAATGCCCCTGAGGAGAGAGCTCCGAATGCTCTTTGAACAAACGGCTTAAATACCTTTTGTTAACCTTTTCATTCTGAGCAAGCAGGTCTATGCAATTTTTTTCCTTGTAATGCTGTTTTATAAATTCAAGACTTCTTGATACTCTTGTTTCACTCAGGGATACGGCTTTGTATGCGTAAGAATCGGGGTTGAATTTAAGAATCAGCGCAAAAATCTCAAGCAGCACGGAGTTTAAGTGCATAGCAACGTCAGTGCTCTGATAATCAGCATAAAGAGCAGATTTTATAATTTTAAAAATATGCTGTACATTATTCAGCGAAAATGTGCACCTGTTTTCCGGCAAACCTGCTGTGGCAAGCAGTCTGTCAGCCATTGCGCCGTCAAAATTTATCCAGCAATAGGTCCAGGGGTCATTATTGTCGGGAAAATATTCTGCAAGATGCCCTTTTTTTATAATAAAGCAGTCGTTTGCGCCGATCTGTATGCCGTCGAAGCTGCCTTTTCCGCTTATTATAAAGTGCAGAGTGTTTGCCTCAAAGGTGTGTTTTCGTTCCTGTTTTGTAGATGTGCATTCTTCAAATCCAAGCATCTGTACATTGAGATATTCATTTTCGGGTGTGTTCGGTATCATACACATAAAGTCATATTTGCCGTTTGCTTTAAAGCCTTTTTTCAGTATATATTCAGGTTGTTTAAGTATTTCTTCCGTGTAGAGCGTCTGCATAAAAATCACCAGCTTGTTTTTGTATGTGAATAGTTACATTATACCATATCACGGTTACACAATGCAATTTAATTTATAAATAAAAAGAATTATAATAATATAAAATAAAATTGAATTTTTGTGCAAACTGCAAAAAAGGAGGTAATGCAGATGAGTAATTCTGCAACCGGAGAAACAAAATATTTAAAAACAAAAGAGTGGATACTGTACCTTATGGGCGTATTCTTCTACACTATGATGACAGGTATGGTAGGCGGCAACAGAAACGCTTATCTTGTTAACGTTCTCGGTTTGTCCGAAGATGTTAATGCTTTCTGCTCCGCAGTTACAAGTGTAGCCTGCTTTATTCTTAATTTCTTTATCGTTATGTATATTGACGGCAGAAAAATGGGCAAAAAGGGCAAGTTCAGACCTGTTGTATCTTTGATTGCTATACCTATGTTTATAATCCTTATGCTTAACTTCATTGCACCAAAGGGTATCGCAGGTACGACTCTTATTATTTATGTTCTTACTATCAGCATTTCGTGGGGTGTTATCTGTACATTCGGTAACTCAATAAATATGATTGCTAATGTAATGACTCCCAATATGAAAGAGCGTGACCAGCTCCTTTCTTTCAGAAGCATTGCGTCCGCAGTCGGCAACTCTGCGCCTCTTGTTGTATTGCTTGTTGTAGGTGCAATCTGGAAAAATAACGAAGGTCTTCAGTACATAATCAGTGCGGCTATCTGCGGTGTTGCAGGTGTTATTACCGTTCTTCTAGGTATGAATGTTGTAAGGGAAAGAATTCCTTATACAGCTGAGAAAAAGAACCCTCTTGAAGGCTTTAAAGAGATTGTTAAGAATAAATACGCCTGGACTATAATTATTTCCGAATTCCTTAAAAGCTTCAGAGGTATTGCAACATATATGGAAACATTCCTTGCAATTGCAGTTCTCGGTTCAGCTTCGAAGAAGATTATTTTTGTGCTTCCCGTTGGTATCGGTACAGCAGTAGGTATGCTTGTTATTAACTTCCTTCTTAAAAAGTTCAATGCAAGAGTTCTTTATATCGCCAGCGGTATTTATTCCGTAATTGCAAACTGTATTGCTTTTACCGTCGGCTATTTCTATTTCAAAAATCCCAATCCCATACTTATGGTTGTGTTCGTTGCTTTTCTGTTCCTTATCGGTATTCAGTTCGGTGCATCAAACCTGCTTCCTTCAATGTTCCAGGCTGATGTACTTGAAGATATTGAGCTTAAAACAGGAAAACGCCTTGATGCTTCAATGCCTTTTGTTATTTCAATCGGTACGCTTATCAGCGGAACTATTGCAGGTACACTCGCTCCGCTCGTGCTTTACGGCGACAATTCAATTATTCAGTATGTACCTCCCGTTGAGGGCAGTAACATCGTTCCCGAACAGACCTTTGAAACAAAAATTCTGCTGTTGTTCTTCTATACAATAGTTCACGGAATAATGATGTTCCTTGCAGGTGTTCCGTTCTTCTTCTATAAGCTGACAGGTAAGACTAAGGAAGATATACATAACAGAGTTGTGGAAATGAGAAAAAACAACAGCACAGCTGATTTTATGTTGGAGGAAGAAAATGAAGCCACTTAAGTTATTTGTAATTACCGATACTCATTATTACGCAAAAAGTCTTGATGCATTCGGTGAGGAATACGAGCGTTTTATGGATTTCGAGCAGAAATGCTACGCAGAAACACCCTATATCAACGACGCTGTTTTCCATTATCTTAAGAATGCAAAGGATGCAGATATTGTTCTTATTGCAGGTGATCTGTCCTTCAACGGCGAAAAGGCAAGTCACGAGGAATTTTCACGCGTGCTCAGGGATCTGCAGGACAGCGGCAAGGATGTTTATGTTGTTACCGCAGGCCACGATATTGAACAGAATCCCTTTGCTTATGACGATGTAAACGGCAGAAAGCCTGCCGAGGGTGTAAAATTCTCTGACCTGTACGGTTATTACCGCGATTTCGGTTACGATAAGGCAATTTCATTCTATAAAGAGAATCTTTCTTACGTTGCTCAGCTTTCAGAGGATGTAAGACTTCTTGTGCTGTGTAACGATTCAGCCGAAAACAAGAATATTGCATACACAGATGAGCTTCTTGACTGGGCAAAGGAACAGATGGATAAAGCCAAGGCAGACGGGCAGATGATGATTGCAATGGAGCATTATCCCGTGCTCCCCGGTCAGCCTATCCTTACTCTTATCCCCGATGCAAGGCAGAAGGAAAGCAAAAAGCTATACACACTTCTTGCAGATAACGGCGTGCATCTTATCTTTACGGGACATATGCACAATCAGAGTATTAACGTTGTTGAAACAGAAAAAGGCAACAAATTTTACGACGTCTGCACAGGCTCAGTTATCGGCTGTCCTGCTTTTATGCGCCTTGTTACAATTGAGAATGAGGAAACAGTTCATATAAAAAGCATACCCGTTCCCGAATTTGAGTGGGATAAAAAGGGTAAAACAGGCGATGTTTACCTTAAAGAGCAGTTCGAACGTATGATACGCACCATCATCAACGGTATGAAGGACGATCCCGCCAGAATTCTTCATAAATTCGGCGCGGGAGATAAAACGAATCTCTACGGCATTGTAAGTAAAGTGGGCGGATTTCTGTCAACCTGTACGGTAGGCAAAATGGCAAAGCTCTTTTGTGTTAAATGTGATAAGAAAATCAAAGATATGCCCTTTGTTGAGCTTGCGGTTGATATCGTAAGATATGCCTTTGAGGGTGACCAGCCCTTTGTTGAAGGCACTCCTGAGGGAGATACAATTCTTCGTGTTTTTAAACGACTCAAACCTGTTTTTAAGATTCTTAACAAAAAACTTCACGGTTCACAGGGTGAGGAAATTGATATGTATGAGTTGCTGAAGCATTCTATCGGCAATTACGGTATTTCCGATTACGATGCTATGCTCATTCTTGATTGATATGAAAAACTGGATGAAAATAATCCCCGATGATGTAAAAATCACGGGGATAAACATACCTGCAACTCACGACAGCGCCGCCTGTTTCGCTAGCTTTTCGCTCATAAGCAGAACACAGTCCCTTACAGTTGCAGAGCAGTTGAATGCAGGTGTAAGATTTTTCGATTTCAGATTCAGCCTTGAAAACGGAGAGTTTTTTGCTAAACACGGAATTGCAAACTGTAAAAAAAGCAAAGGTCTTTTTGCCCCAAAGCTTACAGCTGATGAGATAGTTGCTCACTGTATTGATTTTGTAAAAAGCAACCCCACAGAAACGGTGCTTTTCGTGCTTCGTGATACAACAGGCTCAAAGAACTTTTTCAGCGAATTTTATTCACGGTACATAGAGAATAATTCTTCGATGTGGTATCTCAATAACAGTATTCCTTTGTTGGGTGAGGTACGGGGTAAAATAGTTCTTTTGCGGAATGTCAATACCCACAGTGATATGTTCAACGATACAAATTCAGGTATTAATTTCCGTCCGCCTTATGTAGGCTCAACATATGTTGACGATTGGAAAACAGGTGAGCTGTGCAGTATTGAAACGGGAAAAGCCTTTGCAAAAGTGCACATACAGGATTCCTATAAGGTTGAGGGCAAAAAGAAGTGGGGAACGGTAAAACGCTTTCTTGAATCAGACCTCAACTCCGACGATTTTAATGTGTGCGCCGCAAGCTGTACCGGAATAAGAACACCGTATTTCAATGCAAAATACATTAACAGTGAACTGATGAAATTCACTTTTAATAAAGACAAATGCTACGGTATTGTTATGATGGATTTTGTTACAGCTGAACTTTGTGATAAAATTATTGAGTCAAACACTGATGATTGTTAACAATTTTTCAAAAGTTTGCAACAAAGTTGTGTGTTTTTTAACGAATTGTTAACTTTTGGTGTTTCGCTTGACTATCAAAACTAAATATTGTAAGATTTAAGTACAATATTTTTGATAAGGAGGAAAATATAATGGTAGCACTTATTAAGCTTCTCGTTCTCATCATCAAAGTTGTAATCGCTCTCAATAAGTTCGGTCTTCTTGATGAAGTTGTAAGCGATCTTTACGATATGCTTCCGCCTGAATATCAGTCAGAAGTTGACAAGCTCCTCGCTTAATCAATTAAAAAATCGCCGGTCCTCAGGGGCCGGCTTTTTTTTTCTGTTATCACAGTAGTGGTGTACCTTCCCAGTCGCTGTCAGGCTCAACACCCAACAGCTTTGTAACAGTCGGTGCAATATCTATGATATTCGCAGATTTTAATTCTTTGCCTTTTTCAAAATCCTTACCGTTGATTATTATGGGAATAAGCATATCTTCGTGCATATTGCTTCCGTGAGTTCTGTCGTGACCGCCGTGGTCCGCTGTGATGATATAAGTATATTCATCGCCCAGCTCCGACATAAGCTTTTCAATATTGTCCCAACTGCTTTGAATGGCTTCCATATATTCTTCAGTCATCCAACCGTGGTTATGACCTGCCATATCGGGATAACCGAAGTATATAAAGGTAAAATCCGTGTCATAGTTTTTCAGGTATCTTATTGCTTCTTCTGTCAGCACCTCACCTGCTTCCTTGTAGCCTATTCTGCGGCCTGCATAAAAACAGGAATGTGTAAGCGAATTGGGACGCGAAACATCACGCAGTTCTTCCCAATTATAAAAAATTGCACATTTTTTATCAGCCTGTTTCAAGACTTCGCATATTCCGTTGATAGGTCTTACCTGTGGCACGTATGTATTTGTTGTTGTTCCGTGTCTTTGCGGAGTAACGCTGTGAAAAAGGGAAATGTGGCAGGGTAGTGTAACCGAAGGATATACTGTTTCACCGCAGAGAGTATATGAGGATTCACTGATAAGCTTTTGTGCCTGTACAATATCCGATAACGAATCGGGTCGCATACCGTCTGCTAAAATCAATACTACTTTCATAAGAGTTAACTCCTTTGTGCGCGAATAATTTCTTTGTGTTTTTTAATATATCACTTTATGCAGAAAAGTGCAATAGTGTTATTGTTTGTATTGAAAAACGATTGTTTGTATGATAAAATAAAACAAAAAAAACCGGAAGTGGTAATATGTACAGAAATGTATATCCCCGTCCCTCGTTTGTCCGTGAAAATTGGCTCAATCTTAACGGACAGTGGGATTTTGAAATAACAGACGGTAAAGACAAAGATTATCTTGCACCCGATGTTCAGCTTGACAGTAAAATTGAAGTGCCTTTCTGCCCCGAAAGCAAGCTTTCAGGCATCGGCAACAGAGATTTTATGAAAAATGTATGGTACAGAAGGACGGTTGACGTTTCCGCAGACCAGCTGCAGGGCAGTGTTGTTATCAACTTCGGCGCTGTGGACTATGAATGTACACTTTACGTCAACGGCAAAAAAGCAGGATATCATAAGGGCGGATATGTTTCATTCTCATTCGATATAACCGAGTATCTTGCCGAGGGTGAAAACGTTCTTCTGCTGGGCGTATATGACGATACAAGAAGTATTTGTCAGCCTACGGGTAAGCAGTCTAATAGACCCGACAGCTACGGCTGCCATTACACAAGAACAACAGGCATCTGGCAGACTGTATGGCTTGAATTTATGGGCAAGGCTTACATAACTGAGCGCAAAATTACCGCCGATGTAAACAGTAAGAGCATACTTTTTGAAGGCTGTGTTAACGATAAAACAGGCGATGTAACTGTTTGTGCCGATGTTTCTTATAAAGGCGAAAAGGTTTTATCCTGTGAAACTGTTACCAGAAACGGCAAGTTTAAAATGACTGCATCAACAGAGGCTGAGCTTCATCTCTGGGATGTTTTTAAACCCGAAATTTATGATATTGTACTCATCGTTAAAAAGGACGGCGAAGTGTGCGACAGCGTAAAGACTTACACAGGCTTCAGGACAGTTGATCTTCGTGACGGCAAATTCCTGCTCAACGGCAAATCCGTATTCCTGCGCCAGATTCTCGATCAGGGCTTTCATCCCGACGGAATTTATACGTTCCCCGCAATTGAAGAAATTGAAAAGGATATTGACCTTGCAATTGACTTCGGTTTCAACGGCGCAAGACCTCACGAAAAGGTGTTTGAGGACTATTACCTGTATTACGCCGATATGAAAGGCTACCTTATCTGGGGTGAATTTCCCAACTGGGGTTGCTGTCTTGATACCAAAAACAATCCGCAGGCGCTTAAAAACTTCCTCCCCGAATGGAAAGAGGAGCTTGTAAGAGATTATAACCACCCCTCGATTATCGGTTGGTGTCCTCTTAATGAATGCTGGCACGGATTTGTATATTGCGATGCAAAGGCACAGAAAGCCATTTACAGTGCAACCAAGGAATACGATAAAACAAGACCCGTAATCGGCGCAAGCGGCGGCTTCCACTACATAACCGATATCGACGATTATCACGATTATTCCCATACTGCCGAGGAAATAATCGCGCACGTGTATAATCACAAAAACGGAACCAAAGACGAAAAACAGATTGCAGTTTTGAACAAAACTAAAAAAAGCGGCATCCTTACTCAGAAAGAGCTGAAAGGTCTGCCCATATTCTGCTCGGAGTACGGCGGCATTTCTTATAAAAATGACAAGGAAAACAGCTGGGGCTATGTTGCGGAGGATACTGAAGATGCTTTTGTTGCACACTACATCTCCGATACCACCGCTATTATGCAGAGCGACTGTATGGGTATGTGCTACACACAGCTTACAGACGTTGAGCAGGAACAGAACGGACTTGTGGATTATCACAGAAATCATAAGCTCTCCGAGAACGGTATAAAAGCAATCCGTGAATGCAATTTGCAGAAAGCGAAAGTTGAAAATGACTGAGATTAATTATTTTGCAGATGCGCTTTATCAATCGGATGAAACTCCCGTATTCTGCTACAGAAGCGGAAATATGACGTATGAGGAGATTCTCACAGGCGGAGTGCTTATGGCATCAGGCTGGAACGGCGCAGGCTATCCGCTGAATGTGCTTACTAATTGCCCCACCCGTCTTGACAAGAGAGATTTTACCGAAACATCTGCATTTAATATTGAACTTGACGGACAGAGCGTTGATTATGCACTTGAATTTGAGGATTTTATTACCGAAAAAACTGAATCGGGCGTAAAATCAACTCTTATTCTGAACAGTAAAATCAAGCCTGTGCGCATTAAAGTGCACACTCTACTTGACGGTACACAGATGTTCACCCGATATCTGGAAATTGAAAATCTGTCCGATAAACCTATGAATCTGAGCCGACTGAGCCTTTTGAGCGGCGGTATGGAAACAATGGAGCGTGAAAAGCGCAACAGTAAAATGACTGTTGATGAATACTATTCTATCGGCTATTTTGATGATGACCGCTGGGCAAGAGAGGGCGAGTTCAGGTGGCATCCTCTTCGCCGCGAAACAACAAGTGTGGACACCCGTTTTAACCGTGACCGCTTCCGTCATCCTCTGTTTTTTATCCGTAACAACGTTATGGGTAAAATCTGGTTTGCGCAAATCGGCTGGAGCGGCGGCTGTCGTTTTTCCGTTGATTATAATGCCCACGAGGGCAAGAGTGATACAAATCTGTCATTCAAAGCGGAGATAACCGCCCATAATCCGATGTATATTATCAGGGCAGGGGAGAGCTTTGTGACTCCCGAGGTGCATATGGGACTTACCTGCGGCGATTTTGACGATGCCGTGAATCAGATGCATTCTCATATAAGAAAATCCGTGCTCAATGATTCCCTTATCGACACAAAATATGACCTTATCGGTTGCGGAATGGGCGCAGAGCACGATATGAGCGTTGAAACAAGTAAAAAATATATCGACCAGTTCAAAGCAATTGGCGGTGAACTGTTTATAATCGACGCAGGCTGGGAATGTCCTCCCCACCGCGAAATGGAATGGGGCGATTTCAACGGCATTAATATTCCGGATTCTGACCGTTATCCCAACGGCATTACGGAAATTGCCGATTATTGCCACGAAAAGGGTATGAAATTCGGTCTGTGGGTGGATATTGAAAGCCTTGGCAGATTATGCGACCCATATAAAAACAAGCCCGAATGGCGTGCCTGTAATATCTACGGCGAACAAACGGAAAGGTTTATTGATTTTACAAATCCCGAAGCCGCCGAGTGGGCAGAAAATGAGCTTGCAAGGCTGATTGAAGAATGTAAAATGGATCTTCTCCGTGTGGATTACAACACCTCATACCGCGATTATTTCAATATGAAAGACAGGGGTACAGGTGTTAACGAATGTCTGTCGGTTGCTCATTTCAATGCAGTCAACAATATGTATATGCGTCTTAAAAAGCGTTTCCCCCACGTTATTTTTGAAAACTGTGCAGGCGGTGGCGGCAGATGTGATCTGGGAATAATGAAAGCCTTTCACCACACCTGGGTGTCGGATAATCAGTGCGCACCGAGAAGTGCCGTTATTACAAACGGTATGACAATGGCGTTGCCGCCCGAAAGAGTAGACCGACTTTTTGCAGGTATGGGATGTCACCAATTCGGCTCACTTGATTTTCAGATGCGCAACACGATGCTTACACATATGTCATTGAACGTTATTGCGCCCGTTAACGTCCGGATAAATACACAGCAGATGGAGTTCGTTCAGCATTCCGTTGAGCTTTATAAGAGCTTTATAAGACCGATTCTGAGCAATTCAAAAATATATCACCATACACCCGAATGTGAGGATATGTGCGTGATTGAAATTGCATCACCCGAGAAGGATAAGAGCGTTGTTTGTGTGTTTGCCCTCAACGGAACAGGTGAAACCGAAATCTGCATAAAACCCAAAGGCGTGGATGCGTCAAAACAGTATAAGGTAACGCTCGATAACGACAGATGCTCATTTGTCATTTCCGGCAGAGAGCTGAAAATGAACGGAATAAATATTTATATTCCATCATCCTTGTCATCGGAATTGGTGTTGATTGAAGAACAGTAATTTAGCGGTGTTCCGTAGGGAGCGACGCCCTCGTCGCTCCGAATTATCCAAATCTGCGATTTGGATAATTATAATGTGATAAATTTAATATTGATAAAAATGGCACATTTTTATCAATCGGCGCGACGGGGGCGACGCGCCCTACGATACATCATCAACATTCCGATAAGTTATAACTAAAATCAGGGACTGCATTTGCAGTCCCTCAAATTTTATTCAAACAATGTATATGTTTTGCGAATTATACACACAACAATCAAATCGTCCCTCTATTGGTTAGATTAATAACTACTATTAGTAATATGCCTATGATTATCAAAGCAACTGCACAAAATTTAAAAATGGGGGCTACTTTATTAAACTTGGCTGTGTCAATATAGTTTTGTTTTTTTTGCGATTATAAATGTAATAATAAGTGAAATGATAAACAGCACACCACTTATTATTATTCCGATATTTGCAATTTTTTGCAAAGTCATACTCATAGCAAATTCTATCGAAAATCTATAAAATAATAAAAATACACACGTAAGAATTCCAAACGGAATCATCCACATCATCGGATTTTTAGATTGTTTTTTTCTCATATCATACATTCCATAAATAAAACAAAACAATCCGACACCCAAGACAAAAATATACATTTCAAAAGGCATAGAATTTATTACTTGATACATAAATATCCCTCATTTCGCAAACGAGCTTTATTTAATCAGAATTTTGTAATTGTTCCTGCATTATACTCCCAGGGTTCAAAGCCTGTGTCGAGTGCAGGGCTGTTTGTCGCAAGTGTGAAATCTCTGTTTTCTGCATCCCTGAACAGCGGGTCTGCGTAAACGGCGTTGTTGTAATAGCCTCTCAGAGTCATAATTACAAGTGAGAATCTGTCGCCAACAGTCATTGAATTTCCCGAATACACAAGGTTGCCTACAGTTCCGTAGTCCCAGTAAAGGTTGTTGTTGTCAATAAACCAATCCTTGCTCGTTGCGTTCTTGTACATTACTGATTTTTCACCCACAAGAATGTTGTTGTACAGATACAGTGAGTTGTGGTCCTCGTTCCTTGTTATAAGGAACTGACCGTCGTCGCCGAAAGCAAAAATGTTGTTACGCACCATATTGTTTTCGCCGTAGTGCTGGTGGAAACAGTTGGATGAACAATCGTAAACGAGATTCTTTTCAACGGTTATGTAGCTTGAGCCTTCGTCAAGGTAAATACCCCAACCGCCGTAGCCTGTTGAGCCCTCGTAACAGCCGACGTTGTGAATGATGTTGCCGCTGATAACGGTATCGGGCTGAATACCGAGAGTGTAAATGCCGCCCATATCGGACAGCCAGCCGTTGCCGATATTGTAAATAAGATTGTTCTGAATTTTTATGCCGTTGGTGGAGTTGTCTGAATATCCCCAGTTCCAGCCAACGGAAATGCCTGTATACCAGCCGTCGTGAATTTCATTGTTTGACAGCTCACAGTCAACGGCGTGAGTAAGGAGAATACCTATTGCGTTGTTGAAAATTCTGCCGTAATAGCTGATATGACAGTCCGTTACATTGATGTTTTTGGTTGTTGCAGGCACCACAAAATCTCCGTGAATGAAAATTGCATTTGCACCTATCTCATTGAATTTACAGGATGTGATGTTGCAGTCCTTAGAGCCATTGTCGAATTTTACCGCTGTGTTGCTGATGTTTTCAAAAAGACAGTCCGTGAAGTCAATACCTGACGAAGCTTCAATGTAAATTGCCGCAGGAACTTCGAATGCCGCCTGAGGATGAACACCGCCGTATTCTATGTTGCTGTATAAAGGATGGGATTCGTCAAATATATTTGCATAATATGTGCCGTCAACCTGTTTCCAATCGGTATTTATAAAGTTGATACCTTGGAATGCGATATTTTCTGCATTTTCAAAGGTGAAGAGCTGTTCGGTCATACCTGCGTAAAGAACGGTGTTGTCCACTGTGTCACCGTCTTCGGGGATGTAGTAAAGCTTTTCTTCACTTCTGTCAAGATACCATTCACCGGGGAGTGAAAGTGCTTCTTTTACATTTTCATAAACAAAGTTGTCCCCCTCATTTACTGTCATTGATGAAGGCTTTGTTGTTTCAATTCTGCCTGTTTTGGCATCAACAGAGCTTACGGGCAGATGCTCGTCGCACCAGTAGTGCATAATCTTTACTTCAACGTCACCCGCATTTGCAAAATCAAGTATTTCATCCGTGTTTGCACAGAAAGCCAACGAATGTGTGAAATATTCAGGAGCCCAATCGGAAGAAACAGCTTCATCTGCGCACGTGTCGGCAATTGTGAAAACCCCTTCTTTGGGATATTGTGAGCGTGAAAGCCTTTTGTTACCCTTGAAAAGCGAACGGAAATAATCCTCATCGGAGTTTATCTCAATATCCGTAACAAACGCATCAACGCCGTTTATCACGGTTTCACTCCAGCCTGCAATTTCCTTTGCACCGGAGAATTCAACTGTTTCATCAGGATATGAACGGTAGATAACATTGCTCTTGTCATCCGATGTGAATTCAATAGTATCGGTGATGTAATATGTACCCTCTCTGAACCATACTGTTACAGTTTCGTCAGTCTGAATGTTTTTGAGCATTTCTTTTGCTCTTTCGGGTGTTTTTATGGGATTTTCGGGTGTGCCGTCGTTGCTGTCGTCACCGTAGGGCGCAACAACAATATCATACGTGCCGTAAACAAATTCCCCCTCGTCAAATGCAACCTGTACGGTTTTTTCCTGTTGCTCAAAAATGCCCTCAACAGGCGCGGCAGGGGTAAAAATCATTGTAATACAGGTAATTATTGATGTGAAAAACGCGATTATCTTTGCCATAACTAATCCTCCAGATTGCTTATTATGTAATTTGAAATTAACATACCTTTCTGAGTAAGTGAATATGTATCGCCGTCAAGGGTCATATGACCGCTTGTGATAAAAGCTTTTGCTTTTTCGGTAAATGATAAGGGGAGAGAGCAACCGAATCTTTTGTAATAATCTTGTGCCGATATGCCTTTTTTCAGCCTTAATGCGAGCATAATGAACTCTTCACTGTCGCCGCCGTAACTGTCAAAAACAGCGGTATCACCACTTATAAAAGCTTCAGCATTTCGCTCAAAGAAAAATCTTTTGCCGTTTATAAATGAATGAGCCGCCGCACCTAAGCCTAAATATTCTTCACATTCCCAATATTTAAGATTGTGCCTGCTCTCAAATCCGCTTTTAGCAAAATTGGATATTTCATAGTGTTCAAATCCCTGTTGAGTGAGCCTTTGTGCAAGATGCGAATACATATCACATACCGCATCTTCATCGGGAAGAACAAGCGAATCCTGCCGTTTGTGAAAATTCGTACCTTCCTCAATTGACAGCATATACGCGCTGATGTGGGGAACATCCGTATCAAGCAGAAAATCAACGGTTTCATCAAGGGATTCCATTGTCTGTGAGGGAACGCCGAGCATAACGTCAAGTGAAATGTTTGTAATTCCGCTTTTTCTTGCCGAATTTATGACTGATAACACCTTATTTTTGTCTGCCAGTCTGCCCAGAGAGTGTCTTTCGCTGTCAACGGCAGATTGCATACCCAAAGAAATTCTGTTGAAGCCGTATGATGATAAATTTATGAAAAATTCATCGTCAACGGTTGACGGATTACATTCAGCGGTGATTTCGGCATCAGCAGAGATTGTATAATTCTTTCTGATACATTCAAGTATTCTGCCGAGCCTTTCAGCTCCGATTACAGATGGTGTTCCGCCGCCGAAATAGACTGTATCAAAGCTCATATCGGAATTTTCGGTGAAATCCTTTGTGCGTCTGCCTGTTTCTATTTCATCAATGAGCGCATCGCAGTATTTTTCAATCAGCGCATCGTTTCGCGGCACCGAATAAAAGTCGCAGTACGGGCATTTTGAACGGCAGAAGGGAATGTGGATATATAAGCCTTTCATTACTGTTCGTCAAGCTTGAGAATAGCCATAAAAGCTTCCTGCGGAACTTCAACAGTACCGAAGGAGCGCATTCTCTTTTTGCCTTCCTTCTGCTTTTCAAGCAGTTTCTTCTTTCGTGTGATGTCACCGCCGTAGCACTTTGCAAGAACGTCCTTGCGGAGCGCTTTAACTGTTTCTCGCGCGATAACCTTGCCGCCAACGGCAATCTGTACGGGAATTTCAAACTGCTGTCTGGGAATGTTGTCCTTGAGCTTTTCGGCAATTTTCCTTGCTCTGCCGTAAGCCTTGTCGGAATGTATAATGAACGAAAGTGCGTCAATGCCGTCACCGTTGAGCAGAACGTCAAGCTTTACAAGGTTGCTTCTTGCGTAGCCTTTGAGCTCGTAGTCAAAGGATGCGTAGCCCTTTGTTCTTGATTTGAGAGCATCGAAGAAATCGTAAATAATTTCGTTCAGCGGCAGGTCGTAGCTCAATTCAACACGGTCTGCGGAAAGATATTTCATATCCTTATAGAAACCTCTGCGTTCCTGACAAAGATCCATAATAGTACCTACGAATTCGGGCGGAGAGAAGATATGAGCATCCGTCATAGGCTCTTCGCTGTAATCTATTTCTGCAGGGTCTGGGTACTTTGTGGGATTGTCGATTTCAAGTACCTCGCCGCCGCGCATATGGATTTTGTAAATAACGCTGGGAACTGTTGAAACAAGGTCAAGATTATATTCTCTTTCAAGACGCTCCTGTATGATTTCAAGGTGAAGAAGTCCTAAAAATCCGCAACGGAAACCGAATCCCAACGCGCCCGATGTTTCGGGCTCAAATGAAAGAGCCGCATCGTTTAGCTGGAGCTTTTCGAGAGCTTCTTTAAGTGCCTCGTAGTCTGCACCGTCAGCAGGATAAATACCGCAGAAAACCATAGGATTGACCTTTTTGTAGCCTTCAAGTGGCTCAGCTGCAGGATTTTCGGCAGTTGTAACCGTATCACCCACACGGGCATCACGTACTGTTTTGATTGATGCGGTAATGTAACCAACCTCGCCCGCGCAAAGCTGTTTTGTGGGCATAAGTGAGGTTGCCGCCATTTTGCCCACTTCAACAACCGTAAACTGCGCGCCCGTTGCCATCATACGCATTGTGTCGCCCGCTTTGATAGTGCCGTCCATAATTCTTACGTAAACGATAACACCCTTGTAGTTGTCGTAAACAGAGTCAAAAACAAGAGCCTTCAGTGGCGCATCATCGTCACCCTCGGGACAGGGGACAAGCTTTACTATCTGCTTTAAAACATCTCCCACGTTTTCGCCTGTTTTTGCAGAAACTCTGGGTGCTTCTTCTGAATCAAGACCTATAACGTCCTCGATGTCAGCCGCAACTCTTTCGGGGTCGGCGGCAGGAAGGTCAATTTTGTTTATAACGGGAACAAGCTCAAGGTCGTGGTCAAGAGCAAGATATGTGTTTGCAAGTGTTTGTGCCTCGATGCCCTGTGTAGCGTCAACTATAAGCACTGCACCCTCGCAGGCCGCAAGAGAACGTGAAACCTCATAGTTGAAGTCAACGTGACCGGGGGTGTCAATGAGGTTCAGCTCGTACTCTTCGCCGTCCTGCTTATATGTAAGTGTGACTGCGTGAGCCTTGATCGTGATACCTCTTTCTCTCTCGAGATCCATATCGTCAAGAATCTGCTGCTGCATATCACGCTTTGCAACAGTTTCCGTCAGTTCAAGAAGTCTGTCGGCAAGGGTTGACTTGCCGTGGTCGATATGAGCAATAATTGAAAAATTTCGTATATGTTTTTTAGGGGTTCGCATTAAATTTCTCCTTAAAGTTCATTGTCTGTGGGTTTAAAGCCTAAACCGAGTATCTCCGACGCATCGGAAATTATAATAAACGGCTTTTCGTCGAATCGTTTTACTATTTTTCGCATTTTTGTAACCTCCTGCGGTCTTACAACGGTAAGGAGCATATGCTTAGCCTCGCCCGTGTAAGCTCCCTGAACAGGAACGATTGAAACTCCTCGCGGTGTTTCGGTTGTTATCGCTTTTGCAATTTCTTCGGCTTTTGTCGATATTATCATCATCATTTTGCCGCTTGACGAGCCGTAAAGCACAAAGTCTATTGTTTTGCTCGATACGAAGAAAACGATAGTTGCGTAAAGTATGCTTTCAATGTTTCTGAAAACAACACCTGCAAGCAGAACCACGCATAAATCGCAGATCATAATGAGTCTGCCCATTGAAAGGTGGGGAAATGCTTTTTTCAGCAGTTTGCCGAGAATATCCGTGCCGCCGCTTGTTGAGCCTCGCATAAATATAATACCAAGACCAATACCGAGCAACACGCCGCCGAAAAGTGATGCAAGAATTTTGTCACCCTCATATACGGGCATAAAGTAGACGCCAAGGTCAATCATCACCGAGGTCATAAATGTGGAAAACAGGGTTTTTACAATAAAGCTTCTGCCGAACACGATAAACGATATTATAAACAGAGGAATGTTTATTGCAAACATAGCAGTACCTATGGGGAAGTCCCACAGATAATTTGCAAGGATTGCAAGACCTGTTGCACCGCCCGAGGATATGTCGTTGGGTGATATAAAGCAGTTTACACCCAATGCGTAAACAAACGCGCCTGCGGTACAGATGATAATATCAAGCAAAAACTCCTTGATATCAATTTTCTTCATTTTCATAAACATACCTCGCTTACTGCAACAGCAAACAGCTCTTTTATCCTGTCTGTTCTGCCGTTGATATAAAGCCAGCCGAACAGCACCTCGAGCCCCGTTGCGGCGTGGTATTCGCTTTTCGATTTGTTCCGTGGGGTGTGTGCCGTGTGAGTGTTTCTGCCGCGTATGAACATTGTCTGTTCATCCTCATTGAGCAAGGGAAAAAGCACCTTTGACGCGGCACATTGGTACGTTGCGTTGACCATTTGTGTGTTTCTTTCGTGGAGCTTGTCTGCCTTGCACATCCCTGAAACGGTGAGATATTCTCTTGTCAGCAGTCCCCATACTCCGTCGCCTAAAAATGCAAGGGCAGATACGGGCAGTCCGTCCGATGATGTGCCTGACGTAAGCTTTATATTTTCAAGCTGTGATGAAATATCAGGGCACATATTCAAACTCCAGATCGTAAATATTTACCGTGTCGCCTTCCTCAATGCCTTTGTTGCGCAGTGCTTCAAGAATTCCGCTTGTGTCAAGCACCTTCTGGAAGTATTGGAGAGCTTCGTAATCCTCAACATCTGTTTTGTTAAGTATCTTAAGCAGCCATTCAGCCTCAACGTAATAAGTATCGTCAATAACGCTGATCTTAAAGCCTGTATTCTTCTTTCTTTCAAGCATTTCCATAGGAATAGGCTCTGTTTCAAACTGTCTGATAGGCGGAAGTGTTGCAAGCATAGCCGCCGCCGCGTTTACGACCTCCTGTGTGCCTTCAAGAATGGGAGCGCAGATTTCAAAATACTGCAAGCCCTTATCTTCAATGTATTTTCTGAAATCTTCTCTCTGCTCGTCAGTTGCCATATCAATTTTGTTGCCGGCTACAATCTGGGGACATTCTGCAAGCTCGGGATTGAACACAACAAGCTCTTTGTTTATTGTTTCAAAGTCCTCTTTTGGATTTCTGCCCTCACTGCCTGCCACATCAACAACGTGAATGAGCATACGGCAACGCTCAACGTGGCGCAGAAACTGATGTCCCAGACCTGCACCCTCGCCTGCACCCTCAATAAGTCCGGGGATATCAGCCATAACAAAGGAGCTTTCGGGACCCATTCGTACAACGCCTAAAACGGGTGTAATGGTTGTGAAATGATAATCCGCGATTATGGGTTTTGCCTCGCTGACAACGGAAACAAGAGTAGACTTGCCTACATTGGGGAAACCTACAAGTCCGACGTCTGCAAGGAGCTTTAATTCAAGCGTAACCTCCCAGTCTTCACCGGGAACGCCGTCCTTTGCAAATCGGGGAGTCTGACGGGTAGGTGTGGCAAAATGAGTGTTGCCCCAGCCGCCTTTGCCGCCCTTTGCCGCAATAAAAGGCTCAGTTGTGGACATATCTGCAATAACCGCACCGCTTTCAGCCTCACGGATAACCGTGCCGAAAGGAACCTTGATTATAAGGTCCTGACCCTTTTTGCCGTTTTTGCGGGAGCCTGAGCCGTTCTGTCCGTTTTCAGCTGTGTACTTGCGCTTGTAGCGGAAATCCGCAAGGGTGGAAAGGTTGGTGTCTGCAACAAAAACAATGTCGCCGCCTTTGCCGCCGTCACCGCCGTCGGGACCGCCCGAAGCTATATATTTTTCTCTGTGAAATGTAACGGCACCGTTACCGCCGTTACCTGCCTTTATTTTAATCTTCGCCTTATCTACAAACATAATTTTACCTCATTGTATAAATAATCATTATAAGTATATCACATATTTTTATATTTATAAATAGAAAATTCAAAATTTTTACTGTGAAAATGCAAAAAATTGTTATAATATAGTGAACCAAAACCGTGATTTATTTATCTAATAGGTGAAATACAAAAGCAGGTACCGTTTTGTATGGAAAGGATACAGTTATGGACAGAATAACATTTCAGACCAATGTTCTGACCTGTGAAGAGATGCTGTACAGAGTTGCAAAATCAATATGCTTTTATGAGAGCGATTGTGAGGATGCTGTACAGGAGGCAATTTTAAAGGCGTATGAAAAACTCGGCAGTCTTAAGAATGAAAAATACTTTAAAACCTGGCTTACAAGAATTCTGATTAACGAATGTTATAAAATAAACAGAATTAAAAGCCGACAAGTCAGTTTTGATGATTATTTATTCTTTGAAGAGGCAAGAGAGCCAGAAAATTCATATGTTTATGAAGCGATAATGCATCTGCCCGAAAAAATCCGTGTGGTCGTTCAGCTTTATTATGTTGAGGGTTATTCGGTGGATGAAACAGCTTCGATTTTGCGTATACCGTCGGGTACGGTAAAAAGCCGTCTTTCACAGGGGAGAAAAAGCTTAAAAACTATTTTGGAGGAATAAAGATGAGTAATAATTTAAAAAATGAATATCCCGATGTTCCTGAGAATTTTCACAACAGGGTAGTTTCAACACTTGACAGCCTGCAGGCATACGAAAATACATCATCACGCCGCTTTTCACCAGCGAGAGTTGCAGCATTGGCGGCTGCACTGATAGCATTGCTTGCTGTGACTGTTTTTGCAGGAAATGAAGTCTACCAAAGGTTTATCAATAAAGAAAATTACAAGGTTACTTTTGAACTTGGGGAAGAATCTTCTTCTCAATCAGCGGAATATGTAAAACTTAATTTTGGTTATATACCTGAATATCTTAAACCCGTTGATGCTCCGTATAAGTACAATGTCGGAGACAGCGGTGCAGGACTTACATTCCAGCTGTTTAAGAGTGAGCTTGCAAAAGAGCTTGAAATAACATTTGTAGGCAGCGTGGAAGAATGTATGTTCGGAAAATGCAAAGGTGCTGTTATCAGAATTGATACAGGTGTTGAATCTGACGGCGAATCCTACAGCAGGAATTTTGTTATTTATTTTGATGACTTCGGGTATGTACTTCGTTGTTATGTGTCGGATGCTGTCAGTGACGAAGAAATGATGAAAATTGCAAACGGACTTTCTCTTGAAGAAACAGATAAGGAACACGCTTTTATAATAGACACATATGTTCCCGGTGCTGAGGTGATGAGCGAAGCTGTTCTTGCAGAGAATAAAAAACAGCGTGTTGATAAAAATATCGGGGAAAAATTTAATATGTCTGCTTTCAGCGGTACAGACGTCAATGCAGATTATTCAGTTGCAGTCAAAGGCTTTGAAATCCGTGATAACATTATCGGTCTTGATTTGGATTGCATCTGGCTGAACGGCGGGGAAACAGAGGAGTATTTTGATGAGAATGGTAATTTGAAGGATTATGTAAGAAATACCTATGAATACGGTGACGGTATTAATACATTGAACTCAATCAAAAAATCCGAAACTGTCGGCAGAAAGCTTGTTCTGGTTGATATTGAAATTGAGAATACAGAGAATTATGCATATTTATTCAATTCTGACTTCTACTTGTCGAATTCGGGCGGTGAACATATCAGAGCAATAATCAATTACATAAGCGGACAGAATGCAGAGTCAGCAGATTATATGTTTATTCCATTTGAAGCAGGTGAAAACAAAATCGTTACTTTCGGATTTATAGTGGATGATGATATTGATCTGAGCGGCCTTACTCTTGAAATGGAAGGTGACAACTGTATAAAATACTGCATAGATCTGAATAGTTGAATTTTTATATTGAAATTCAATTGTTTTAATGCTAAAATGTAAAAAACTAAGTATAAGGGTTATGTGAAAATTGAAAAGGATTTTGTGTTTTATTTTAGTATCCTGCCTTGTGTTTTCCGTACAGGCAGCCGCACTTGATGTGAGCGAGGAGGATTCTTCCCAGAGCAGTGTCAATGATTACATTCTCGGTGATGTTAATTTAGACGGTGAGGTTACAGCCGCCGATGCAAGAATTGCTCTGAGAGCCGGCGCGAGCCTTATTATTCTTGACGGACAATCGCTTGTAAATGCAGATTTTGATGAAAACGGCATAATCACTGCCGCCGATGCAAGGTACATATTAAGAACCTCCGCAAGTCTTGACCCGTATGTAACGCCTGTTATTCCGCCTGTGAATACAACAAAGCCGCCGGAAGAAACAACGATTCCGACACCTGTCGTTACATCAAAAATCATAGATGTACCGCTGATTTGTCAGTTTCCCGATTATCCTGCCGGATGTGAGTCCGTAGCCGCGGTTATGAATTTAAAATACTACAGGTTTGTTATAACCGTTGACGATTTTATAGACAGATACCTTTTTATCGGCTCTGCACCTTACAAAAAGAATAATGTCTGGTACAGCAGTAATCCTGATGAATCATTTCTCGGTGATCCCCGAAGTGAAAAGGGATGGGGAATCTGGGCAAAAGGTCTTGAAAGGTCAATCCAGAGATGTCTTGACTGCTATACGGGTAATTTCAGCGTTGAATCAACGTTCTCGGAAAGTCTTGCTTCACTTTGCGAAAAGTACATAGATAATAACATTCCCGTGCTCGTATGGGTAACTGCCTATATGGAGCCGCCAAGAGTAAACATAACCCCTTATATCGTCGGAACGGATAAAACTTTTACGTGGATAAGTCCTAACCATTGTATGCTCCTTGTAGGCTATGATGAGGATAATTATTATTTCAACGACCCCCTTACGGGTAAGCTCGAAAAATATGATAAAACCGCCTCAGATATAGCCTTTGAGGGCAACGGAAAACAGGCAGTTATTATAACTAAACAATAATTTATCGGCGGATGCCGATAAATTATTGAATGAATATTGAATAATGAATAATTGTGGAAGGGGCTTTGCCCCTTACCCCGTTTATAATGCTTGCGTAGCAAGCCACCTCAACTATTCATTTTTTCATCATTCATTATTCATTAAATTTAGCGGTACGCTAAATTATTGCTTATAAAAAAATCCCTCCGTATGTTTCCATACGGAGGTTTGCTGTGTACTGAATTATTTAATGATTTCGCCCATTGTAGCGGCTGTTGCGCTGCAGGCATTTGACTCGTCTGTATCAATGTGCATAGCGAGAGCAAAGTTGGGGTTAACTCTTACAACAACATCGCCGAAAACAAGAGCTCTGCCGTCTGTGTCAACCTTTACGCTGACAACTTCCTTATCCTCAACGCCGAGCTTTTCTGCATCGGCAGGTGTCATATGAATGTGTCTTTTTGCAACGATAACGCCTTCGCTGATTTCGATTTCGCCCTTAGGACCAACGATTTTGCAAGCGCCTGAATCCTTTGTGTCGCCTGATTCTCTGATAGGAGCAACAACGCCGATTGAACGTGCATCTGTTGCGGAAATTTCAACCTGTGTTGAAGGTCTTACAGGACCGAGAATTGAAACTGAGGGGAACTGGCTCTTGGGACCTACAACAGCAACTCTTTCATTTGTAACGTACTGACCGGGCTGTGAAAGATCCTTCTTGTGTGTAAGCTCATAGCCTTCGCCGAAAAGAACTTCAAGATCTGCCTGAGAAACGTGAACGTGTCTTGCAGATGTTTCAATAATAAACTTATCCATTTTCATATCTTCCTTTCTTGTTGTCTTATAAATTTTACTACTTATTACCTTGAATTGCAATAGCAAATTTCAAATTTTACTGAGCATTTTCAACAAAAATAACTTCACCCTCAAAAAGCTGAATTTCAGGCAGAGAGTATTGCTCTGTGAGCAGTTCAATGCTTTCAAGGCTTGCGGAAAGTCTTAATGCAAGTCTTGCATCGGCGGCAGTAACCTGAGAGTCGTTGTTTAAATCGGAGATTCTTGTCTGTACCTCGTTAAAGGTCTCAAGTCCTGCCGAGTTGCGCAGAATAAGCCTTGCATCAGCGGCTGAGAGCTGGTCGGAAAGAGATGCATCACCCCAAACGGGCAGGTAAGACACGTTTTTGATCCATTTTGCATAAACTGTAATGTTGCCTGTGGTGTATGCTTTTATAAAATCGGCTTTCTGTGTGAACTCCGCATCAAAATACCAGCCGCCGAAGATGTAATCCAGATTAATCGTTTCGGGATCGTCAAAATAAAAACGCTCCGTTGTTGTGCGTATGTTTGAATTTGTGTTGCCCACCTGATTTACCGTAACCTCTTTGTCCTCGAGCACATATGTAATTGTGTATGTCTTTTCTGTAAAATCGGCATAAAGGGTTATATTGCCGTACATATCAGCCGTAATCTGTGTTATGGGATTTTTCAGCTGTGCATCCGTGCACCAGCCGTTGAATATAAATCCGTCAACCGAGAGCGGCTCCAATGTAATAACGTCACCGTAGAGATACTGCTCAGGATTTTCATTTTTAACAGGGCACTGATAGGTGTCAATCATAGCGTAATCGTAGTCGATTTTATATACTGCTGCATCCCATCTTGCATATAACGTTACGTTTTCCGTAATGCCTGCCTGAATCTTAGTAACTTTTGAATAGCTGTCAAAGTCGGGTGATGTGTACCAGCCGGCAAAAACATAGCTCTTGTCACTTGTTGAGGGATTACTTAATATAAAATCCGTATCTGCTGTTCTTGCTGTATCATTGGGATTTTCAATATCCGAAACATTGATATCACAGTTGTTGTTCAGAATGTACGTAACATTGTAAACCGTTTTGTTCCAGTTCGCATACAACGTTATGTCACCGCTTGTTTCTGCGCTGATGAACTCTGCCTTCTGTGTAAAGAATTCATCCGTGTACCAGCCTTCAAAGCTGTATGCAGGGTCGTTTGTCACCGCAGGTGCGATAGGCGTGCTTTCACCGTATGTGTATGTTGACGGATTCGGATTCTGAGTTGTGTAAACGCTGTTTGCAACGCTTCCCAGCTCGTAGAAAATATTGAATTCGGTATTCACCCAATGGGCGTAAATCGTAACATCCTTACAAATGTCCGCGCTGATAATTTCAATTTTATTCGTATAATCTTCGTCCGCATACCAGCCTTCAAAGGTGTATTTGTCTGAAATATATTCGGGGTCTGCGAGAAAAACCTCCTCGCTCGCAACTCTTATATGCGGGTTGGAGTTGATAACTTCACTTGCAGAAAGAGGAATATCGGGAGTTGTCAGCACATAATTAATGGAATAGGACATCTCATACCATTTTGCGTAAACGGTGGTATCTGCCGTAACAGTAATGGAGGTTACGGGAGTGATATAATCCTCTTCAAGATACCAACCAACAAACTCAAAGCCCTCGCATTCGGGGGAGGATAGATGAACCACTCCGTTTTCGGTAACGGAACGGGGATTTGAATTTTTTATTTTGTACTCTTTTACACTTGCTACGCCGTAGTCGTATGTAATGTTGTAATCAGTCTCTGCATTTGATGCAAAGGTCACGGCAAACAGCATAAATAACAGAAGTAATGCGGATTTTAATTTTCTCTTCATATTGAAACTCCTTTTTAGGATGTATTTATATTATAAATAAGTGTGAATAATAAGTCAACTGTAATATATTACAGGTAATTGTTACAATTTTGTAACCACTCGTTACAAGTTTGTTATAATGCTTGACTTTGATTGTGATTTGCTGTAAAGTATCAAATGCAATGAGGCACTGATATAAAACACAGTACCTTGTACATACGAGAGTTAATTCTCAATATTATTGTGATTATTATGAAAGGAGCAAATTGAAATGAAAAAGGTTATTCTTACAGTTTCTGCACTTGTTGTTGCTGCTGCTATGGTATTCACATTTGCAGGTTGCACAGACAACACAACAAACAACGAAGAGGACAGCACTGTTGATGCAGCTGTTGTTTCAGAAGTTGACACTGCAGCTTAATTTCAGTAATTTAATTAATGAAGAACGCTCCTGTCTTAATGACGGGAGTTTTTCATTTTTATGATTGAATGAACAATAATTTATTAGTGAATTTGTAGGGAGCGACGCCCTCGTCGCTCCGAATAATCCAAATCTGCGATTTGGATTATTATAACAGGTCAAATCAAATTTTTTAATATTATTATTGATAAAAATGGCACATTTTTATCAATCGGCGCGACGGGGCGACGCGCCCTACGGCACGCTAAATTATTATTTATTAATATGTTTTCGCTTTTTCCAACAAATCCTGTTTATTATTATGTTCCGGTTCGCGGATAACGAAATCGAGCAATGCATTCAGTTTTTCTCCGATTTCTTCCGGCCTGAACATCTTTTTTATGTCACTGCCTTTTATTGTAAGCTGACTGAGCGTGTACGGCTCGTTGTTTGTGATAACCTCGCTGAATGCAGAATATGCAAAAGCAAGCTCAGCCGAAATATCCCTGAACTCTTTTGAGAGTGCAGACCTGTCAGCCCGTCTTATTTTCATAAGGCGGATAAAATTTTCCTCTCCCATATCTCTGAGATATTTCTTGACCTGTATTTTGGTTTCGGGCACATCCTTGTCGTGAATCGAAACGAGATATGATACCGTTCGGATGTATTCATTGCTCATTTTAAGCCGTCTTAAAATGTTTTCCGCAATAACACCGCCCACCGCCGCGTGATTTTTAAAGGTCGAATTGCCCTGTTCGTTCAGTGCGTGAGTTGCAACCTTTCCCGTATCGTGCAACAGCATAGTAAGGCGCAGAATGGGGTCGTTTTCAATGTTTGCAACAGTCAGCGCAGTGTGTCCCCATACGTCGTAAGCGTGCTTTTTGCCGTACTGCTTAAAGCCGAACTGCATTTTCAGTTCCGGAATAAACACCGCAAGTACGCTCTTGTAATTGAGCAGAACGTGATGCACGTTTTTGCCGGTGAGCAGCTTTATAAGCTCTGCACTGATGCGTTCAACGGCAATCCCCGATATGAGATTTTCGTTTTGTATAATGGATTCGGATGTTGTTTTTTCGATTTCAAAGCCTAACGTGCTTGCAAATCTTATTGCCCTTAAAATGCGCAGAGCATCCTCATTGAAACGCTTGTCGGGCGAGCCTACACAGCGGATGATGCCTTTTTTTATGTCCTCAATTCCGCCGAACGGGTCAATTACACCCTCCTGCGGATTGTATGCAATTGCATTTACGGTAAAATCACGGCGCGCAAGGTCCTCTTTAACATCCTTTGTGAATTTTACGCTGTCGGGATGACGGTTGTCCGTATATTCACCGTCAATGCGGAACGTAGTGATTTCAACGGGTGTGTGTTCGCAGATAACAGTTACCGTGCCGTGCTTGATGCCTGTATCTATTGTGCGGAAATCGGAGAATACTTCCTTTATCTGTTCAGGTGATGCTTCGGTGGTGATATCCCAGTCGTGAGGCGTTTTGCCCATAAAAGTATCCCTTACACAGCCGCCTACCGCATAAGCCTTGTAGCCTGCATTGTTAAGATAATCCAGAATCCTCTCTATGCTTGAGGGAAGTTGTATCATAAATTTTTCTCCTGTAAAAAAATGTAAATTTTATCGAGTTGTACTTGAAAAAAGCAAGTATGTATGTTAAAATAATAACGTATATTTCAAATGGGGTGATTTTGAATGAAATGTCCGTACTGCGGTTATGAAGAAAGCAAGGTTATTGATTCCAGACCTACCGATGAGGGCGAAAAAATACGCCGTCGCAGAGGTTGCCTTAAATGTGAAAAAAGATTCACTACTTATGAGGTTATAGAAACTCTGCCTATCGTTGTTGTTAAAAAGGATAAGTCCCGTCAGGTTTTTGACCGCGCAAAGCTTATGGGCGGTATGCTTCGTGCCTGCGAAAAGCGTCCCGTTCCTCTTGAGGTTATCGAAGAGGCGGTTGACGATATTGAAACAATTCTTCAGAACTCCATTGACAGGGAAGTCACTTCAATCAAAATCGGCGAGCTTGCTATGGATAAGCTCAAGAATATTGACGAGGTTGCTTATGTTCGCTTTGCATCTGTTTACCGCCAGTTCCGCGACATAAATTCCTTTATGGATGAATTGGCAAGATTACTCGGCAATAAGCAGTAATTTAATAATTTATACTTTTTCTTTCGGCAATTTCACAACGAAGGTTGTACCTTTGCCGATTTGGCTTTTTACGCTGATTTTGCCGTTACAAAGGTCAACTACGCGCTTTGCAAGGGGCAGTCCCAGACCGTTGCCGTTGCTTTTGTGTGATGAATCACCCTGATAGAACTTGTCAAAAATATGATTTCTTGTTTCGTCACTCATTCCCACGCCCGTGTCTGTGATTTTAACGGTAATGCTTTCCGAATCCTGAGTGCATTTTACTGTGATCGTGCCGTCTTCGGGAGTGAATTTAATAGCATTTCCGAGAATATTCAGCCATACGTGTGAAAGCATTTCTTCATTTGAAAAGAACTCAACCTCGTTAAGCTCAAGCTCAAGGTTGAGCTTTTTTTTCGACCATTGCTTTTCAAGCAGAAGAATGCAGTTTCTCAGCTGTTCGTCAAGATAGAATTTTGTCTTGTCCGAAACGATCTGCTGATTTTCAAACTTTGTAAGCAACAGAATATTAGAGGACATCAGCGCAAGCCTGTCCGATTCTGCCACGATAATGCTTATGTATTCCTTTTTTTGCTCTTCGCTCAGATCTTCTTTTGCAAGCTGTTTTGCAAAGCCTCTTATGGAAACAATGGGAGTTTTGAATTCGTGTGAAAAGTTGTTTATAAAGTCACTGCGGAGCATTTCCGTACTGCCAAGCTCCTGTGTCATAGAATTAAATCCCTCAACGAGCTCAGTAATGATAGTACCTTTTCTCGGTGAAGCAACTCTTACCGAGAAATCACCCTTTGCAACCTTTTTCTGCGATTTTATAACGTCATCAAGAGGTTTAAACAGCTGTCGGCTTACAAAAAGTGAAATGCCCGTACCTATAACCGTACTTGATATGAACGCAAAAATGGTAAGCGTAAGGGGAGCGATTGCCACGAACAATCCCGGCAAAAGCTCTCTTGCAAGTAGTATTGAAAGAAATGCAAAACTGCTTGATGTGAGCAGAATGAAAAATATCGTAATCGTAACGGTAACGTGTAATGTCCAGTTATCTTTTTTGAACACTTAAATCTCTCCCTGAACAGCCTTGTAACCCAAGCCTCTTATAGTAACAATGCTGAAATCCGCGTTGTTTCTGAATTTTTCACGTAAGCGGTTTATATGTACGTCAACGGTTCTTTCATCCGTGTCAGTGTCCATATCCCATATTTCATCCATCAGTTGACGGCGTGTGAAAATCTTATCCTTGTATGACAAAAGCTGAAAAAGCAGCATAAATTCCTTTTGCGGAAGCTCAGTAACGCCGTCGGGAGTTGAAACAGTCAGTGAATCGTGGTCAAGCACGGTGTTGCCAATGGTTATTTTGTGCTCACTTGCAATTTTTGACCGCCTTAAAAGTGCCGCAATGCGTAAAAGCATCTCTTCATCGTCAACAGGCTTTACCATATAGTCATCCGTTCCTGCAAGGAATCCTGCCTTTTTGTCAAGATGCGATTCCTTCGCCGTAACCATAAGAATCGGCGTTTCCCAACCGCATTCACGCAATGTCTTCGTGAATTCAAAGCCGTCCATATTCGGCATCATAACGTCAAGCACAATAAGGTCAACGTGAAGCTTATCCATAATTTCAAGACCTTCTTCACCGTCGCAGGCACATACTGTTTCATAGCCGTTCCTTTTTAAAACAGCCTCTGTCAGCTTTCTTGTATTTTCATCATCTTCAACAATCATAATGCGAAGCATATCATCACCTCAACAGGATAATTATATAACAATTTTTATTTTTGCACAACAGTAAAATAAAAAAACTTTGTGTTGCAACATTGTAATGCTGTATGGTAAAATATGCATAGGTGATTTTATGAAAAATATTAACGGCAAAGACAGATTATATAACTGCAAATTCGGAGTTTTTACTCATTATATAGGCGCATTCTATTTTAATTTGGAGCCGAACCACGGCAAAGAGTGGAACGCTATGATTGAAAATATTGATGTAAAGAAGCTTGCCTATGATATAAGCCGAACGGGTGCAGGATATTATTTTATAACCCTTATGCAGCGTTGCAGATATATGCTTACACCAAACGCAACGTTTGATAAAATCGCAAAAACAAAATCGGGTGAGGCTTGCCCCACGCGTGATATTATACCCGAGCTTGCGGATGAACTTGCAAAATACAACATTGATCTGTACCTGTATTTCACAGGTGACGGTCCTTTCAAGGATTTTTGGATAGGCAGACGCTTCGGTCTTACCCGTCACGGCAAAAACGTAATCAAAGATAAATTCGTTATGAGATGGGCGAGCGTGCTGGAGGAATATTCCGTCCGCTACGGCGATAAGGTAAAGGGATGGTGGATTGACGGCTGTTACCGCAAATTAGGCTATACGGATGCACAGCTGCAGCTGCTTGCTGATGCGGCACGAAAAGGCAACCCCGATGCCATAGTCGCAATGAATAACGGGCTCAATCCCACTCTTGTGAAACAGCACCCGGATGAAGATTTTACGGCAGGGGAGTTTGAGGATTTCAGATATGTGCCCGACAAAAGATTTTTCGACGGCGCACAGGCTCACATTTTGGCTCCTCTCGGTGTTTCACCCGACCCTGATAAGCCGGGGCAGGCGTGGTGCAGACCCGGAGTGAAATACGATGCTCAATATATGACAGACTACATAAAACGCTGTAATGATGCCGGTGCAGTGGTGACTGTAGACGTGTTTTTCGGCAAGGATTGCAGTTTTGATGAAGAGCAGATTCAACTGCTCCACACGGTAAGAGAGAATTTAGGATAAATTTTTTTTAATTGATTAATTCGTTTTGCACGAAAGATATTTACAAAACCACAATCGTGTGCTATAATACACTTGAAATATAATAAGTAGGTGGAAAAATGAGTCAGCAACAGGATAATTTTAAAAGAGGAACTGCAGAAATGCTTATTCTGCACCTTCTTCAGGAAGAAGATTTGTACGGTTACCAGATTACAAGAGCATTTAAAGATAAAAGCAACGGCGTGTACACAATGGGCGAAGCCGCATTATATCTTGTATTGTACAGGCTGGTTGAATTAGGCTATATTACCGATTACGAAAAGCTGGTCGGCGCAAGAAGAAAGCGCAGATATTATCATCTTGAGGACAGCGGCAGAGAGTATTATAATAAGATTCTCGATGAATATTTCATAATTACCAAGTCAATAGCGCAGATTCTGGATAGGGAGGATATAAAAAATGTCCTTGAAAAATGAAATCAACAGCTATGTAAAAAACATACAAAAGCAGATTTTGTATAAAACAAAGGAATCAAAGCAATTGATTAACGACCTTAAGGCGAACATTGCTGATTATGTTGAAGAGAATAATGTAACTGATATATCCGAAATCAGACAGTGCTTCGGTTCTGAATCAGAAATTGCCGCTGATTTTTTAGCAAACGCTGATATTAAAACACTTAAGCGTAAAATGACCGTAAAAAGTCTTATCGCAGTTCTTGTTGTTGCCGTTATTGCTGTATGGGGCATCGGAATGACAGTTGCTGTTGTAGATTCGCTTAATGCAACTGCTGCATACGGTGTTGAATCTGATATCGTTGATGAAGACGGCAGTATGTCAAATGCATCCTTGGAGGTATGATTATGAAAAAAATCCTTTCTCTTGTATTATCGCTTATATTATTATCATCAGTTTGCATTATTACTGCTTATGCTGATGACAGTGTTATTGTTTCGGAATCAATCGAATACCTCGATGACGGAACTTATGTTGTAACAACATTAACCGTTGAGGATGATAATTCCGTTGCAAGAGCAACATCCACAAAAACAGGCTCAAAAACTATAACCCTTTATAATTCGGATGATGAAGCACTCGTAACAATGAAGCTTACCGCATCTTTCAGTTATACAGGTTCATCAGCAACCTGCATAAGTGCATCAA
Source organism: Clostridia bacterium (assembly GCA_017465825.1). Lineage (GTDB taxonomy): Bacteria > Bacillota > Clostridia > Oscillospirales > Acutalibacteraceae > UBA1081. The sequence continues at coordinate 121,312 of JAFTVI010000012.1, forward strand.
CCTCTTACACAATACATAATTCAAACTGGAAAGTTACCTCTGCAACAGCAAGTAAGAGCGGAAATAAAGCAACGGGTAACTTTACCGCAAAAAAATATCTCTTAGGAATTCCGATTCAGACAAAAGAGCACACACTTACAATTACTTGCAGTAATACAGGTACTTTATCATAATTAATTTTTGCTGACTTATTATATTTTGATTGAATATGAAAAACCATCGGTTTTGCCGATGGTTTTATTTTGCATAAATCTCAGAAAACATTCTGCTGATTGTTCCTACTCCACCGCCATCCGTGAAATAGGTTTCGTAAAGCGCATTATCCTTACCTAAATTGTACGTATAAGATGCAGTTTCCGTCAAGCCGCCGAAGCTGTAGGTAACGCCTGTTGTGAGATTCTTTTCGTCGTATGCGGTTTTTATGTATGCGCCGTCGCTGCGTTTTTTCTCAAGCAGTCTGCCCGACAAATCGTAGGTGTAGTAGGTTGTGTAACCTTCCGAACCGTTATTTGTACACACCAACTGATTTTTTCCGTTGTATGTGTTGGTGTATCGTGTATAACGAACATCGTCATCA
>JAFTVI010000001.1 GCA_017465825.1 Clostridia bacterium
AAACTCGTAAAGGTCTGTGGTCGGAGCCTTTCTGAAACCGTCGGGCGGTAGGAGGTGAAACCGATCCACAGTATCCATTACAGTATAGCATACAGTCCTTGGAGAGGGACTCTAATAACTACTACTTTATTATACGAGGTGCAATATATTCTGAAAAATGCAGGACTTACAAGAGAATACAAGCGAAAGGCGGCATAAAAACAGTCCCCATAATTTATTTTTCTACTGTAACTTTAATTTGATTATATTCTTCCTGAGCCTCGATAAATATTGATATGATTTTTTCAATTTCATCGCCTAATTTTTCAGCTGCTTTTGTTTCAGGTTTAAAAATAATTTTAATATTTGCAGGAACATACATAAGCCCGGTTATAGAATCCCACAATGCATCGAGATTCGCACCATACCAATCGGGCAATTCTAATTCTGTTTTTATTACTTCGTGGACTTCTCCTAAATACTTACATAAAGAAAAATCTAAAACTCTGTCTTTTGAATATAAATAATCTATTGTATTCATTTTATTGCTCCTTAATGAATTTGAATAAAAGTAATATAATGGTCATATGTGGCAAATATCAGACCGTCATTAGAGTATATCAGTCTGTGAAGATTCCTGTATCCCGAATCGTAGTTTATATCTGCTTCATACCAAATTCTTCCCGGGGCATCAGGTAAATGCCTGTTTCTGTTTTTGTAAATATCTCCGCCAATAATTTTTTCAGGTGCAACAACACCTAAATTTCCGAGATAATTAATCCAACCTAATTCTTTTGCCTGCTTTTTTGTTATATAATTGCTTGGCAATCTGCCATATTCAGACACATAGACATCGGTGCCGTTTGCGCCATCTTTAGTCGCTGTTCCTATAAAAGCAGCTATCATTTCCTCTATTTTGCAACGGCATCGTTCATGTAATGGTGGTTCTTTTTCCGGTTGCTCATCAATATTATATATTTTACCGTGTAAATTTTTGCAATCAACACAAGTTTTCAGGTCCAATATTGCAATCCAATTCTTATAATCAGAACTCTTGTGCGTTGGCGGTCTGTATAATGAATCTAACACATTCTCTGAAAAATTTTTTAATGCAAGATTATCATAACAGAAATTCTTTGCACTTTCAATAGAACCATCTTTATTATAGTTCAATGATTTGTTTAACATTCTTTACCTCCTAAATATCAAAAAGTGAAGCGAACATTTGTTCTCTTCACTTTTATATTCTATACTATGTTTTATGGTTTGTCAATAGTTTTTTTGTAGTCGTCATTGTTTATTTTGCATGAGAGGTATAAGCTGGATTTTTTAATTCTCCACTTCCTTGTTTTATTAAATTGTACGGCAAAGCAGCTCTCGAAAGAGGGCTGTTTTGCTTTGATACAAAGAGCGATATCATTTCAGTGGTTTATGATTTACTGAATTTATATAAATGAAGAATCGGAAAAATCAAAAATTATACTTGAAATAATTATACTTTATGGTATAATAATATTGCAAACACATATAATATGAGTGGTGATAACTGTGAAAAAGTTTGTTGACAGAAAAAATGAGATGAATTCTCTTGAGAATGAATACAAAAAAGAGGAATCTTCTTTTGTTGTCATATACGGCAGGAGAAGAATCGGAAAGACTGAATTATTAAGTAAATTTATTAAAGATAAAGATGCTCTTTTCTTCCTTGCAACGGAAGAATCTGAAAATGAAAACAGAAATGCATTTACAAAATCTGTTGCTATGTACACAAAAAATGAATTGCTGGAAAATGCAAAGGTTGAGTCTTGGGAAACACTCTTTTCCTATCTTGCATCTTTTATGCCTGAAAAAAGAAAACTGATTGTCTTAGATGAATTTCAGTATATCGGCAAATCCAATCCTGCATTTATATCAAAAATGCAGAAAATCTGGGACACAATCCTTAAAGATGCCAATGTAATGCTTGTGCTTTGCGGTTCGCTTGTCAATATGATGTACAACCAGACATTATCCTATTCAAGTCCTCTTTACGGCAGAAGAACAGGTCAGCTGAAGATGCATCAGATACCGTTTAAATATTATCAGGACTTTTTTGACGGAGAAATGACCGAAAAGCAGCTTGTTGAGAGTTATGCAGTAACAGGCGGAGTTCCGAAATATATTGAATCTTTCAGAACATTTGAAGATATATATGATGCAATCGAAAACAGTGTAATGTCTAAAGAAAGCTACCTTTATGAAGAGCCGAATTTTCTTCTGGAAAAAGAAGTTCAGGATGTGGGAAGCTATTTTTCAATAATCAAAACAATCGCATCGGGCAAAGAAAGGGCAAGTGAAATTGCGGCGGCTCTCGGTGTAAGAGAGACAAATCTTCCGAAATATCTCAATGTTCTTATAGACCTTGATATTCTCGAAAGAGAAGTTCCCGTAACTGAAAAAAATCCCGAAAAAAGCAAAATGGGACTTTACAAAATCAAAGATAATTATATTAAATTCTGGTTCTTGTTCATTTATCCTTACAAATCATTTATTGAAACAGACTATAAGGATTTTGTTCTTGATAAAATCAGGAAAGGTTTCATTCCCAATCATACAGCTTTTGTTTATGAAGACATCTGCAGAAAAGAATATATGAATGAACTTATTGTGCAGGGTGTGTGGGATTTTGTTCCGCAGAAAATCGGCAGATGGTGGGACAGAAAAGATACAGAAATTGACATTGTTGCAGTTGATGAGAATGAAAAGAATATCATTTTCGGTGAATGCAAATACACTACAAAACCGATGGATACAGATGTATATTATGCTTTAATTGAGAAAGCAAAAAAGGTTGATTGGAATAAGGCTGACAGAAAAGAACACTTTGTTTTGTTCAGCAGCAACGGTTATACAGACAATCTGAAAAAACTTGCAGAAGAAAATCAGAATATTTATCTGTATTGAAAAAATTCAGAAAAATAAACTGTCATAACAGAATTATCCCCACCATCCTGTGCAAGGACAGTGGGGATTTCTCTATATACCTGTTGTGCCTGCGCATTATTTATACAGATGAAAAAAACCGCAGGATTGCTCCGACGGTAATTTCTTGTGTTTTATGCGAAAAGATTTTTGATGAAATTGATTATTCTTGTGAAGAAGCAGAAAGACCTGAATCTTTCTGCTTCTGCTGTATTTGAAATTATTTTATCATATCCGCAAATTTTACAAGAGTTACATTTCCCATTGCGTTTGCTTTGTCTGTGCAAGCGGTTGTAAATCCGTTTTTTGCGAAAATGTAGTAGTGTTTATTTTGATAATTGAATAATTCACTCCGATAGATTAATTTTTCAAGAATGCCGAGGTCAACTTTTTCGTTTGTCCATTTGCATTCACCGAAAAGCGCAGTATCCTTATCGGCACATCCCATAATATCAATTTCTTCCTGCTGTTTTGTCTTTGAATTTGACCCCCACCATCTGCCGAGGCTTGTAAATTCAACCGGTGAGTTACCATTCAGCAGTAAATCCCAAAGATATTGTTTGCAGATTTCTTCAAAAACAGCTCCCATATAATCAGATAACCGGGGTTCAATACGGCTGTATGCCAAATCTGCAGCACCTCGTGAAATAATTGAAATATTGGACGGAACAAATCTGTACCAGAAACGGAACATATTATCTTCTATTGAATAAATTGTCTTCCTTTCGGATTTTTCTCCGTAAGGGGTTTCTTTTTTTATTATTCCGAGTGAAAGAAGATTTTTAATATATGTGGAACAGACGCTTGTTTCTTCACCGACCTTATTTGATATTTCAGAAACTTTTGATGCACCCGATGCAATAGCTGTGATTATTGCGTTGTATATTGCAGGCTCACGGACTTCCTGTTTCAGCAAGTTGACAGGCTCTTCATATATTGCAGAAGAAGGATTGAGATACAGATTTCTGATATTGTCCTCTATTGAAAGATTTTCATTAATCTGCAACAGATATTGCGGAGTTCCTCCTACAATACCGTATGCCAAAGCTTTATCCTCTGCATTAAAGTTTTTCAGATAAGCACATACTTCAGAAAACTCAAAAGGAAGAATCCTGAACTGTGCAGTTCTTCTTCCGTATAACGGAGCTTTATATGCAAGCACATGGTCTTCCATATATGACATTGATGAACCGCAGAGTATAAGCATAAGCTTTGAATTGTCCTTGTATTTATCAATCAGCAGTTGCAGCGTTGATGCAAGACTTTTTGATGCACGGGCAACATAAGGATATTCGTCAATGCAAAGAATGATTCGTTTGTTTTCTGAAAACTTGAAAACGTATTCAATCGCATCCTGAAAAGATGCAAATGTTGTGTTTGTTTCTATTCCTGTTCCGAATTCAAGAATACTTTTGCTGAAATTTTCAAGATTCTGTTTTTCATTGGTTTCAACACCTGTAAAAAATATTGAATCCTTGCCTTCTATAAACTTATTTATAAGCTCGGTTTTACCTACACGGCGACGTCCGTATATAACAGCAAACTCAAATTTATCTGATTTGAAAAGCTTATCAAGCTGATTTAATTCCTTTTCTCTGCCTATAAACACAGTATCACCTCATAATTTAGTAGATTACGATTTACTAAATTATACCTCACTAATACAATAATGTCAATACATATATTAAAGATTGGTGATTTACGATTTACTGAATCGTGATTCACTAATTTATTTTGCGCAGATATTTTTGCAAAATTCTGTCTGCAGAAAAATATCCTCAGAAAAACCGTCATAATTGAATTATCCCCACTATCCCGTGAGGGACGGTGGGGATTTCTCTATATACCTACTGTTACATTGTATGTAATAGTCTGCTGATGCCCCGTAACATTGCGGTTTTTCCTTATGAAGTCAAAACGGACTCCGGGACATATGATATTAACCATCTGACCGCCTACAGAACCTGCCTGCTTAGAGGTAAGGTCGCCGTTGTAGCCCTGCTTGAGGTTAACGCCTACTTCAGCTGCTGCTTCCATCTTGAACTTATCAAGAGCTTCACGAGCGCCGGGTACAAGGCTTGACTTGTTGCTGCTTGCCATTTGTTTTGCACTCCTTTCGGGGAATGTTTGCGTTTGCTTTACTATTTTGGTCTTTTGCAAAACAAATATAACAGGTAAATTTATCTGTATTTTTGCCAAAATTATGTTGTTAAATTTATCAGAATACAAACATAAATCTTCCGCCCGGTGCAACGTCACCGCTCTTGTAAAAGTCCATAATATCACCGTCTGTCTGCATATTATCTGACAATTTAAAATTAAAATGCACATCATCAGCATCAAGACCGAGAACATTCCGCGGAATCTGCATATACATCACGTTCTCATTTATATTGTATATGCCCTTACCAGTTGTTTCAAAATTCCAGCCACCTGTGGATTTTTCTATGATAATCCCGTTTTCGGTTGCATTTTCTCTGTTGATGACATATTCAAAGCCTTCCCAGGACGGACTGTTGCCTGTTGAGTCGGTATCAATGAATATTCTCATCCACGCATTATCGCTGTACGGTGTAATATTATCGACAGTTTCTATACGGAAATAAATGTTATTATCATCATAAGCGACCTTTACATTTTTAAAGTCGTTCCGCATTGTATCACTTTCGTAATGCACGTCAGTCCAGCTGTCAGCATTTCTTGCACGGGTGCTGTTCGTGTAATGGTTGTATGCTGTTACATTATCCCACTGTGAATCACTGCCGAAAATATCTATTGTGAACTCGGCTGTGTCCTTCTTGTCGGTTGCCGTCATACCCTTGAAGCGTCTTATGTTTGCCACAAGCTGATAATAGTAGTGGTCTTTAAGTATTCCGTCTGACGGCTCAATATCACGGCTGTATTCATCATTGAACTGGTCGGGGAATGCATTTTCTGTGCCCATCCACTCCTGCCATCTGCCTGCAAGCCATTCATTCCAGCCTGTAACAAATATAAATTCAGGGTCACATTCAATGGCATAATCCCATTGCTGCTGAAAATTAAGTCCGTAAAGCTCGGAATTTTCAACAGAGGAATCAACGGTTATTGATTCATCACCCTTTTTGTAGGAGTATGAATAATCACCCTCGGTGTAGCTTCTGCCCTGCACATCGGCATCGGCATTCATTGCAACCAACTGCCCGTCAGCCGCATTCTGTGCAACGGAAACGCACATCTGCTCAACACCGTCAAAAAGAGTTTTGCCAAACTGTGTCTGGGGATAAACACTGCACCAGCCCCATTTTTCCTCGCTGATGTATGAATCGCTTGCGAAATATGTGGGCTCATTCTGACGGAATGTGAAAAATTCAAGAATTTCTTTGTCTGCGGCATCATTTTTGTCAAGTGCGGATGAATGTGCCATAATTAAAGGCTTTTCGTCCCATATGAACCACAAATCCCTGTATCTGTCTTTTGAATAAATCTTGTTATACAGATTATGAAGGGATGTTTTTGCATCCTCACTGCCCGAAAAGGGAAGCATAAAGGCAATCTGCGGCACGTTTACACCTTCGTTGCGTGCTTCTTCAAAAATTCTGAAAAGAACTTCATAGCCCTCTTCCCATATATATGTACCGTTTGTGCAGTCGAATATTATAACGTCAACACCTGCATCGGCAATAAGCTCTGCGTGCTTTCTTACAACATATTCGTCAAGATTTGTGTAATAGCCGTAAATCGGTTCGTTCCAGTAATAGGGTGAGCCGTCTGCATCCGTGTCGGTCCACGCCTCGTTATCAAAATCCCAAAGTGCATCGGGATGCTGACTGAGTATCTGCGTAACATTTTTTGCTGTTCTGTTCTGTGAATGGTGATAGTGCCAGGTCCAGTAAAACAACCCTACAAATTTATCCTGCTTTTTCTCTCCTGTTTCCTCATAGGTGGGCAACGTCCGTCCCAGACCGTCAACAGCGGTCCAGCTGTCGGGATTTACTTCGCCGTAAGTATTTTCATTGATATTATCAATGCCGTTGCCGAAAATATCCTGATAAAATACAGTAACAAGAGTTATTGCAGTAATCACAACCGCAACACAAACAACAGGAATGATTATTTTTAATTTATTCTTCATAACAGTACCTCTTTTCCGTTTCATTATAAAATAAATGCAGGGGAAAATCAACGAAAAATTGACCGGCTTGATTGACATAATATTTTTTTATATGTTATAATTCAAACGGTGATGAATATATGCCCTATCTTTTTGCACATTTTAAAGAAAAAATCACTCCCGACGGCGAGCAGGTATATTTTGGCATAAGCCGTGACGGTTACAACTGGGAGCAGGTCAACGGCGGCAATCCCGTGCTCACCGCAACAAAGGGTGAAAAAGGATGCCGTGATATTGAAATAATCAGACTGCACACGGGCGGTTTCGTTGTGCTTACAACCGACCTGTGCATCGTTTACCGTATGGATGCAAATTACAACGTTGACTGGAAACAGGTCAACAGTCACGGAAGTCTTAATCTGCGTATGTGGAAAACGGACGACCTTGTGAATTTCAGCGAAGAAAAGCTGTTGTACTTCGGCAGGGACGATTTCGGCTGTCTTTGGGCGCCTGAAATATTTTTTGATGAAATCAATGAAGAATACCTTATTCATTGGGGCTCTACGGTAAAGGAAACGGACTATAAGCATATGTCAATTTATTGCTGTACCACCAAGAATTTTGAAACGTTTTCCGAGCCGAAGCTCTATTTTACAAAGGATAACGAGATTCTCGATTCCCATATAACAAAAGTCGGTGACACGTACCATCTCTTTTACAAAAATTCATCGAATCCGCCTATGAATATGCACGCAACGTCAAAGAAGCTGTACGGGCCCTTTGAGCACGATGCAGAATTTGAAAATTATATGGATAAAGAAATTTATCATCCCGGCTCGTACGAAGGTCCCACCACATATACTCTTCCCGACGGCAGGTGGTGTCTTATGCTTGACTTTTTCGGCTGTGAAAAAGAAAAAATGGGCTATGTTCCTTTTGTTTCCTCCGCACCGGGCGATATGAATTTTGAAAGAGCCGACAGTCTGTTTACATTCCCTTACGGCTTCAAGCACGGCAAGGTTATTGAGATAACAGACAAAGAATATGAACAACTGAAAGCATTTGATGCTTGACAAGTCATATAGACAGGCATAAAATAGATTTATTATTACAGAAGAAGGTGTGAGTATGCAAAAGCTTGACTGGAAAACCTGTTTTAAGGTATGTTTCAGCATTTTTTGCCTTTACTTGTGTATACATTACTGGGACAGCGCGGCAGATTTTATTAAAAACTGCATTTCCGCCGCCGCGCCGTTTTTCATAGGCTGTATTATGGCGTATCCGCTTAATATCCTTATGAGCTTTTATGAAAGGCATTATTTCCCGAAATCAACGAGGACTTCAACCGTGAAAAGCCGCAGACCTGTGTGTCTTGTGCTGTCAATACTCACATTGGTTGCCTTCGTGGCAATAGTTATAGGTCTTGTGGTACCGCAGATAATTTCCTGTTTCAGCCTGCTGTTTGCAGAAATTCCCACCGCGATAACAAACCTTATTGATTACCTCAACGAGCTTGAATTCGTTCCCGATGATATTATCGCAACCCTTTCATCAATAGATTGGAAATCAATACTCACACAGGCATACGAATTCATCAAATCAGGCTTCAGCAGTGTGGTTGACGTTGTTGTTACAACCGTATCCTCCGTTGCATCGGTTCTTTTCTCAGGCTTCCTGGGCATAATCTTTGCGCTGTACATTCTTCTGAGCAAGGATAAGCTCCTTTTTCAGTGTAAAAGAATCACAAGCCGTTATATAAAACCGAAATGGCTTGAAAAAATCAATTATGTGCTTTCAATCCTCAACGATACCTTCCATAAATTCATTGTCGGTCAGTGTACCGAGGCGGTAATTCTGGGCGTGCTTTGCACTATCGGTATGACCATACTGCGTATGCCCTATGCGGCTATGATCGGCGCACTTACCGCACTTATGGCGCTTGTTCCTATTGTGGGCGCATTTATAAGCGGAGCTGTGGGCGCGTTCCTGATTTTTATGGAATCCCCCGTAAAAGCACTTGTTTTCCTTATATTTATAGTTGTGCTGCAGCAGCTTGAGGGCAACCTTATTTATCCCAAGGTCGTGGGCTCCTCAATCGGTCTGCCTGCGCTGTGGGTGCTCACCGCAGTAACAGTCGGCGGCAGTGTTGCAGGCATTGCAGGTATGCTCATTGCAGTACCGATAGCGGCTTCACTTTACAGATTGCTGAGAATCGAAGTTAATAAAGCACAGGAAAATGAAGCTGTTCCTGAAAATGAAAAAACAGAAACGGCAGAAGAATAAAACATAACCAATCGTTTCGGCGATTGGTTTTTTTGATAGATATCGGTTATACTAATGTAAACATAATATTAACATTGTTTTGTAATATTACCAAAATTATGTTGACTATTGCACGCAGAATTGATATAATATACAAAGATTACGGAGTAATCAAAAACCATCCGGAAAGGAAATTTGTTATGGCAAAAACTAAAGCTGACACCGGCAAAATGAAGCTGGATTACAAAAAAACTGCACTTATGGGTTTCGGCTTTATGGCAACCTCAATTGCCTGGGCGATTTATGACCCGTATATCACAAAGATTCTCAACAAGCTCCTTAATGCGAGTGCAACGATCACTGCCTGGAGTGATTACCTTGTTGAGCATTTCCCCATTCTCACACAGCTTGCGGCGGCACAGGGTGAAGACGTTGCTCTCCCCGGCGGCGGCTTTACGCTCGTTCCCCTGTTTATAGGTATTATTATGACCTTTGATAACATCTTCGGTGTTATCTTCCAGCCTACCTTCGGTAAGCTTTCGGACAACTGCCATTCAAAGCTGGGCAAACGCAGACCCTTTATCGTTACCTGCGCTCCCATATCTGCGCTGTTGTTCTTCCTCATTCCCATAATTGCACTCAACACAAACAATCTTCCTCTTACAATGCTGTTTGTTATACTGTTTGTTTTCAGTATGTCGTTGTGGAGAGCTCCCGTTGTTGCACTTATGCCCGACCTTACACATCCCTCACTCCGCAGTGAAGGTAACGCGGTTATCAACCTTATGGGCGGCGTGGGCAGTGCAATCGGTATGGTTGCAGGTACTATCGCAATCGCAATCTGCGGTCTGTTTACAGGTATGTCTTCAACACAGATAAAGGCAAACGAGGAAGTTTCATTCCCCTATGTTTTTGCTATCGGCGCAATCGTTATGATTGTAGGTATGCTCGTACTTCTCTTCTTTGTTAAAGAGCCTGATTCAAGAATCAAGCTGCAGGGCGAAGCAAACGCTTACGCTGACGAGCAGGCGAGAAGAAAAGCTCAGAAAGAAGCCGAAAAGGCTGAAAAAGCCGCAAGAAAGGCTATGAAGCTTTCAAAGGGCGAGAGAAAGAGCCTTGTATTTATGCTCATTTGCCTGTTCTTCCTCTTCTGCGGTGCAAACGCAATTACAACCTACTTCTCACTTTTTGCACAGGAAATTCTTCACAAAATTACATCCGAAGCAACGATTCTTATGCTTATCTTTGCGGTAGTTTCCGCACTCTCTGCACTTCCCGCAGGTAAAATGGGTAAAAAATTCGGCAGAAAGAAAACTATCGTTGCAGGTCTTTCCGTATTCCTTTCCGCATTCGTTGTATTCTTCGGCGTGTTCGTAGGTATGCTCGGCGCAAAGGGACTTACCATTACAAACTATGTTGACGTCAACAACACTTACATTGTAGTTGACGACTATATCAAGGATTACAATTCAGTCCTTTCCGAAACAACGGACGACGTTCTTACAATGGACGGCTACATCGCTTACCACGAAGCTCTTGAATCGGGTGCAGACACATCGGATTATGCGGTTTATGCAGATTTCGAGGCTTATGTGGTTGATGCAACAGGCAGTGAGGATTATCTCAGCGACAGCTTTATCTACATTTCACAGACAATTCTGGAAAGAGCAGATGTTGACACCTACTCAGAGGCTCTTGCGGCTGTTTACGATGCAGTCAAGGACGTTACAAGCATACTCAGCGTGCTGATTTACCCCGTTCTTATTCTCGGCGGCGCGGCTAATATGTTTATCACCGTTAACACGCTTCCTCTCGTTCTTGAAATCGGCGGCGTTGAAAAGGTTGGTACTTTCACAGGCTATTACTACACAGCAACATTCTCCGCACAGATTGCATCTCCCATTCTTTACGGCTTTATCAGAATGTTCGCAGGCACTTATATGTCGCTGTTCTACTACAGCCCCGTTATGTTCCTGCTGGCTGTAATAATGATTCTGTTCGTTAAACACGGCGAGGCAGAAATCCCCGACGAGGTGCTCAAAGAAGCCGCACAAGAGGACTAAATAATGCGTAATGCGTAATTATTTCAATTAAATATAAAATGAGGGATGTCATTTGGCATCCCTTAAGTTTTGTTATTCTGTTAGTTTTGCTATTGTTTGTTGTCTGCAAATTCGCTGAAAACTGCAGAGCCGAGAATTAATATTCCGCCTATGACCGAAAAAAGGGTCAGCTCTTCTTGCAGGAACAAAACCGATGCAAGAATTGACACAGCAGGGTCTATGTAGCTGAAAATTGCCGCCGTCTGCGCCTTAAGATTTTTAAGCGAGTTGAAATACAGCGCGTATGCAACACCCGTGTGAAGCACGCCTACACATATAAGCAGAACAATAGTTTTTGCATCCGTTGAGAACGATGAAAAATCCTGTGTCAATAAAACATAAGGAACGAGAATTACCGCCGCCGACAAAAGCTGAACAACCGTTCCGTCGTAGGATGATATACTTTTCAGCTTTTTTGTTGAGAGCATATAGCAGGCGTAGAATGCCGCCGCACCTATGCCGAAAAGCACTCCCTTTATGCTTGTGTTCTGTGTGTTGCTTTCAAAAATTCCCGATACGAACAGCATACCTGTCAACGATACCGCAACGCTTATTCCCTTTACTGGTGTGATTTTTTCTTTCAGCACAAAGGGTGATGCGATTATTACAAACACGGGCGCAAGATAGTAGCATATCGTTGCAACCGCCACCGAGGTGTATCGGTAGGCTTCAAAAAGAAATATCCAGTTCACGCCTAAAAATATGCCCGAAAGAAAAAGTATAAGTGCGTTATTTTTTATATCCTTGAAAGATATTTTCGTTCTCCTGAAAAGCAGAATCAGCAGTATGAACAGCGCGCCGATAAAGCCTCTTGCCATAGCCGTTACCGCCGAGGGCAGAGGTATGTATTTAACGAACACGCCCACCGTGCCGAAAATGAACATCGACCCTATGAGCTGTAATAATGCCGATGACTCTTTTTTCATTATTCTTTGTTCTCCTTATGAGATTTTCTGTATTTTGACGGGGAAACACCGAATCGCTGCGTAAATCTTCTTATAAAGTTTGCAAGATCATTGAATCCGCTGTCGCTGCACACCTGACTTACGGGGATTTCCGAAAAAAGCAACAGCTTTCTTGCGTATTCAAACCTTAAATCGTTAAGATACTGCTTAAAACCGGTGCCTGTTTGTTTTTTGAATGTTTCCGACAGATGTGTCGGGCTTAATCCGATGCTTTCTGCTGCATCTGTAAGTGATATATCATTTCTGAAATTCTGTGATATGTAGGATATTGCAGCCTGAGATACAGCTGACCTGTTTTCCTGAAAGGGTGATGTGAGTTTGCACAGCTTTGCGGCTATACAATCTATATATAAAGAGAATTCACCCTCATTTGATTTATCTGTCATTTGAGAAAATACTGCTTCAATGTACCTGCGCTCGTTTTCGTCGGCAATGAATACGCCCGCCTGATGATTCTGCAACAGTGGTGAAAGATATACACTGTTGCAGATACTTCCTGAAAACATTGCATTGTAAATCTTTGCATTATCAGCCTGAACACTGTGAAAATTTACAGGAGTCATAAAAAAAATCATACCCGGTTTTATCTCATATTCATTATCGTCTATTGTATATGTACCCGAGCCTGAAATGATGTATTCTATCTCATAAAATTCGTGCCAATGGGTGTTGAAACAGCCGTTTATCTCTTTCTTTGAAGCCGAAACAATACCGTTACTGATATGCTGGCTGACTGTAAATCTTTCGTGCAACACCCTCACCTCTAAAAAAAATATATCAAATACCCGAAAAAAAGTCAATATTTTCATAAGATTTGCAAAGACAAATTATATGTTAAAGTGTATAATGAAAATAAACAATAATTTAGCGGTGAATTGGGTTTGCAATTGTAGGGAGCGACGCCCTTGTCGCTCCGAATTATCCAAATCTGCGATTTGGATAATTATAACGGGTGAGTCTGATTTTAATATTATTATTGATAAAAATGGCACATTTTTATCAATCGGCGCGACGGGGGGCGACGCGCCCTACGGTACGCTAAATTTTTGTTTATCAAAGGAGGTCATTTTATGAAAAATCTATACTTGATCGGAAATGCTCACATCGACCCTGTATGGCTGTGGAGATGGCAGGAGGGTTTTGCCGAGATAAGAGCAACTTTCCGCAGCGCTCTTGACAGAATGAAGGAATATCCCGATTTCAAGTTCACGAGTGCCTGTGCCGTGTATTACGAATGGATTGAAAAAGTCGATCCCGATATGTTTGAGGAAATTAAGCAGAGAGTTGCCGAGGGCAGATGGGCAGTAGTTGGCGGCTGGTTTTTACAGCCCGATTGCAACACACCCTCCGGTGAGAGCTTTGCCCGTCACGCTCTTATTTCACAGCGTTATTTCAAGGAGAAATTCGGCAAGGCGGTCACAACGGGCTACAATGTTGATTCCTTCGGTCATAACGCAGGACTTCCGCAGATTTTCACAAAAAGCGGCATAAAGAATTATGTATTCCTGCGCCCCGGTACACACGAAAAGGCGTTTGATTTTTCAACATTCAAATGGGAGGGTGATGACGGCAGCGCTGTTACGGCATACCGCATCCCCTGGTCGTATTCGCTTGAAGCCTGGGAGGCAGATAAGGTAGGTCAGCTTAAAGAGAAAGCTGATGAAAACAACGTGAACTATATGGCGTTTATCGGCGTGGGTAATCACGGCGGCGGCCCCACAATTAAAATGATTGAAAAAATCAGGGAAATGGGTCTTGGTGATAACGGCTTTTCAACTCCCGACGAGTTCTTCGACAGCATCGACTGGGAATTGCCTGTTATCCACGATGAATTACAGCACCACGCAAGAGGTTGCTACAGCGCCTGCAGTTATGTAAAGGGTGCAAACCGTAAGGCTGAAAACAATCTTATCCTTGCAGAGATGCTCAGCGTTATGGCAAAGGAGCTTGCGGGCGTACCCTATCCTGCAAAAAAGCTGAAAAAGGCGTGGAAAAACGTTCTGTTCAATCAGTTCCACGACATTATGGGCGGCTGTTCAATCAAAGAGGCTTACGACGATGCGGCACAGCTTTACGGCGAAGCAATGAGCATCACAGAGCAGATCATCAACTTTGCGATGCAGTCGATCACAAAAAATATTGATACTTTACAGGGCAACACTCTTCCCAATGCTAAAATCGAAAAGAGTATGCGTGCCTGGGAGCACGAGGTTGTGGGTATTCCCGTAATCGTGTTCAATCCCCACTCCTGGAGCGTAAAACTGCCCGTTCAGCTCACTTCAAGGGCTAAAAAAATGACCGATTGGGACGGCAACGAGATTCCTTTCCAGATTGTAAGAGCAAGTCAGACCAACGGCGACGACAAATGGGATACTTCTTTCATCGCAGAGGTCGAGCCTTTCGGTTATACCGTTTACAGGCTGTTTGAAAAGCAGGAGAGCGAAGTTCAGTTTGAATCAGAGCTTAAAGCCGATGCATATTCCCTTGAAAACAGCCTTGTCAAGGTGGAGTTTGATAAAACAACGGGTGATATATGCAAATTCTACGACAAAAAGAATGACAAATACATTATAGACAAGCCCTGCAGGGCAATTCTGCTTGATGAAACTCATTGTGACACCTGGGCGCACGGCGAGGACTATCTCGGCGAGATGATAGGTGCGTTTGATTCACCTAATGCGAGAGTTATTGAGGCAGGCG
Source organism: Clostridia bacterium (assembly GCA_017465825.1). Taxonomy (GTDB): domain Bacteria; phylum Bacillota; class Clostridia; order Oscillospirales; family Acutalibacteraceae; genus UBA1081. The sequence continues at coordinate 15,063 of JAFTVI010000001.1, forward strand.
CAGTAAGAGCAACTGTGAGAATCACTACAAAATACAACAAATCTGTTTTGCAGAGGGATTATACACTTTCAGCCGACAGCGATGTGCTGACTGTTAAAACGCTTGTTGACTTCCACGAAAAGCACAGAACGCTTAAATTCACATTCCCGATGACGACCGACAGCGTAACTGCAAAGCACGCCTACGGAGCAATCACAAGAAAAGAAAATCTGGGCGAGGAGCATTGCGGCTCCTGGTTTGCAACAGGCGACCTTTGCGTTGCAAACGACTCAAAGTACGGCTATGACACTCTTAACGGAGAGGTCCGTCTTACCGCATTGCGCAGTACGATTTACGCAGACCACTACGGACAGAACCACCGCGATGAATTCTGCCGTTTTATGGAGCAGGGCATCAGTGAGTTTACATATGCGGTTTATCCCTTCACTTCAAAGGCTCAGGCAGAGCGCAAGGCTCAGGAGCTTAACGTGGGCGTAAGACTTGTGACCGACAGCTTCCACAACGGCAAGCTGACTCAGAAAATGAGCTGTCTTGCCTGTGATAATGAAAACATTATCGTTACGGCAATAAAACAGAGCGAGGACAGCGAAGAAAATATCGTGCGTTTCTACGACGCAAACGGCGAGGATTCAAAGGTGGAAATGGAGATTCTCGGCAAAAAAATCAATGCCGACTTGGCACACCACGAAATCAAAACCCTCACCCTCAGCGGTAAAGAGCTGAATCTGGTGGAGTGGGAATAAACAATAATTTATCGTGTAACGATAAATTATTGTAGCGATATAAATCCATAAACGGATTTGCGATATACCTGTCGGTGCGATATATACATTCGTATACGATATGTGCCTGTCGGCACGCGGATTTATATCATATCGCATTTGAGCGTTAGCGACAAATATATCGTATTTATTTATAAATATATCGCGTTGCGTCAGCAACATATCGCTAAATTATTGTTTACTACAGAATCATCGGGACGGCATATGCCGTCCCGTTTTAATTGAGATATAATACGAACTTTGCTCGAGATGCCAGAGTGGCATCCCCTACAAGTATATCAATTAATTTGTACAGATTTTTACATCTCTAAACGGACGCCCGATGGGCGCCCCTACGATATCAAATCAACACATTGCTGAATTTTTTTATCTGCATATCAAAAACGGGACTGCGAATGCAATCCCGTAAATTTTAGTACTTACTCTTATATTTTTTATTACAAAAGCTTTGCTCTGAGCACATCGGGAGTTTCGGGGTGGATATATGCAGGAGCGATATCAAAAATCGTTCTGCAGCCTGACTGTCCCTCTTTATTGAGTCTGTAAGCGGCTCTTGCGTAAGCAGTAAGCACGCCCGCAGTGAATTCGGGGTTTGACTCGAGATTGAGCTTATATTCAATAATGTGCTTCGTGCCGTTGTCAAGACCTGTTGTGCCGCTTCTGAACACCATACCGCCGTGAGGAATACCCTTGTGATCTCTGTCAAGCTCCTCCTGTGAGATAAAGTGAACGGTTGTATCGTAATCTGCAAAGTAGTTGGGCATTGTGACAATTGCCTCTTCGATTGCTTTGAGGTCTGCACCCTCCGCCGCAACAACGAAACATTCTCTTGTATGCTTTTCTCTTGTGGAAAGAGTGGGATTTTCGCCGTTTCTTACCTTTTCGAGAGCTGACTCTACGGGAATTGTATACTGTCTTGCATCAAGGACGCCGTCAATTCTGCGGATTGCATCCGAATGTCCCTGACTTACGCCCTTACCCCAGAAGGTGTAGTCGTTTCCGTTTGGAAGAACAGCCTGCCCCATAAGACGGTTGAGTGAGAAAAGACCGGGATCCCAGCCTACGGAGATAACGCCGATTTTGCCGCTCTGCTTGCATACCGTGTCAACATTTGCGAAGTGCTCGGGGATTTTTGCGTGAGTGTCAAAGCTGTCAACAACATTGAAAAGCTTTGCAAGCTCGGGAGTCTGCTTGGGCAGGTCGTTTGCACTGCCGCCGCATATAACTAAAACATCTATTTTGTCTGCCATTTCAGCAGCCTTATCCATTGAATAAACAGGCACATCCGTCATCGTTTTAACGTTTTCGGGATTTCTTCTTGTAAAAAGAGCAACCAGCTCCATATCCTGTGCGTGCGTTACTGCACTTTCTACGCCTCTGCCAAGGTTGCCGTAGCCTGCAATACCTACTCTTATCATAATGCATCACCTTTCTGTTCAAGGTCAAGAGTGTAACCTTAAAAACAAAACAATTATAGTACAATGAAATTCTGATTGCAATAGAAAATTTGCGGAAAAGGGAATGTTTTAAGCAATAATTTATCAGTGGGGAGTGAGAAGTGCGGAGTGAGGAGTTGAGGAAAAGGCTCCGCATTTTAATTCATTTTAAATCAGGTCGCTTGCGGCTTCCTTAACTCCTAACTCATCACTCCTAACTCCTAACTACAATAATTTAGCTCCGCTAAATTATTGTTTTTCTTCTTCTCTGAACTGCAATTTATAAAGGCTTGCATATGTTCCGTCAAGAGCAAGAAGCTCGTCGTGACTGCCCTGTTCAACGATTTTACCGTCGGAAACAACGGCGATTTCGTCTGCGTTTTTGATTGTGGAAAGTCTGTGAGCAACAACAAGTGTGGTTCTGCCCTTGCAAAGCTCATCGAGCGCCTGCTGAATGAGAATTTCCGTAGTGTTGTCAAGGGCTGAGGTTGCCTCGTCAAGAATAAGTATAGCGGGATTTTTAAGGAACACTCTTGCAATGCTCAGTCTCTGCTTCTGACCGCCGGACAGCTTTACGCCTCTTTCGCCTATGACCGTATCATACCCGTCGGGAAGTGAAAGTATGTAATCGTGAATATTTGCGCGTTTTGCCGCCTCGAAAACCTCTTCATCGGTTGCATCAAGTCTGCCGTAAAGGATATTGTCCTTAAGGCTTGCGTTGAACAGGTAAACATCCTGCTGAACGATGCCGATATTGCGTCTTAACGACTCCATTGTAATATCGTGGATTTCTCTGCCGTCAATGAGGATTTCGCCCTCCTCGTGATTATAGAATCGGGGAATCAGGTGGCAGATAGTTGTTTTGCCGCCGCCGCTGGGACCTACGAGAGCGTACTTTTTGCCTTTCTCGATATTAAGGCTGACATTCTTGAGCACGTTATTCTCATCGCCGTAGCCGTAGGAAACGTTCTTTATCTCAATATGTCCCTCTGCTCTGTCTATATCCACTGCATCCGCCGAATCCTTTTCCGGCACAGCGTTCATAATGTGCAGAAAGCGTTCAAAACCTGTTGCGCCGTCCTGCAGCTGCTCAACAAAGCCGATAAGCGTTCTTACGGGAGTGGTGAACATACTGATTGACACGATAAATGCGGAATAATCACCGAACGTGAGCTGACCGTCGTAAAGGAAAAGACCGCCTGCAATAAGCACGACAACATTGAAAACATCGGTTATAAAGTTTGTTGAAGAATGAAACTGACCCATAGCCTTGTATGCGTCTCTTCTTGCCTGAACGAACTCCCTGTTGCCTACCTCGAATTTTTCCATTTCCTTGCCGGAATTGGTGAACGCCTTTGTTACTCTTATGCCCGAAATACTGCTTTCAAGGGAGGCATTGATAACGGCAAGCGCCTCTCTGCTCTTGGTAAAGGCAGCTTTCATCCTTTGACGCAGAACCTTTGTGATGATAAGAAGAAAGGGCACACAACAGAAGATTATAAGCGTGAGGGGCAGATTGATCGTTGCAAGATAAACGAATGAAATGACCATACTGATCGAACAGATAATCAGGTCTTCGGGGCCGTGATGTGCAAGCTCGCTGACATTCATAAGGTCGTTTGTCATTCGCGCCATAATTTTGCCCGTTTCGTTGTTATCGTAAAAGCTGTAGGGCAAGGTCTGGAGCTTTGCGAACATATCACGGCGCATCTGTGCCTGCATTTTAACGCCCATCATATGCCCCTGATACTGAATGAAGAAATTGAGCATCATTTTTGCAAAATAGAGCATCAGCAGAGTTACGCCGTACACGACGATGAGTGCATACTCCTTGTCAGGGATAAGCTCATTGAGCATTTTTCTTAAAATTATGGGATAAAAAATGCCTATTACCGAAACACACAGCGATGCACACATATCAAGCGCAAACAGCCTCTTATGCGGTTTGTAATAGCTCAAGAAACGTTTTATCATTTTTTATTGTACTCCTTATATTAATTCATAATGCATAATTCATAATTCATAATTAAATAGAATTTGAGATAGCGCGCAACAATTTGAATTTCAAATATTACAATGGATCAAAAGGCGAAGCCTTTTCCACAATTGTGCATTATGAATTATGAATTTAACAAAAAAACAGGACAGCTGAACTATCCTGCATATTATTATATTGCAAAAGGATGCAAAAATCAAGAAATTATTGAAAATACGTCACAAGTCCTATAACGAAAAGCACCGCAACGATTACGGGCAGGACGTACGAGATATAGCCGCGCATCCATTTCTGCACTTTAAGTCCCTTGCCTGCGTTGGCTTCTTCAATAAAGTTGTTCCAACCCCAGCCTTTGTCGGTTGTACAGAACAGAATAAACCATATTGAACCTATGGGCAGAATCAGATTTGATACGATGAAATCCTCAAGATCCATTATAGTTGAAGCTCCGCCGAAGGGATGAATATCTGAAAGCAGATTGAAACCAAACGCGCAGGGCAAGGAAAGCACAAATATCAGTATTCCATTGATAAGGCAGGATTTTTTCTTACTGATTCCCGTCATTTCGGAGAATGATGCTATTATGCCCTCAAAAACTGCAAGGACTGTTGAAAGTGCCGCAAAGGACATAAACACAAAGAAAAGCGAGCCCCACAGTCTGCCCATAGGAAGATTGTTGAACACATTGGGAAGTGTCTGAAAAATAAGTCCGGGGCCTGAATCAACCTCTATTCCGTATGCAAAGCAGGCAGGGAAAATGATAAGTCCCGAGGTAAGAGCCACAAAGGTGTCAAGCACCGCCACGTTGACCGATTCGCCCATAAGTGAGCGCTCCTTGCCGAGATAGCTGCCGAATATCGCCATAGCTCCCATACCAAGACTGAGTGTGAAGAACGCCTGATTCATAGCCGCAACTATGACCTTGCCTATGCCGATATTTTTCATTCTTTCAATGTCGGGCACAAGGTAAAATTCAAGACCCTCCGAGCCGCCCTCGGTAAATACGGAATTCACCGCAAGCACCACCATTATGGCAAGCAGAAGAAGCATCATAACCTTGGTAACTCTTTCAAGCCCTTTCTGAAGACTGAAGGAGCACACAACAGCGCCGATAAGCACCGCAATACCCATATAAACCACATTGGTAAGAGCATCGCCCTGCATAGCGGCAAAGGCATCATTTATGCCGGCAGAATCAAGACCTTCAAATTTACCCGTTGCCATAGAAACGAAGTAATTCATCATCCAACCCGAAACGGTTGTATAAAACATCATAAGCAGATAACTGCCGATAACCGAGATATAGCCGTGAATATGCCATTTGCTGCCCTTCGGCTCAAGCGCCTGATAAAGTCTGCCGGGACTCTTCTGACTTGCCCTGCCCAGTGAAAATTCAATAGTCATAACGGGCACGCCTATTGCAATAAGGCAGACAAGATACAGCAGAACAAAAGCTCCGCCGCCGTACTGACCGACCATATACGGAAATTTCCATACGTTGCCTATACCGATAGCACAGCCTGCACTCAGCAGAATAAAACCCAACCTGCTGCCTAAACGCTCTCTTTGCATAATACACCTCTTATATTTAATTCATAATGCGGAATTTTTTTATTATAAACAATAATTTATTGAATTAACAATGTACAATGTATAATGTACAATGAAGGAAAGGGCTCCGCCCTTTAACCCGATTTATATATTATCCGTTAATTGTACATTGTACATTTATTTTATCAAATTCTTTATCACCATCGTTATTCCGTACAAAATCGGCTGGTGGACAATATATATAATCAACGCCTGTCTGCCGATTTGCGGAAGGACGGGGATGCTGAGAGTATAGAATTTTTCGGGGAATCTGTGCTCCTTTATATAATATCCGAGCCACGTGCCGAAAAGGAACACGAAAATCCAGGGGAACAGCGGAAAATAATCGTGGCTTACAAATCCGTCGTACGTCCAGCCGAGAATCCACAGGTTTTCACTTTCGGTTTCAATATTATTGACGCACCAGGCGGAAATTACCGTGCCGAGAACGGTAAAAACAGGCATTATCCACATAGGGAGCTTTTCCCACAGTCTGCCCGTTATGCCGTAGAACAGCATACAGAACGCAAGCAGATGCAGTACACCGAAAAGTATCGGCATACCCATAAAATGCGTTACCACTGAAATGACCGTTGCGGCAATCAGAGTAATTATACCTCTTTTTACGTTGCTTCTTGAAAATCGGGAAGAAACGCCGCAAAGACCTATAAATACGCCTGCAAAAACGTAATGCAGAACATTGAAAACGGGATTTGTAAACAGCCACTCGGGCGCGTCAAGGAATTCCACCAGATCATAAAAGAAATGGTGGAAAAACATAAGTACCACAGCAAGACCTCTCAATGCATCAATGGCATCGATACGCTTTTTCCGCTGTTTTGTTTCAGTCATTTTTTACCTCTGTGAAGTGAAGCATAAGGCTCTCGCCGTCACGCCATATCTTACCCGTAATATTAATTCCTGCATTCATCAGCAGAGCGCCGGAATATACCTCGCCTGTTTCTTCGTTTCTGTAGAACTTATTTTTATCAAGACCTCTGAGCCTGATAAACTGAATATCGCAGAACTTTTCACGCATAATCACGTATGTAACGAGAGCTTCGGACTTATCGGGTGCAACAAAGCTCCAGACAGCTTTATACGGGTCAAAATAAGGGTCAACAAGGCGGTACAGGTCGCCGTAATGTATAAGGTCGTAATACTTGTGATAATCCTTGACCTGCTGTTTTACGGTTTCTCTGTCGGACTCGCAGAGCTTTGTGGGGTCGAGCTCATAGCCGAAAGTGCCCCAAAGAGCCACGTTACCCTTTGTTTCGTAGCCTGTTCTTGAAGACGCGGAAACGTGAGCACCCATTGTTGATGCAGGATAGCACAGAGATGTGCCGAACTGAATGGAAAGTCTTTCAATGGGGTCGGTGTTGTCGCTCGTCCATATCTGAGGTGAGTAGTAGAGCATACCTGCGTCGAAACGTCCGCCGCCGCCCGAGCAGTTTTCAATAAGCATATCGGGGAATGCCTTTGTAAGCCTGTCCATAAGGTCGTATGTGCCGAGAACGAAACGGTGGAAAAACTCCTTTGACCTTTCGGGAGGAAGAAGTGCAGAGCCTGCCTCGGAAATATTGCGGTTGAAGTCCCATTTGAGATAATCAACCTTATTTTTTGAAAGCACGGAATACATCTGATTCCATATATTATCCCTTACATCCTCTCTCGACATATCAATAACATACTGATTTCTGCCAATGGATGATTCTCTGTTCGGAACGTGAATGTACCAATCGGGATGAGCTCTGAAAAGCTCTGAATCGGGTGAAATCATTTCGGGCTCGTACCAGATGCCGAATTTCATACCAAGAGCGTTTACTCTGTCAATAAGCACGCCCAAGCCGCCCTCGAGCTTTTCTTCGTTTACAAACCAGTCGCCGAGAGAATTCGTATCGTCGTTGCGCTTGCCGAACCAACCGTCGTCCATAACGAGCATATCAATGCCGAATTCCTTTGCGTGGGATGCGAATTCAACGAGCTTGTCGGTGTCGAAATCGAAATACGCCGCCTCCCAGCTGTTTATAAGCAGAGGTCTTTTTTCATATTTATATTTACCTCTTACAAGGTTGTTTATGTAAAGTCTGTGGAAAATGCGGCTCATTTCACCAAGACCCTCGTTGGTGTAAACCATAACCGCTTCGGGGGATTGGAAGCTCTCCCCTGCCTCAAGATGCCAGCTGAAATCTGTGGGATTGATACCCATTATAACTCTTGTCGTAGCGGAGAAATCACATTCTGCGCTGAATTCAAAGTTGCCGCTGTAAACGAGATTGAAGCCGTATGCATCACCCTGATTTTCGTCAGCGCCGTGTCTTAAAAGTGCGGCAAAGGGGTTCTGCGTATGGCTCGATGACCCTCTTTTGCTTGCGATACCCTGTATGCCGTGAGCAAGAGGACGCTGTTCGCGGCTTCTTTCCTTTGCGTGTCTGCCGTAAAGAGTGATAAGGTCGTAATCCATATCTGGCAGGTCAAGACACATACTGAATACTCTTTCAATATCAAGAGCATTTCCGCCGCCGTTTGTAACCTTTACGCTTCTTGTGATAACGTCAAGGTCATTGAAGGCGGTATAATAAAGGGTTACAAGTGCGCCTGTTACCTTATCCTCTGCAAGAATTTCAAGTGTATCAGCCTCAGCATCGTTGTTGAGGTATACGTGGGGCAGAGGTGACAGATCGGGCTTGCCCTTGTAGATCTTATGGCTTACGTATCTTATATCCGTAACGGAATTTCCGTCAGCATTTTTGATTGCGAGCGCTGAGATTCTGAAATCGCCGCTGCCGTTACAGCTATATTCCATAGGCTCAACGTCACTTGAAAACTCCTCGTGGGGAATGTGAGGATTTGCAGGGCTGAAGGATGCGTTTTTATGTCTTTTTATATTGCCCCACAGGTTGCAGTCGGGCAGATATGCACCGTAGTAAAGGTTGAGAATGTAATTCTCATCATAAATACCTATAACATAGCTGGAATTTTTAGTGTCGAGCTTTAATATTTTTTTGTTTTCGTCAAATGAAATCATTGTGTTACCTCCTGAGTATTATACAAATGAATCAAAATCAAAAAGTGTGGTAAGACCTGTTGATTTATAGTTTTTATAAGAGAAGCAGTTTTCGGGCAGAGGATACAGCAGCTCGTTGATCTCTATTGTGGTAATAACGTTACCGTAGAAATCGGTAGTTATAACCTTTGTCAGCTCACCCTGTGCAAAATAAAGGTTTGTAATGTTTTTCTGTCCCTTTGCCTTGTAAACAGTATAAGTCACGCCCCCGTCAACCGTTTCAGTCTGTGTGATTTTAAGGGTTGAGGGGTCATTCAGGTGGAAATCAAACTTAAAATCGTTTTTGCTTATATTAAGACTGCCGCCTGTAAGAGAATTGAGCATTGAAAACGTTGAATCGGTAAGCTCAACGTACTTTTTGTTGTCGTTATTGAGCATATAGAGATTCATCTCGGAGTTGCCCTCGTCAAGCATAAGGATCGTAAGGTCAACCACCACGCCTTCGCCCATATCCATAATCATACTCATATTGATGTTTGAGCTGTCGGTGTACATAGAAACCTCATTTTTCACACCGTCGCTGTAAATTGCGCCGTCAAGACCGAACTTTCCGTTAAGGAAATACTGTGCAGCTTCGGGCAGCTCCTCAACGGAGATATAATCTGCATTTGTATCGTCGGTATTATCGGGAGCTTCGTCTGTGCCGCCGTCAGATGTGTTATCATCACCCGTAAGCGAATATGCAAGACCGCACACGATTTTTGTAACGGCACCGTCCTTTACGGTGAGCTTTATCACAAGACCGTCTTTTGAATATGTAAGCGTAGTGTCGTTTGATGATTTAAGAGTCCATTTATCTGCGGAAAGCTGAGCCTTTGCATCCTCAGCTAACATTCCCACGCTGATGCCGTTGACAACATAACTGCCGCCCGTTACGGTAATTGAGCTGATTTTATCGTCGCCTATCATTTTGGGGTCGGAAACAACCGTAATTTCGCTGTTGCGGTAGGTTTTTGTGCCGTCGGAAGTGCCCACAGCTTCAAGAGCGCCGTATTTTTCGATAAATTTGGACAATGTCATACCGATGCTTTCGCTCAACTCCTCACCGCCGCCTATCGTGATTTCGGGAAGCTCGTTTTCAAGCTGAGCAGAAATTCTCAATATCGTTCTCGCATCACCTGCCGTGACAGCGCCGTCCGAGTTCACGTCGGCAATAATAAGGGTGTTTTCATCACAGCTTTCAAGCTGAGCGGAAATTCGCAGAACGGTTCTTGCGTCACCGGCAGTAATACTTCCGTCGCCGTTCACGTCACCGGGCTTGACGGTTGCGGCAAAAGCTGTTATGCACATAGACAGCACAACGGAAATTATAATAATAACAGACAGTATTTTTTTCATCGTATCACCTTTTTTTACATTATAAATTTAATTATAAATCATTACGGACAAGTTTGCAATATCAATTTAATTCATAATGCATAATTAAATAAAAATTTAAGATTGTGCGTAGTGATTGAATTACAATCATTACAATGGTTCAAAAGGCAGAGCCTTTTCCTTCACTCCTCACTTCTAACTGCTAAATTATTGTTTATCTCATCAAAAAAACAGGAGCAGAAATATCTGCTCCTTGAATTTTACTTATTTATCCCAATTCTGTGAAAGCTTTGCTCTTACCTGGATGGGAAGACCGAACAGGTTGATAAATCCTGCTGAATCCTTCTGGTCGTAAACGTTATCCTCGTCGAATGTTGCAACTTCCTCGCTGTAAAGTGAGTAGGGTGATGTTACGCCTGCGTTGATCATATTACCCTTATAGAGCTTGAGCTTAACGTCGCCTGTAACTGTTTTCTGTGTTTCGTCGACGAATGCTGCAAGAGCCTCACGAAGAGGAGTAAACCACTGACCGTAGTATACAAGCTCTGCATACTTTGCGGCAATAAGCTCCTTGTAGTGCTGAGTATCTCTGTCAAGACAGATTGTTTCAAGCACCTGATGTGCTCTGTAAAGGATCGTACCGCCGGGAGTTTCGTAAACTCCTCTTGACTTCATACCTACAAGTCTGTTTTCAACAAGGTCTGCAAGACCGATGCCGTTCTCGCCGCCGAGCTTGTTAGCAGTTTCAAGAAGCTCGATTGCGCCCATTTCCTTGCCGTCAATAGCGGTGGGAACACCCTTTTCGAAGTGAATCGTTACGTATGTGGGCTTGTCGGGAGCTGCCTCGGGAGCTACGCCCATTTCAAGAAAGCCTTCCTTAAGGTACATAGGCTCGTTTGCGGGATCTTCAAGGTCAAGACCCTCGTGTGAAAGGTGCCAGAGGTTCTTATCCTTTGAATAGTTTGTTTCTCTGTTTATCTTAAGAGGAATGTTGTGTGCCTCAGCGTACTCGATTTCTTCCTCACGGGATTTGATTGACCACTCTCTCCAGGGAGCGATGATTGCAAGGTCGGGAGCAAATGCCTTGATAGTAAGCTCAAAACGAACCTGATCGTTACCCTTACCTGTACAGCCGTGGCAGATAGCATCCGCGCCTTCTTTTTTAGCGATTTCTACAATTTCTTTTGCAATGATGGGTCTTGCAAAGGATGTACCGAGAAGATATTCACCCTCGTAAACTGCGCCTGCCTTGAGTGTGGGCCAGATGTAATCCTCAATGAATGACTTTTTAAGGTCGAGAACATAGAGCTTTGATGCGCCTGTTGCGATAGCCTTTTCTTCAAGACCTTCAAGCTCAGTGCCCTGTCCTACGTCACCTGAAACTGCGATAACCTCACAGTTGTTATAATTTTCTTTAAGCCAGGGGATGATGATTGATGTATCAAGACCGCCTGAATAAGCAAGAACAACTTTTTTAATGTCTTTCTTTTCCATTATGATAACCTCTTTGTTTTTTGTTATGGTAGTATTATAATACTGTATGACAAATTTTGCAATACCCAATTATATTAATATTTCAGCCCCGTATGCATAAAATATTGTATAAAACAGCAAATTATACAGTATATTTGAATATTTATGCAAATTATAGATTGTTAAGCACAAAAAAAACAGCACGATACAGTGCTTGACAACATATAATATTTGTGATAAAATAAAGCCAAGAGGCAACCAAAAAGCGGTTAGCCGTAAACGATTATTAAAACAATAGCCGTCCTGGGACCAACAGGGCGGTTATTTCTTTCTTATGGTTATTGTGATTGATTTTGTTTCTTTATTAAGTACATAAAAAAGTAAACATAAAGCAATCTTCATCATAAGTGCATCACCTCGCTTTCGCTTGGTGTGCTAACCGCCTTATTTCCGATAAACCTCTTGACCGACATAATTATACATTTTATCGTAAATTATGTCAATAATTTTTTTGTGTCATTTCTCCGCTTTGTACATATGCTGTAATGAGGATGTCCTCAATACAAACAAAGGAGTACGACAAATGAATAAAAATTCTAACTGCAAATGCGACATCACCGCCGAAGCGGCAGACTGTGAGCGTACGTTTTTACCCGACGATATGGCAGTTACAATGGCGTATGTGCCCTTTCAGCTTGACTTATCTCATTACTGCGCTGCCGACGCACTTCGCAGAGGCACTTTATTCTGCGATCTCGACAAGCCTTTTAAAGGAAGATGTGTATTATGAATGAGAGAATGAAGCTTCTGCACAATTACAGCGCAGAGCAGTTTGCCACCTGGGAGCTGCATCTGTATCTTGACACCCACCCTGCAGACAAAAACGCATTGAGATTGCACCGGAAGCACTCCGCAAGAGCCGCTGAACTCAAAGAAGAATACGAAAGCAAATTCGGACCGCTGACACCTGCATCGGGTGAAGGCTGCGACTGGCTTAACGATCCCTGGCCCTGGGAAAAAGGAGTGTGATACGCCGTGTGGACTTATGAGAAAAAATTACAGTATCCCGTTAACATAAAAAATCCCAACCCCGCTTACGCAAAAATCATTATGGACCAATACGGGGGTCCTGACGGTGAGTTAGGAGCGTCAATGCGCTATCTTTCTCAGCGTTACACTATGCCCTGCGGTGAGCTTAAAGGCTTGCTGACGGACATCGGCACGGAAGAGCTTGGTCATTTTGAAATGATCGGCGCTATGATTTATCAGCTTACGCGCAATCTCTCCTGCGAGGATATAAAGAAAAACGGCTTTGACGCCTACTTTGTAACACATACCGACGGTGTATACGCGGCGGCGGCATCAGGCACGCCCTGGACGGCAAGCTACATCCAGACAAAAGCCGACCCGATTGCCGACCTGCACGAAAACCTTGCGGCAGAACAGAAAGCAAGAGTGACTTATGACAACATTCTCCGACTGATTGACGACCCAGACGTGCTTGATCCCATACGCTTTCTGAGAGAAAGAGAAATTGTACACTATCAGCGTTTCGGTGAAGGTATGCGGGTGCTGACCGATACCCTTGACAGCAAAAACTACTACATCTACAATCCGTCGTTTGACAGAAATATGCGTAAATAACAGCAAAAAAGCGGTTACCTGAAAACGGTGACCGCTGATTTATATATCAATGTATAATAAATCACAAATATTTTTATACAAATCATATTTTTAAACATAAATATTATTGATTTATTCAATTACCTGTGCTACAATCAAAGTGACAAATTTTTCAGGAGGTAGAATTATGAAAAAGAAAATTTTAACAGTTGTGCTGACTGCCGTTCTGTTTGCTTTGTTTGCCGTAACTGCTTTTGCGTACAGCACGGGTGACGTAAACAACAGCGGAGATATAACTGCCGCAGACGCACGGCTTACGCTGAGATATTCGGCATCTCTCGAAAGCTTCAATGAGGAGCAGGTTGCCGCCGCAGACGTGGATAAGTCGGGTGAGGTAACAGCATCGGATGCGAGAACGATTCTGCGCATTTCAGCAGGTCTTGACAGCTTTGAAGCGGCAGAAGAGCTTAATGCTATGCTTATTGAACCCGGTGTGCTCAATGTGGCAGTATGTGCAGACAATTATCCTTTCTGCTACACATCAGGCGGTGAATATAAGGGCATAGATATTGATGTTGCAAAGAAATTAGCATCTGCTTTCAATCTGGAATTGAAATTTCACAATATGACAGCTGATAAGCTTGCAGAGAGTGTCAAAAATAATCAATGCGATATTGCTCTCGCAACGAAAAGCGACATAAATTCATCTTCACAGGATTTATATTCGGCTACATACAATAATAATACTCAGTATATCTATCATTCAAATTCATCATCAATAAACTCATCTGCACAGCTTAAATCAAAAAATATCGGTGTTATGAAAGGCTCTGTTGCAGATCTGATGCTTACAAGTGCTGTCAAAAACGGTGAGCTTGGAGATGCAAAGATTTTTAAATATTCAAGATATGCAGATGCTGTAGATGCATTGAACAACAAAGAAATTTTTGCATTTGTAGGCGATGACCAGTTCGGATTCTGTGATGTAAGCAGATATTCAGGTTATTATGTAAAGGAAGATTACTGTATTGTTTCATCTGCGGAAAAATCAGAGCTTGTAAAAAAATTTGAAGGTCGTATTCATACAGCCGCTGTTAAGCCGATAGTTGAAAAACACTGTCCGCCTGTTATACCTGATTCCGCCATCACCTGTGAATCATCAAGCATTACGTTGGCACCCGGCGGTACTGCGGTGCTTGAAGTAAAGCCTGATTCTTTCTATGGCTACAATGACCTTGGAATAACGGCTAATGATTTGAATATGGATGCAAAGCTTACAGAATATAACGACAAGTTTTATCTCACAATTATAGCACCCTATTATGAAACAAGCGGTAAGATAGAGCTCTTCCTGACCTTAGAAGCTAATATCACCTGCACAATCGATGTAAAGGTATCAAAATCAGGCGGTACAAAGTACAACTTCGGCACGGAAAGCTACTGTCCCGACTTAGGTGCATACTCGGGTGTTGCTCCATATGAAGTTATGGTTGATGTCGAAAACCAGGCAATAGGTTATATTTATAATGCGGAAGATCTTTACAATGCCGGTATGAAAGATACTCCGGATTATGAGAAGTACCTTGAGCTTTTGGAAAAGCAGGGATTTGTTGCTGACTCATATATGACTGATGATTACTCATATTATTCACTCTATTTTGTTAATGAATCCCTTGAACAGGTAGTGGCTTACACCGAATACTACTATTACGACGGAACTTATCTCTATCTGACTGCTGTATCCGTTACAGTATCACATCAATTCTGATTTCAAATTAATATGTTTCCCTCTCTTGACATTTGCCAAGGGAGGGTTTATAATATAGTCTGTAAAAATTCGGATTTATCCGCAAAACAGGAGTGAAAAAACTATGCCACTTGTAACAACAAAAGAAATGTTCAAAAAGGCTTACGAAGGCGGCTACGCAGTAGGTGCTTTCAACGTAAACAATATGGAAATCGTGCAGGGCATCACAGAGGCTGCTGCTGAGCTTAAAGCTCCCCTTATTCTTCAGGTTTCCGCAGGCGCAAGAAAGTATGCTAACCATACTTACCTTACAAAGCTTGTTGAGGCTGCTGTTATTGAAACAGGTCTCCCCATCGCACTTCACCTTGACCACGGCGCAGACTTTGAGATCTGCAAGAGCTGTATCGACGGCGGCTTTACATCAGTTATGATCGACGGTTCTCACTACGATTTCGAGGAGAACATCGCTCTTACAAAGAAGGTTGTTGAGTACGCACACGCTCACGGCGTAACAGTTGAAGGCGAGCTCGGTAAGCTTGCAGGTGTTGAGGATGACGTTAACGTTTCTGACGAGGATTCCTGCTACACAAATCCCGACGAGGTTGAAGAATTCGTTACAAAGACAGGTGTTGACTCACTTGCTATCGCTATAGGTACAAGCCACGGCGCATACAAGTTCAAGCCCGGTCAGGACCCCAAAATCAGAATCGACATCCTTGAAGAAGTTGAAAGAAGACTTCCCGGATTCCCCATCGTTCTTCACGGCGCATCATCAGTTCCTCAGGAGTTCGTAAAGCTCATCAACCAGTACGGCGGCAATATGCCCGATGCTATCGGTATCCCCGAGTCAGAGCTTCGCAAGGCTGCACAGAAGGCTGTTTGTAAGATCAACATCGACTCCGACCTTCGTCTTGCAATGACTGCATCTGTAAGAGAGTACTTCGCTGCTCATCCCGATCACTTCGATCCCAGACAGTACCTTTCACCCGCAAGAAGCGCAATCAAGGAAATGGTTAAGCACAAGATTGTTGACGTTCTCGGCTGCGACGGCAAGGCTTAATTCAAAAGTAAAACACATTCAGGGCATCATCAGCGGATGGTGCCCTTTTTTATACAGAATATAAACAATAATTTAATGTACAATTTACAATGTACAATTAACGGATAATATATAAATCGGGTTAAAGGGCGGAGCCCTTTCCACCATTGTACATTATACATTGTTAATTAAGTAAATTAACGCTTATTTTAAATCCCCTGACCAACCAAAAACAGCCGACATCAAAGTCGGCTGAAATTTTATGTATTATTAATATGTGCTTGACATATCGGCGGCAACTTTTTCTTCAACATTTGTTTTTGCCTTGGATGTTGCTCTTCTCTTGTTGAGCTCTTCAAGGTAAAGGTCCTCGTCAAGGGGAAGCTCGATTGTCTTATCAAGCCAGGATGAAAGATAAGCCGCGTTGCAAAGTGTAAGACCGTTGATGCCCTCTGCACCCTCTGCAATAAGGGGTGTGCCGTGAAGAATGTGTGCGGCAAACGCATTTGTAACGCCTGAATGCTGTTCATTCATACCGTCGGTTTCAATTTCAACTACATTGTTCTCAAGCTTTTTGAAGCCGTCTTCCGCTTGGAATGTATATTCGGAAAGCTTTTCGCTCAGCTCAACAACTTCCAATGAATCAGGCGTGCAGACAATTCTTGCCTTGTCGAGAGTGATTTCAAAACGGTTATCACCGGGGCAGTCACCTGTTGTTGTGATGAATACGCCTGTTGCGCCGTTGGGGTACTCGGCGTAAATCGTTACGTCATCCTCAACTTCAATGTCGTGCCATTTGCCGTTGTGGCAGAATGCTCTGATTTTTGAGGGCATACCGCAGATCCACTGCCAGAGGTCAAGGTTATGAGGTGCCTGATTCATAAGAACACCGCCGCCTTCGCCGTCCCAGGTTGCGCGCCATCCGCCGGAATTGTAATAACCCTGTGTGCGGTACCAGTCTGTGATGATCCAGTTTGTTCTTCTGATTTCGCCGTAAACGCCGCTTTCAACAATCTCCTTTACCTTGCGGTAGATGTGGTTTGTTCTCTGATTGAACATCATTGCAAAAGTTTTATCCTGAGTTGCAACAAACTCGTTGAGCTCTCTTACATTCTTTGTGTAAACGCCTGCAGGCTTTTCGCAGAGAACGTGAATACCTGCCTTGAGTGCCTGCTCGGCAAGAACGGGATGCAGATAGTGAGGTGTTGCGATGATTATTGCATCAACAAGACCGCTTGCGAACAAATCGTCCGTGCTCAGGAATGTTTTAACTCCGGGAACCTGCTCAGCGGCAAAGTCAAGTCTGTCCTGCTTTACGTCACAAACGGCTACAAGCTCCATTTCCTTGATGTCGCCGTTGTTGTACATTCTGATATGGGCAGAACCCATATTACCTATACCGATAATGGCATATTTGAGTTTTTCAGACATAGTTATATCTCCTTTTTTACAATAATTTATCAATAAATTTATTTGGTAATTGTAGGGAGCGACGCCCTCGTGGCTCCGAATCATCAAAATCTGCGATTTTGATGATTACAATGTTTTTTTTGCAATATGCATTATATTATTAATTGATGAAAATGGTACATTTTCATCAATCGGCGCGACGGGGGGGCGACGCGCCCTACGAAACACCGATAAATTATTGTTACCAAATTGTTTTATCATTAATATCCTTAACTGCTGATGCGATAAATTCATCAACTGAAATTGCGCCCTGATCTCCGAAGCCTCTCTTTCTTACGGAGAGAGTGCCTTCCTCAGCCTCTTTATCGCCAACAACGAGCATATAAGGAATTTTATCCATCTGTGCGGAGCGGATTTTGTAGCCTGTCTTTTCGCTTCTGTCGTCAATCGTTACTCTCATACCCAGAGCCTCAAGCTTTGCCTTAACTTCATAGCAGTAGTCAAGATGTCTGTCTGCAATGGGAAGGAAACGGATCTGCTCGGGAGCGAGCCACAACGGGAATGCACCTGCGTACTTTTCAATAAGGAGTGCCAGTGTTCTCTCGTAGCAACCGATTGATGTTCTGTGGATGATGTAGGGATTTTTCTTTGTGCCGTCGCGGTCAACATATTCCATACCGAACTTTTCAGCAAGCATCTGGTCAATCTGGATCGTGATAAGTGTATCTTCCTTGCCGTATACGTTCTTGATCTGGATGTCAAGCTTGGGACCGTAGAAAGCCGCCTCGCCGATACCGATTTTGTAGTCAATACCAAGATCATCAAGGATAACCTTCATAATGCCCTGTGCCTCGTCCCACTGCTCGGGTGTGCCGATGTACTTTTCTCTGTCATCGGGATCCCACTGTGAGAAGCGGTAGGAAACATCCTCGTAAAGACCGAGAGTTTTAAGCATATATACGCAAAGGTCAAGACAGCGTTTGAACTCGTCAGCAAGCTGTTCGGGCATACACATAAGATGTCCTTCGGAAATTGTGAACTGACGGACACGGATAAGACCGTGCATTTCACCCGATGCTTCGTTTCTGAAAAGTGTTGATGTTTCTGCCAATCTCATAGGCAGGTCGCGGTAGGAACGGGCTCTGTTGAGATATGCCTGATACTGGAAAGGACAGGTCATAGGACGAAGTGCAAAAACTTCATCGTCCTTTTCCTCGTCGCCTAAAACGAACATACCGTCTTTATAGTGATCCCAATGACCTGAGATTTTGTAAAGGTCACTCTTTGCCATAAGGGGTGTTCTTGTACGCATCCAACCGCGTCTTGCCTCCTCGTCCTCAACAAAACGCTGAAGAATCTGCAGAATGAGCGTACCCTTGGGAAGAAGAACGGGAAGTCCCTGACCGATGCTGTCAACAGTTGTGAAAATCTCAAGCTCTCTGCCAAGCTTGTTGTGGTCGCGCTTTTTAGCCTCTTCCATTCTTACAAGATGCTCTTCAAGGTCAGCGGCTTTTGTGTAAGCTGTGCCGTAAACACGCTGAAGCATTTTCTTTGTGGAATCACCTCTCCAGTATGCGCCTGTTGCACTTGTGAGCTTGAATGCCTTTACCCTTGATGTGTCGGGGATGTGAGGACCTGCGCAAAGCTCAACGAAATCACCCTGCTTGAAGAATGAAATGTTTTCGCCCTTGCCTGCGTGCTCCTCGATAAGCTCAACCTTGTAGGGCTCGTTTTTCTCTTTCATCATAGCGAGCGCATCTTCGGGGGACATTTCAAACCTTTCAAGCTGTAAGCCTTCCTTGACGATTTTCTTCATCTCTGCCTCGATTTTTTCGAGCACTTCGGGAGTGAAGGGTGTGTCCACGTCAAAATCGTAGTAGAATCCGCTGTCAATTGCAGGACCGATAGCAAGCTTTGCCTCGGGGAAAAGTCTTTTGACAGCCTGTGCAAGAATGTGCGATGCTGTGTGGCGGAATGCCTTTTTGCCGTCCTCGTCATCAAAAGTGAGGATTTCAAGAGCGCAGTCCTTGTCAAGAACAGTTCTTAAATCGCATACAACACCGTCGATTCTGCAAACGCAGGCGGCTTTGTAAAGTCCCATACCCAGAGATTTTGCAACCTCCATAGCCGTAACGCCGCTGTCAAACTCCTTGACAACGCCGTCTTTAAGGGAAACGTTAATCATATTTATTACCTCCGATAGAAAATTCAAAAATATAAAAGCTCCACCCCACGAAAATGGGATGAAGCATAAACTCCACGGTTCCACCCAAATTACGGAATAAATCCCGTCACTTGACAAGCCTTTAACGGTGCTTAACCGATTTTCCTTAACGCATAACGCTTTTCGGAAAACTCTCGGGAGCGGTAGCAGTTACCGTAGCCTTTATTCCGCTTTCACCAACTGCGGAACTCTCTGAAAAGACCTGCAGGTACGCCTTCTCCGTCAATGATTTGAACGTATATTTTTATTATATTCCGTTTTGAGCAAAAGTCAAGTATTATTTTAAAAGTGTTGAAAACCAGATTCTGAACTGCTCAAAAAGATACTGCATAAGCATTGCAAGTGTTGTTAAGCTAGGGTTTGCCTTGAATTCATCAACGGGTGTTGTGATTTTTACTTCGCTGAAGGTCTGGTCTGCAACATTATTCTGCATAAACTGAGGATAGTCGGGGTTTGAATATACAGTCTGCTGTTCTTTGCTTGTGAACATCCAGTCGTACATCTCGCCGTGTCCGTCGTGAGTTGTGCTGTGAAGCATATCCTTGATAAACCAGGTGCTTTCGGGCAGAGCACAGGTTGATGCGTCAATGGCGTTGTCACCTGAGATGTGATTGTGTCCGTCGTTGACAGCCTGTGTGTAATCACTGCTGAATGCTGAATGATAATCAGCGCAGATTGCGCCTACTGAAGCGTATGTTGTGTCGACAGTGCCGTCACTTGTGTTCATATACGTGGGTACAAGAGGAGTTCTCTGCACATTGTAGCCTACAACGTTGTAAATTTTAACTGTCTTATAAGCTTCCTGCAGAATTTCTGTTGCCCTGTTCTGCACATTGTAATGGTATGCGTCGATTTTTGCAACAAGACCTGCCTGTGCATCCTCATCAACGATCATAAATTCCTTTGCGCCCTCGTAATATTCGTCGGGAACAAAGCTCCATATACCGGGCATCGAGCCGAAAATGGGAATAAGCGCCTCGTCAAAAATCTTATCCTTGAAAAGAGGGATAATTTCATCAACCACAGAGATAGCAAGCTCCCACACGCCAAGCTCCTCAAGAGCGTTAACAAGCACTATGAGAATGCCCTGAATGAAATCGTTTTCAAGATTGGGGATAGCGTCAAGAGCGTAGTTGATAAGCGCATTCTTGTCGATAACAAGATTGCCGTTGAAAAGGTCGCCTGCAACGGCAGTACCTTGAATGGGACAGCACTGGAAGATAATAGTTTCAACATCCTGAGTGCCGTAGCGCTCAAGATAAGCCATTGTAACAACGCCGCCCATACTTGATGCGCGGAGCTGAACCTGCTCGTGACCGGTAAGCTCCTTTATCTGCTCAATGCATTCGTTAAGTCTGTCCGCGTGCTCATAGGGGTCAAGACGGAAGTCGTAATTGAAATAAAAGCTTTCGTCTATGCCGTGCTTGCCGTCCTCGGGAACATTATAAACGGCGTAAACATTCTCTTTTGAATCGCCGTTGCCGTCAAGCTCAAGGTCACCGAATGCGGTGTAAACAAAGTCGATAAGAGCATCGCCGAATGCATCGTAATCACCCTTGGCAAGGTCACCTACAGCGGGAGCAAGAGCCGAAACTGCCTCGCTGATAAGAGCGTTTGTGTCGGGCCGGAAAAGCACTCTTTCATTCTCTGTGCCGTAGTCAGCGTAAACAGATGCACTGCCCAGAGCCGCAACATAAATTATGGGATTCAGACCGCAATCGCATTTATCATCGGCGGCATAAGCAGCAGGAGCCGCAACACCGAGTAAAAGACAGATTGTAAGTAAAACGGATAATAATTTTTTCATACAGTCCACTCCTTGTATTGGATATATATAAAGTATAGCAGTAAAAATATGGAATATCAAGTGGAAATATGAATTAACAATAATTCAGAGTTTTATTCCGTAGGGCGCGACGCCCTCGTCGTGCCGAAGGCGACGTAAGGAGTAAAAAAACTGAAATCACAGCAAAATCGCCATTTCTCATACTCCCTCAGTCTGCTTCGCAGCCAGCTCCCTCAAAGAGGAAGCCTTATGCTATAGTTGTTAATTTTGTGCTGATATAGCGGAGCGACGAGGGCGTCGCTCCCTACAGCATACTGAATCATATTTTAATCAATAATCAAACAATACTGTACTTTTTGGCATAGTCGCACACGATATCTGCAAATCGTCTGTGTCTGAAATGTCTTTTTACATCCGTAACATCAACATACATTCCTGCGGCGAGGTTCTGTATTACCGCCTCTGCAACAAAGGCTTCAAATGCATAATCATCGTCAAAAGCTGATTGAATATCCGTGTTCATACTTTCGTTTATGCCCTGAATCGCCGAGAGATATATTATATTTTCCTTACCCAGCAGCTCCCCTGTACGTTTAAGGCAGTTCAGACCTTCAATCATATTTTCAACTTTAATTGTACCTTTATACGCCACGCGGTGTACACACAGAATGTTGTCAACGGTTGTTTCAAGAATATCCGCAAGGGCAGGAAGAATTCCCACGTCGGGCAGAGTTTCACCCCGTTCCCACTTGCTCACCGCCTGAAATGAAACATTCAGCCGCTCCCCTAACTCGGACTGTGTCAATTCTTTAGCATTTCTCAGAAGTGCAATCTGCTTGCCTACCAATTTATTATCAATACTCATATCAATACCTCCTGAGATTATTATAATTCACACATAACGGGTAATCAATAACCCGACAGTTTAATAAAAAGGACTGTCGTTTTTTGACAGTCCGATTTTATTATTTAAGCGTAAGTATATCAATACATTTTACGGGGCAGGCTTCTTCACAATTACCGCAACCGGTACATTTATCAACGTCAACGTGAGCATTGAACTGCACAACCGTTATTGCCTCGGCTTCGCACACCTTTGCACACTTCATACAGCCGATACAAGCCGCCTTGCACTCTTTTCGGGCAAGCACGCCCTTGTCCTTATTCTTACAAAGCACCGCCGCTCTTGATTTATGAAGAGGCATAAGCTCGATAAGTCCCTTGGGACAGGCTGAAATACACATCTTACAGGCTTTGCAAAGCTCAGGATTGATTCTTGCAACACCGTCGCAGATGTGAATTGCATTGTAGGGGCATTTTTTCACGCAGTCACCAAGACCAAGACAGCCGTAAACGCAATCCTTAGGACCGCCAAAAAGCTGTGATGCCATTTTACAGCTTTCAACACCGCTGTATTCCATTTTTGTGCTTGCGTTTGCCGAATGTCCCTGACAGAGCACGACAGCCGCCATAGGTGCTATCTCACCCGCCGCAATACCTAAATATTCAGCAATCTGTTTTGAAACTTCACTTCCGCCGGGATTACACAGCGCAGTATTAGTTGTTTCACCGCTTGAAAGAGATGCGGCATAGCCTGCACAGCCTGAAAATCCGCAAGCTCCGCAGTTTGCACCGGGAAGCATTTCCGTAATAGCTTCGGCTTTTTCGTCCACAGGTACGGCAAACACGATTGATGCAATCGCGAGAGCAATACCGCAAACGAGTCCTATAACGCCGACAATGAGGACTGCAAATAAAATACTGTTCATATTCCGTCCTCCTTACATAAGTCCCATACCCTCAACGATACCTGCAAAGCCGAGGAACGAGAGGGAAACGAGAGATGCGGCAATAAGAGTGATGGGAAGTCCCTGTAAAAATTCGGGAACGTCGCAGTCCTCCATTTTCTTTCTTACGCCTGCGAAAAGCACCATTGCAAGCATAAAGCCGAGACCTGCGCCCAATGAATTCACCATTGACTGCCAGAATGTGTAGCCGTTGTCAACGTTGAGGATTACAACGCCGAGAACAGCGCAGTTTGTAGTGATAAGGGGAAGATAAATTCCCAACGCATTGTACAGAGGGGGCATAAACTTTTTGAGAATGAACTCAACCAGCTGTACGAGCGCCGCTATAACAAGAATGAATACAACAGTCTGCAGATATTCAAGGTCATTCTGCATAAGCAGGTTATTTATGGGATATGTTACAGCTGTTGACATAAGCATAACAACGATAACCGCCGCACTCATACCCACTGCAGTATTCAGCTTTTTGGAAACGCCTAAAAACGAGCAGATTCCGTAGAATTTTGAAAGAACGAAGTTGTTCGTAAGAAGTCCCATTACAAGGAGCGCAATCATATATTTCATACTGCCGCCTCCTTTGCTGAACCGTCACAGCCGTCCTTGCCCTCAAGCGCAATAGTGCAGGAATGAGCCATAGGACAGTGTGCACAGCCCGTAAGCTCCGCCTTGGGTTTGCCTCTGCCTGCGGCAAGCTTGTTTGCAACAGCCATAAGTATGCCGTAAACAAAGAATCCGCCTGCGGGAAGAATGAAGAACGTAATGGAAGAAAGACCGATCTTATCAAGTCCCGATGTAAAATCAAAGCCGTTCCAGCCGCCTAAAACATTGTCGCCGAAAAGCACAAGAAGATCCTGAATACCTGCGAGGAACGTGCCTGCGCCGAGTATTTCACGGACAGTACCCATAAGGCACAGAGCCGCAGTAAAGCCGACGCCCATACCCAAACCGTCAACAGCGGAATAGAGAACGGGGTTCTTGCTTGCGAACGCCTCAGCTCTGCCGAGAATGATACAGTTAACAACTATAAGAGGCAGAAATGCGCCGAGAGCCGTATCCAGAGCGGGAACAAACGCCTTTACGAGCATCTGCACAACCGTAACGAATGCCGCGATAACTACTATGTATGCAGGGATTCTTACCTTTGAGGGGATAATCTTACGAAGAGCTGAAATTGCAATATTTGAGCACACAAGAACAATTGTAGCCGCTACACCCATACCGATTGCATTGGTTACGGAGGTTGTAACCGCAAGAGTGGGACAAGTACCGAGAACAAGCCTTAAAACGGGGTTCTCTTTAATAAGACCTTTGGTAAATTCCTTACCGAGCGATTTTTTCTCAGCCATTTGCGTTTCCTCCCTCCGCAAGATTTGTATTAAAGTATTCAGTTGACGCATTTACGGCTTTTGTAACAGCTTTTGATGTGATTGTTGCGCTTGTGACAGCCTGAATTTCGCTGTCTGCTGAAGCCGCATTTTTAACTACGGTCAGCTCACCCGTTTTGCCCGTAAACCGGTCAAGAAAGCTGTCTTTTTTTACATTCTGACCAAGACCGGGGGTTTCGTCGTCTGCGGCAACGATAGTTACCTTATTAACACTGCCGTCTGTGTTAACACCAATCATCACCTGTACTTCTCCGCCGTAGCCTGTTACGACGGATGTGAATGCATAGCCGATAATGTTACCGTCTGCATCAAGCGCAGGAGAATATTCAAGAAAATCAGTTGCAGTAACGCCGTCACCGAAGGATACTGCATCAGGCATAACAGTCTGCATAGCATCTGCTTTCGTCTGAGCATTTATGGCAGCAATCTTATCTTTTGTGAGCATATTTGTGCCTGCAAGCAGTGCAGATGCAACCACACAGATAACAAGCAGCACCACAGTAGGTATCAATATCTCTTTAGGAGAAAATCTGCTTTTACTCATACAGCTTTTTCCTCCTTTGTTTTCTTTTCCTTAACCGTACCGAAAGGCTTGGGTCTTGTGAGTGTTTCGATATGCGGCACAAGGATATTCATAAGGATAATTGCATATGAAACGCCCTCGGGCAGATTTGCAAAAAGTCTTATCACACAGGTGACGAGTCCGCAACCGACACCGAAAACAACCTTACCCCAATTTGTAATGGGACTTGTTGCATAGTCCGTTGCCATAAAGAATGCACCGAGCATAAGACCGCCGCTCAGGAGCTGATATGCCATATATGTAAAGTCGCCTTTGCCTGCAATAAGCATAATCACGGCAACAGTACCGACAAAGCAGAGGGGGATTATGGGCTTTATAACTCTTTTTACAATAAGATAAAGTCCGCCGATAAGAATTGCAACTGTGCTCACCTCACCAAGACTTCCGCCGCGCAGACCTAAGAACATATGCCACAGTGAGGGCAGATCTGAGGACACTTCACCTGCAAAATCCTTTAATACTGCAAGCGGAGTTGCCGTTGATACAGCGTCCACGCCGTTCAGCCAGGACATAGGTTCAGTCCAGCTTGTCATAGCAGATGAGAATGAAACGAGCATTACGATTCTGCCGCCGATGGCAGGGTTTACAAAGTTTTTGCCGATACCGCCGAAGAACTGCTTTACAACGACTATTGCAAAGAAACAGCCTACAACGCACATCCAAAGCGGAATTGAAACGGGCATATTGAACGCAAGGAGCATACCTGTTACAACAGCGCTAAGGTCGCCTATTGTGTTGTCACGCTTCATTATTTTTCTTGCAAGGTATTCAAACAGCACACAGCAGGCAACGCAGACAGCCGTTATAAGCAGGCTTCTGAAGCCGAAAATCACTACCGAGCAGATAAGTGAGGGCACAAGAGCAATAATGACATCAAGCATTATGCCTGTAACCGTTTCATTGGAGCGTGCGTGGGGAGATGCACTTACTATAAGCTTTTTCATTACTTTGCACCTGCCTCTCTTACAACTTCTTTTGCCAATCTCATATACTGCACAAGGGGTTTTGATGCAGGACAGGAGAATGCACAGCTACCGCATTCCATACAAACGCCGATACCCGCTTTTATAAGCGCATCGGCATCCTTTCTGAGTGCGTGTTTTTCAATATCCGTGGGAATAAGGCTCATAGGGCAGGCATCAGCACATCTGCCGCAATGAATACATACTCTTTCCTTTTTGGGTCTTGCCTCTGCCTCGGTAAAGGCAAGCAGAGCGTTATTGCTCTTGAGAATGGGCACCTGAGTGTCGATAAGAGCAGTACCCATCATAGGACCGCCGGCTATGATTTTTGCAGGCTCTTCCTTAAAGCCGCCGCAGAATTCAATAACCTTTGACGCCTCAATACCCACGGGAACTCTTACGTTCATAGGGTTTGCGATTGCCGAGCCGCTGACGGTAAGTGAACGGCTGATAAGCGGTCTGCCCGTACGCAGATGCCTGTAAATAAATGCAACGGATGCAACGTTTGCAACAACACAGCCTACGTCGGCAGGGAGCTTTCCGGGCGGTACCTTTCTGCCCGTTGCAGAGCGGACCATCATTTTTTCAGCACCTTGAGGATATTTTGATTTAAGCGTCATAACCTTAACGATATCGCCGTGATTGTTGTCCATATCGGCAATCTTTTTAAGCTCCGCAATAGCATCCGGCTTATTGTCCTCAACGGCAATAATAACGTTCTTAAAGCCTAAAAGCTCCACAAGAGCATACACGCCGCCGTAAATATTCCAGGAATTTTCCATACATTCACGGTAGTCAACCGTTATGTAGGGCTCACATTCAGCCGCGTTGATGATAAGAGTGTCAACGTTCTTGCCGTCGGGAATATTGAACTTGACGTGTGAGGGAAATCCTGCGCCGCCGAGACCTACAAGACCGGAATTTCTTATAGCCCTGAGCAGATCTTCCTTTGTTTCGACCTTAGGCGGTTTGATGCCCTCGAAGAGTGTCATTTCACCGTCATTTTCAATTGTTACGGCAGGTACAAGCTTACCGCTTGCGACCTTTACCTCGGAAACAGCTGTTACCTTACCCGAGACCGATGCGTGAATGGGAGCGCTGACGAATTTGTCGCTGTCGCCGATAACCTGTCCCACGTCAACGTGGTCGCCCACCTTAACGGTAGGTGTACAGGGCGCGCCGATGTGCTGTTGCATAGGCAGCACAACCTTATCGGGCGGTGTTATCCTTACAACATCCATATTTTTTGTAAGCTTATGATGGTCAACGGCTACGCCGCCCCTGACTTGTTTGACGGCTTTAAGAATGCCGTCAGTAATCACTGAGCTCATTTATTCAACCCCAATCCTTAAAGAAATTGATTTTTAATACAGCAGGCATTACGGTTTTTAAAATCACACCCGTAATAATGCCCGACAAAATTCCGAATACCAACAGAACCGGCAGATATGCGTTTATGAGATTTGTACCCATATAGATACTTACCGCCACTGTCTGCCCGATGTTGTGCATAAGGGCACAGCATACGGACACAAAAATATATGAAAAAGCTTTGTCTGATTTTTTTGCAATAATAACAATCAACGCAAGCACGGCGAAGCTGAAAAGACCGCCCGATATGCTCATAAAAAACGATGATGCGCCTCTCGTAAGAAAAACAAATCCCGATTTTATAAGCACCAGAATGAATCCGTCACCGATTCCCACCGCAAGCACGGCAAGCATTACAGCCACATTTGCAAGCCCTAATTTCGCACCGGGAGGAAGAAATGCCACATCGGGCAGCATATTTTCAAGGAATGACAGCACAAGCGCCACAGCGGCAAGTATGCCGTCAATCGCCGTTCTCTCGGCAACACTTTTACGTTTGTTTTTCATATTCATCCTCAGTAAGCCATAATATCCACACCGTCTGCACTCTCTCCCGTAATTTCAACCGAGACCCTGTTGGGCACGCAGACAGATGCATCACCGCTTTTTGACAGCTCCCCTGTTCTGACACAGGTTTTGTCCGGACAGTCGCTGTCAATAATGCTGACCTTTCCGTCCTTTACTTCAACGGTGACATTACCTGCGGTAAACACCTCGTCCTGAGCCGTCTGCAGATTTATAACGGTCAGCTCCTCGCCGTCAAGGGTTACAACGGCTGTTCTGCCCTCTGCCGAGAACGTACTCAGGCAGAAAAGCAATGCCGTCCCGACAAGCACAAGTGCAATCAGTATAATATCACTCCGCTTAATCAGCGGTATATTCTTCGGATTCTTCATAGATATAACATTCATAGCCGTCAGCGGCTTCGTATTTATCAGAATAATTTTCGGTTATGTAAACTCTGCCGTCACCGCACACGAACACGGCGTCCGCATTGTATTTTTCGAGCAGAGAGTATGATTTATCGGGTCCCAGAGCAAAGCAGGCGGTTGAAAGCGCATCGGCAACAAGGCCGCTGTCTGCAATGATCGTAACGCTGATAAGTCCGTTTTCCACAGGATAGCCTGTCTTCGTTGAAAGTATATGATGATAAAGTCTGCCGTCCCTTTCAAAATACTTTTCGTAACTTCCCGAGGTGGAAACAAACGCAGTACCGCTGATTTTCAGCTTCATAAAAACAGAGCTGTCGTCCTTTTCGGGAGAGCGTATGCCCACAGTCCAGAAATCCGTATCGGGATTTTCACCGTAAGTCAGCACAGTACCTCCTACGGAAATAACAGCCGAATCGACTTCGCTGTTTTCAAGCACTTTGAGTGCATCATCACAGGCAACACCCTTGCCCACAGCACCCAGATCAAGCTGTTGACCGTCACCGAGAGTGAACACATCCCCGTTAATTTTTATCTGCTCATAATCACAGGTCTGCAAAGCATCGGCAATCAGTGCTTCATCGGGAACACTCTGAGTATAATTATCAAAATTCCACAGAGCAGACAGCGCGCCCACCGTTATATCAAATGCGCCGCCGCTGTCCTTTGCAATTGCGAGGGATTTACTTATCAGCTGAGCCGTATGCTCCGAAAACTGTGCACTGCCGTTTTTATTAAGACTGTAAATTTCTGAGGACTCTTTATACTTTGAAATATATTCATCCTCTTCTTTTTTCATAACGGAAATGATTTCATCCGCAATGCCGTCATCATTGTTGCCGTAGAAAGTACCCGTCACCTGTGAGCCCATTACGTACCCGGTAAATTCAAGAGAAGCATCTTTTTTTACGCCGTCGTAAACCACAACGGCAAGCAATAAAACAACCGCCGAAAGCACGGCGAAAAATGTTAATTTTTTAACACTTGATTTCTTCATAAAAAGCGCTCCCCACCTTGTATTATGATACCATATTCAGACCGATTAGTAAAGTAATAAAATTGAACATTATTGTCATTTAATTATTGTATATTATTAATAAATGTGGTACTATATCGGTATCGAGGTGTTGATTATGAAAGAATTTCATTACGGTTTCGGTTTTAAGCCGAAAGAATATATTGCACAGGACCTTACCGAGCTTATAGGCAAAACTCCTGTGCTTAAAATGAACAGATTTATGCAGGGCTGTAAGCTTTACGGCAACATTATTGCAAAGCTGGAATATTTCAATCCTCTGGGCAGTGCAAAGGACAGAGTTGCGCTGAGTATGATTGAGGACGCAGAGAACAAAGGTCTTTTAACACAGGATTCCGTTATTATTGAGCCTACCAGCGGAAACACGGGCATAGGACTTGCATATGTCGCACTTATAAAGGGCTATAAACTGATACTTACAATGCCGGAGAATATGTCACAGGAAAGAATGAAGCTGTTAAAGGCTCTTTCCGCAGAGCTTATACTCACACCGGCAGAAAAGGGTATGCAGGGCGCAATAGACAAAGCGAATGAGCTTGCCGCAGAATATGAGAGCGCATATATCCCCTCACAGTTCACAAATCCCGCAAACCCGAATATTCACAGAATCACAACGGCACAGGAGATTCTGCACGACACCTACGGCAAGGTGGATTATTTTGTTGCAGGCGTAGGCACGGGCGGCACACTCACGGGTGTGGGAGAAACGCTCAAGGCATTCAACAGCCTTACAAAGGTTGTCGCAGTTGAGCCGAAGGATTCACCCGTGCTCAGGGGCGGAATTCCCGCACCTCACGGTTTACAGGGCATCGGTGCAAATTTTGTACCCGAAATTCTTAATAAAAACATTATTGACGACGTTATAGACGTCACCACAGAGCAGGCATACAATGCGGCACGCACAGCCGCGCAGACGGAAGGTCTGCTTGTGGGTATTTCATCGGGTGCGGCTCTTTTTGCGGCGTCAACCATAGCAATGCGCCCCGAAAGCAAGGGCAAGAACATTGTTGTTCTGCTCCCCGATTCGGGCGAAAGATACCTTTCAACAGATTTGTATAATTTTGACTGATTATGGATTTTGCAACGGACATAAAATATGTAAAAGGCGTTGGGGATGCACGCAAGGAAAAGTTCAGAAGGCTGGGCATATTTACAGTAAGGGATCTGCTTTACAATTTTCCCCGTGATTACGAGGACTGGAGTAAGATCACCCCCATTACGGATGCGCCCTTCGGTGAACAGTGCTGTGTAAAAGCCACTGTCACCAACGTCCCCACAGGAATGAAAACAAAAAGCGGCACACTTATTTTCAAAGCCTCTGCAACCGACGGCAGGGGCATACTTATGCTGACCTTTTTCAACAACAAATACGTTGTAAATCAGCTTTTTGAAAACGAGGAGTATCTTTTCTTCGGCAAAATCAATCAGAACATCATCGGCGGCAGAGAGATGCTGTCCCCGAGGTTTGTAAAGGTCAGCGGAAACGAAAAAATCCACCCCGTTTACAGGCAGACGGAAAGCCTTACGTCAAAATCAATTGAAACGATCACTGCAAACGCATTTTCAATGCTAAGAGGCGGCATAGAGGACACTCTGCCCGAATATCTTATAATAAAATACCGTCTTATGCCCCTTGAAGAAGCACTTTTCAATATGCACTTCCCACAGAGTGAAGAAAAGCTGGCAGGCGCAAAGCGAAGGCTGATTTTTGAGGAGCTTTTGGGCTTGCAGTTGGGGCTTCTGTACCTGAGAGGTCGGAGCAGAAACACCACCTCCGTACAGATTTCAAAGGATTACACAAATGAATTCTTCTCATACCTTCCGTACACACTCACGTCGGCTCAACAGCGCTGTATAGCCGAATGTTCCGAGGATATGCGGCAATGCAAGCCAATGAACAGGCTTTTGCAGGGTGATGTGGGCTCAGGCAAAACAAGCGTTGCGGCGGCATTGATATACAACACGGTCAGAAACGGCTATCAGTGCGCACTTATGGTGCCCACCGAGGTTCTTGCCGAACAGCACTCAAAATCCCTTGCAAAAATCTTTGCAGGCAGAATCAACATTGCACTTCTCACAGGCTCAGTCAAGGCATCACAGAAAAAGCTGATAAAGCAAGGGCTTGCAGACGGCAGTATTGACCTTGTTGTGGGTACCCACGCAATCATCAGCGACGACGTGGAATTCAAGAAGCTCGGCTTTGTTATTACGGACGAACAGCACCGTTTCGGGGTAAATCAGCGAACCGCTCTCGCAAAAAAAGGCTTGAATCCCCACACGCTCGTTATGTCGGCAACGCCAATTCCGCGCACATTGGGACTTATTATTTACGGCGACCTTGATATCTCCGTAATAGACGAACATCCCAAGGGCAGACAGCCCATAGAAACCTACTGCGTTCCGAGCAGTTACCACGAAAGACTTTATAAATTCATCAAAAAGCATCTTGACGAGGGCAGACAGGGATACGTTATCTGTCCGCTTGTTGAGGAGGGAGAAACACAGCTCACACCTGCACAGGAATACGCCGAATTCTTGCAGAAAAACGTTTTCGGCAGTTATTCCGTAGGACTTCTTCACGGCAAAATGAAGCCGAAGGACAAGGACAACGTAATGAGGCAATTCGCAAACGGCGAGATTCAGTTACTTGTTGCAACGGTTGTTGTTGAGGTTGGCATAGACGTACCCAACGCCGCAATTATGATGATTGAAAACGCCGAGCGGTTCGGTCTTTCACAGCTGCATCAGCTCCGCGGCAGAATAGGCAGAGGGCAGTTCAAATCCACCTGTGTGCTCGTCTCCGATGCACAGAATGAGGAAAGCACAAAAAGGCTCCGCGTAATGTGCGAAACCACCGACGGCTTTAAAATTGCAGAGGAAGATTTAAAGCAGAGAGGTCCCGGTGATTTTCTCGGCTCAAGACAGCACGGCTTGCCGGAAATGAAAATTGCAAACATACTCACGGACACGAAAATTCTCTATGCGGCGCAGAAACAGGCACAGGACATTATTCTCGCAGACCCTCAGCTTGATCTGCCCGAGCATAAATGTATAAAAAAATCAGTAGCCGTAATGTTTGACCGTTTCGGCGAAGTCGGGATGAATTAACGCCGTAACAGAACTTCCGTTGCGGCGGATTTTGATGTAAACAATAATTTATCGCTGTCCCGTAGGGAGCGACGCCCTCGTCGCTCCGAATTATCCAAATCTGCGATTTGGATAATTACAACACGTTAAATCAAATTCTTAAATATTATTATTGATAAAAATGGCACATTTTTATCAAT
>JAFTVI010000013.1 GCA_017465825.1 Clostridia bacterium
GTGATTTTATGAGAAAGTTCAAAATTCCTTCACTCCCACCTACTACAAGTAAAAGCGTAAGATTTCCTAACGATATAATAGATGATGTTGAAAGCGCCATACAGGGCACGAACTGCACGTTTTCGGTATTTGTGGTTGAAGCCGTTCGTGTCGCTCTTGACAATTTAAAAGATGAACAGATAACTGCCTGATAAATACTGAAATCCCCCGGAATTCCGAGGGATTTAATATTTATATTCAACCTAAAATCTTCAATGCGCCTGTGGGGCAAAGATCTGCACACTTATGGCAATCCTTACAGACTGCAACTGTTTCGGGGTTATCAAATTCGGGCTTGATAACAGTCTTGAAGCCTCTGCCTACAAGACCTAAAATGCCCTGTTTTGCCTCCTCTTTACAGGTACGCACGCAAAGATTGCAAAGGATACACTTGCCCTGATCTCTTTCGATTGTAACAAGTCTTTGCTCCTTGAAACAGCTGTGTTTTTTGCCTGCAAGTCGCTCGGGAGTGATAACATCCTCATTTGCGTAACGGATAAGCTTACACTCTGCAAAATCGTGACATCCGCACTCAAGGCAACGCTTTGCCTCGTCCCTTGCCTGTTCCTCGGTAAAGCCGTTGATAACAGCATCGAAGCACTTATTTCTCTCTTCGGGTGCTTTTACGGACATAACGGCTCTGGTTTTTTTCTCTCTGTCTGCAAGCATTTCAGCGGTTACATTCTTCTTTGAGTAATAAGGCTTACGGAAATCCATAGGCATACCTAAAAGATACGCGTTGATTGCTCTTGCGGCTTTGTTTGCCTCTGCGATTGCATCAATTGCGATTGATGCGCCCCTGTTGGTAGCATCACCTGCGGCAAAAACACCGTCAAGATTGGTCATACCTGTTGTTTCGTCAGCAATAATTGTACCTCTGCTTGTAAGCTCGATTGTTTCAAGACCTGCAGGAGCACACCTCTGACCGATTGCTGAAATAACAGTATCAACATTAAGAGTTTTAAATTCACCCTCAACAGGTACAGGCTTTCTTCTGCCCGATGCATCAGGCTCACCCAGCTCCATAATCTGGAGCTTTATCTCTTTGACCTTGCCGTTTTCACCGATAATCTCATCGGGATTGGTAAGGAACAGGAACTGTACGCCTTCTTCAATAGCCTCTTCGATTTCGATATCCTCAGCAGGAGCTTCGGCTCTTGTACGGCGGTAGATGACGTATACATTCTCAGCACCGCATCTTACGGCTGTACGGCAAGCATCCATAGCGGTGTTACCGCCGCCGACAACGGCAACATTCTTACCGATATCGGGGATATTGCCCATATTGACCTCACGAAGGAAATCGATACCGCTCAGAACACCGTCAAGCTCCTCACCTTTACAGCCTACACTGCTGCCTTTCCACGCGCCGACGGTAACAAGAACAGCATCTGCGCCTGTTCTGATTTCATTAAAGGAAACATCCTTGCCGATTTTTACATTATTCTTCATTGTAACGCCGAGCTTTGCAATTGCATCAACTTCCTTTTTGAGAACAGCCTTGGGAAGTCTGTATTCGGGGATGCCGTAGCGGAGCATACCGCCCATTTCGGGCATTGCGTCATAAACTGTTACGCTGTGACCTGCAAGGCGGAGATAATATGCCGCGCTCAAGCCTGCGGGGCCGCCGCCGATGATTGCAACCGATTTGCCGCTGTTTACCGCAACCTCGGGAGTATAAGGTGCATCGGATGCAAGATCTCTGTCAGCCGCAAAAGCCTTAAGATAAGCAATAGAAAGAGGCTCTTCAACAAGTCGTCTGCGGCAGTTTGACTCACAGGGATGAGGACAAACTCTGCCGATTGATGCAGGAATGGGGATTTTTTCTTTGATAATGCGGACTGCTTCTCTGTCGTTGCCGAGTGCAATCTGTTTTACATAGCCCTGAATATCGGTTCTTGCAGGACAATTAAGATGACAGGGCGCAACGCAGTCACCCTCGTGGTCGCTCATAAGCAGTTCAAGTGCAATTTTTCTTGCCTTTACTACCCTATCGGTCTGTGTGCTGTAAACTGCGCCGTCTGCGGCAACTGTTGCACAGGCACGCATAAGCTTAGGCATTCCCTCGCCTTCAACAAGGCAAAGTCCGCAAGCACCGTATATTTTAAGATTTTCGTTATAGCAGAGATTAGGTATCTCAATGCCGTTTTTTGCGGCAATATTGAGTATTGTTTCGCCTTTGTTACCGACAATTTCTTTGCCGTTAACGGTAATTTTAATCTGTTCCACTGTTGCCGCCTCCTTATTCAACATTTATCGCACCGAAACGGCAGGAATTTACACACTGACCGCAACGGATACAGATTTCGGGATTGATTATATGAGCAGACTTGACCTGACCGCTGATAGCCTTTGCGGGGCACTTTTTAGCACAAAGAGTACAACCCTTGCACTTATCAGCATCAATTGAATAGGTAAGAAGCTCTGCACACTCCTTTGCGGGGCACTTTTTATCGTTGATGTGAGCTTCATACTCATTACGGAAATATCTGATAGTGGTTAAAACAGGGTTAGGTGCTGTCTGACCCAAGCCGCAGAGTGCGCCGTCCTTAACGGCAACGCAAAGCTCCTCAAGCAGTTCGATATCGCCCTGTTTTCCCTCGCCTTTTACGATTCGGGTAAGAATCTCCTGCATACGCTGAGTACCGATTCTGCAATGAACGCATTTACCGCAGGATTCAAGAGCTGTGAAGTCGAGGAAGAATTTAGCCATACCTACCATACAGGTGCTTTCGTCCATAACAACCATACCGCCCGAGCCCATAATTGCGCCTGTTGCGGCAAGAGCCTTGTAGTCGATAACGGTATCAAGCAGGTCTTTGGGAATACAACCGCCTGAGGGACCGCCCATCTGAACTGCCTTGAACTCCTTACCGTCACGGATGCCGCCGCCGATGCCGTAAATCACGTCACGGAGAGTTTTACCCATAGGAATCTCCACAAGACCGCCCTTGCGAATCTTACCTGTAAGAGCAAAAACCTTTGTGCCTTTGCTGTTTTCAGTACCCATAGCGGCAAAAGCCTCGCCGCCGTTGTTCATAATCCACGCAACATTTGCAAAGGTTTCAACGTTGTTGATGTTTGAAGGCTCATCCATATAGCCTTTCTGTGCAGGGAAAGGAGGCTTAAGACGGGGCATACCTCTTTTACCCTCAAGGGATTCGATAAGTGCAGTTTCCTCACCGCAGACAAATGCGCCTGCGCCTGCTTTGATGTGCATATCACAGGAGAAGGATGTGCCGAGAATATTTTTGCCCAAAAGGTTAGCTTTTTTAGCCTGTTCGATAGCTATTTCAAGGTGAGTGATTGCAAGAGGATATTCGGCTCTTACGTATACAATCATTTCACTTGCGCCGATAGCGTAAGCACCTATCAGCATACCCTCGATAAGAGAATGGGGATCGGATTCGATAACAGCTCTGTCCATAAATGCGCCGGGGTCGCCCTCGTCCGCATTACAGATAAGATATTTTACATCGCTCTGACTCTGACGGGCGGCATTCCACTTGAACCAGGTGGGGAAACCTGCACCGCCGCGACCTGCAAGACCTGAAATTTTGATTTCTTCAATAACCTGTTCGGGTGTCATTGTTTTAAGCACTTTTTCAAGAGCCTCGTAGCCGTCTGCTTCACGGTAATCGTCAAGAGAAACGGGGTCAATAATGCCGCAATGACGAAGTGCAATTCTTGTCTGCTTTGATAAAAATTCCTCGTCCTCAGCAGAAATCACAAGCTTTTCAACCAAAGAAAGGTCGTTATTTCTTACCGCTGTAACGATTGCTTCAGCATCATTTTCATTGACCTTGACAAGTCTTTTTACAAGAGTTTTGCCCTCATAAAGGTCAACAATGGGTTCAAGGAAGCACATACCTACACAGCCCGTACTGCCGAGAGTGAATGAATCATCCGACGTCATAAGAGCCTCAATTGCTTTATGTACCTTGCCTGCACCTGCGGCAATACCGCAAGAGCCTTCACCGATAACTATACGCATTTATTTGCCCTCCTTCTGACGGATATTTTTAAGCACCTCAACAGCTGAATCGGGTGTGAGATTGCCGTAAGCCTCACCGTTTATCATAATAACGGGAGCAAGTGAGCAACAACCCAGACAGGCAACCTCTTCAAGAGTGAAAAGACCGTCTGCGGTAGTTTCGCCGCTTTCAATGCCGAGGTACTCCTTCATAGCAGAAAGCACACGCTCACTGCCGTTAACGTGGCAAGCCGTACCCTGACAGGACATTATAAGATACTTGCCGATGGGAGTAAGCCTGAACTGAGAATAAAAGGTGGCAACACCCATAATATCAGCAGGGGTAACACCTAATTTTTCTGAAATAT
Source organism: Clostridia bacterium (assembly GCA_017465825.1). Classification (GTDB taxonomy): domain Bacteria; phylum Bacillota; class Clostridia; order Oscillospirales; family Acutalibacteraceae; genus UBA1081. The sequence goes on from JAFTVI010000013.1 coordinate 4,381, forward strand.
AATAAATTACGTCTTTGGGAAGATAGCCGTAGATATTCTGCGCCTTCTGCAGAATGGTAATAAGATTGCTTGATGAATCGCCGTACTCACTGAGCACGGAATCAAGCTTTGAAAGGTCACTTTTCGGGCCTTCGCAATTACAGTTACACATAATAACTGCCTCCTTAAAAAAAGCTTCTTCTACTATAACACAATGAAGAAAAATATGCAATAAAAAAAATGTTGCAAGTTGTAGGTTTTAAGTGAAAATTTTGCATAAATATGAACAAAAAAAGACAAATGCGATGTTTCGTAGGGCGCGTCGCCCCCGTCGTGCCGATTGATAAAAATGTGCCATTTTTATCAATAATAAATTTGATTTAACCTGTTGTAATTATACAAATCGCAGATTTGGATAATTCGGAGCGACGAGGGCGTCGCGCCCTACGATTAACAGACCAATAAACCGACAAATTATTTAAAGGAGAACCTTTCGGCTCTCCTTTTTTGCGTTTAATTATTCAAGGCCTGCGGATTTACGGAGGATTTGTCTTGCATCGGCGGCGGTGATATCGTTATCTCCGTTAACATCACCAATGATGTAGCTAATCTTTTCAATGGTTCTTGTTTCCTTTTCACCGCAAACGGTACAAGCTCTTTCTTCCATACCCTCTGCATTTACTGTGGGAGCTGTTACAACAACCCATTTACCAAATGTATGTCCTGTCGCATCAGTATAATCTGCAACATAACTGTCACCGCATAAACAGGTGTATGTTGTATAACCCTGCTCTGTACAAGTGGGATTGATTACAACAGCTGAATAATCATGTTCGTGAATATCAATTGAAATACTGCAATCAGCCGGTACTTCTGTACCGTCCCATGTACCGACCGAGCAATTCAATAAGCTTTCACCTGATTTTTTTGCTGTGAATGTAATTACAGCAATATCAACATCGGTTAAACTGCATACCTCCATAGTCGAAAATCCAAGACCAACATTTTCATCGGAAATACAATCATCTATAGCTATAATACCGTCTAATACATAATTATTAGATTGTTTCGCACTGACGAATTCCAGATATTCGGAGTTATAACTGAAGAAAAGATTTCCGTTCTGAAGACCTGTTACATTTTTTGCAGATACCGTCACATCAATGGTCTCACCAACGTCAATTACCGTATCATCACCGGCTACTGTCATTTCTACCGCAACAGATTCAGAACGCTCACAATCCAATGACGTACGGGCAGGTGCAAAATTCTCAATTTCATCAATCATTGCAGAAACACGCAACAACCTTCTTGCATCGGTAGCCATTACTTTTCCGTCACCGTCAATATCCATAACAGTTTTATTATCAGCATATTCAAGACCTGCAGTTACACGCAATACTAACCTTGCATCAGCAGATGTTACATATCCGTCACCGTCGATGTCACCTGTTAACAATGGTTCATCTTCCGGAATATCGAGATATCCGGGTTGAATATATCTGTTATAAGACATAAACTGTGAATAAAGATTGACTGCTGCAAAAACATCTATTGTCGCATCACAAGTAGTAAGATATACAAGAAAATCCATTGAATTACTTTCTTTTTCAAATGTGCCATGTATCATATTTCTGATAAACCATGTGTTATCGGGAAGTGCACAGGTTGATGCATCAATATAATGAGCAATACCTCCCTTTTCGACCGTGCCATCGATAGAATCATAAACAGCATTCATGTGGTAATGATCTTCACATTCACCTTCAGTATATCTCTGTGCATCGTTTGTTATTGCTTCAAAAACATCACCATGTGCTACTGTATATGCACCGAAACTTGAGTAATAAGTATCGATAAGTCCGTCACTCTGTGCGGCAAGTCCTATCATCGGTGTAATATTATTAACACCGTAATCACTTGAAGCTTTATTGTCTCCAATGGGTACAAGCTGAACATCCCAACTTGAAACGACATTTATATTAACACCTTTATTTTTAGCGTTTTTTAAAATCTCAGATACGCTGCTCTGATAGTTTTTAAATGTTTGTATTCTTTTATTAAGCTCGCCATTGTATTCGGCGGAATCATCCGCAAACATCCATTCCATAGCTTCATTGTAATAATCTACAGGTACAAGTGCCCAGAGTCCAGGCAAATATTTAAGTATATCTCTTAAATAATTATCATAAAGGGTATCTATACAACCAGCAAGCATTGATATACTTTTGGTCATGAGATCTTGAAGTTCCCATTGTTTTGTAAGAATGAAATGATCGATTATGTTTGGTGTCGATATATTTGAAGCATAATTCATATAACGGACAAAAGCAGATGTTGTATCACGCAACGACGGGGGCACAAAACTTACTGCAAATCTGCCTGTGTAAATATCACCTATAAGAGAAGTGCCCATAAATGCAGAGTTTACAGTAACAAAGTTATCAATATCTGCTGTTGCATCATTGTAGCATTCTGCAAGATAAGTAACTGCGATAGTTGAACCGTAGCCCTCGGAAATGATTGATACCTTTTCTTTGCCGCTCATATTTTTAACGTGTTGAACAAACTCGTTAAGATTGCGTGCGTTTTCAATGGGGTCAATACGCCAATCGTATGTAAACACATAAACACTTGAGTCACCAAGTCTGTCAGCAATACCCAAACCGATTTTGCCGGCTATCTTCTCATACATTACGATATTCGGGCGATAAGTCGATAAATTGTATTCATACTTATTATGTCCAATATTGGATTTTTTTGATGTTCCGTCCGAATTGAATTGTATTTTTTCAAGGATTTCAAACAGCAAAGAATTTTCAAATGAACTAATTACTTCATCGTCAAATTCACTTGATGCTAATTTAGAAATGCCTTTCATATACATAGATTCGGCAAAGGTTACAAGGGTTTCACCAGACGGTGGAAAAATCTGATTAGCTGATGCTGTATTCGGATTTTCATAAAGAGGGTTGTGATCAATACCGTTAATAACGATTACAGGATAATCATAATCGTCAGCTGCAACTGCAACAGAAACAACACCAAAAAGCATAAGAATTGCAATAAATAATGATAATATCTGCTTTATACATCTTTTCATAAAATTACCTCACTTTATTTTATATTATCATATTTTTTAATAATTAGCAACCATAGATTCACAAAAAACTGCACCAACTCAAAGCGTGATGTCCTTAACGGAGTTTACGCAAACCGAGTAGGATGAAAGAAAATACAGCATAGTCAAATGGCTATGCTGTATTTTTCCTTTATAATCAACAAATTTCGCAACTTTATCGAAAATACTTTATTTTTCAGACCGAATATGCTATAATATCTGTCGCCAAACAAATTTCATATTTAGATGATGATAGTTAATTTTCATACAAAGGGGTAACTATACCCTTTTTTGAACACAATAACTATGTGAATTTGGTAAAAGCGCGAATTCCATCAGGTTATTGTGTGGGAAACCTATCATTACTTGAAATTTGTTTGGCGACAATCGGGGTTTGCGTTTTTCGGTGCGTGGCTTCGGTCACGCACTTTTTTATTTTGAGGTGTTTTATGGCAAATATGAAAATGATACTTTTATTCAACGCGCTTATAAAATACATAATCGGCCTTGCTCTTGTAGGAGCATTAGTTTTTCTCCCTGCTGGTAGTTTTGACTACATAAACGGTTGGCTGTTTATTGGATTGCTGTTCATACCGATGCTCATTCTTGGGATAGTTCTTTTTATAAAAGCTCCCGACTTGCTTAAAAAGCGTCTTGGAGCAAAAGAAAAGGAGAAGACACAGAAAGGCGTTGTTGCACTTTCGGGATTACTGTTTATCGGCGGCTTTGTCGTTGCAGGACTTGACTATCGCTTTGATTGGTCGCACGTTCCGACTTGGGTTGTGATCATTGCTGCTGTTGTACTACTTGTTGCTTATGCTCTTTATGCCGAGGTTATGAGAGAAAACGCATACCTTTCAAGAACGATTGAGATGCAAGAAAACCAAAAAGTAATTGATGCCGGACTTTACGGTATCGTTCGCCATCCTATGTATGCGGTAACAATATGGCTTTTCCTTGCTATTCCCGTGGTGCTCGGCTCTTGGTGGTCGCTCCTTTGCTTTGTGCCTTACGTTGCTGTTATTGTCGTTAGAATACTGAACGAGGAAAAGGTGCTTGAACAAGGGCTAAAAGGTTATTCAGAATATAAAAAACGTGTAAAATACAGAATTTTGCCGTTTGTTTGGTAAACAGAGGTTTTTGGAATGTTAGTACAAATAAGAAAATGGGAACATACGGATGCGGCGGACTTGTCGGCGGCTCTTTCAAATAAAAAAGTTCAAGATAATTTGCGTGACGGTTTACCGTACCCTTATACAGAGCAGGACGGGCAAGATTATATTTCCGCTATGCTTGCCGCCAATGAAAATGATACCTTCGCCTTTGCGGTTATGGCAGACGAAAAAGTGATCGGCAGTATCGGTGCGTTTCGTCAAGCGAATATTCATAGCAAGACCGCCGAGCTTGGCTACTACATAGCGGAGGAATATTGGGGCAAAGGTATTATGACCGAAGCCGTAAAGCAGCTTTGCGAGTATGTGTTTTCCCATACCGACATTATCCGCATTTACGCAGAGCCTTTTGCTTGCAATATTGGTTCTTGCCGTGTGCTTGAAAAAGCGGGTTTTCAGTGTGAAGGAACACTCCGCAGTAATGCGGTTAAAAACGGCACGGTTTTGGATATGAAGATGTATGCTCGGTTAAGGAAAGAGGTTTAAGAAATGAAAAAAATTATAACAATTATTATATCTACAATGTTGCTTATCTGTCTTGTCGGGTGCGATTCTTCTACTAATACTAATGGCGTTCCTGATCCTGAAAAAATCGTTCCAAAACGAGAAATTCTCATAGAAAATTTAGAAGATAGCGGATATACAATTAAATCTCTCACCACAGTTGAAGGATCTGATTTGATTGTTGATCGTATTATAGCAAAAAAAGAAAGTAAGTTTATTGACATAATATATGGATTATCCGCTGAGGATTCTGCGGAAATTTTTGAACTATACTGTGAACTATATTCCGACGACTATTACATTCTTGCTCAAAACGGAAACTATGTCTATTGTGTTAGTGATAAAAAGACTTTCAAAAATGCAGGATTTACAACAACGGATAATGTTGGAGTGCAGTATATTCATAACTAATTCACCAATTACAAATTGACACGGAGGATGCAGGAATGAAATGTGTATGTTGCAGAAATGAAATGCAAAAAGGAACGGTATCATTTATGGCTGTACAAGGCTTTGGACAAATGATATTGTCCTTTGCTTCTGATGAAAACCAAAAGAAAAGCTTTTTTAAGAGAGAAACAAAAGAAAAAATAGTTTGTTCGGGAGAGGAAACGGAGGCGTACTACTGCGCCGATTGCAATAAAATTATGCCTGTCCTGACTCTTGAATGACTATAACTTTAAAAATTACGGCTAATTATTATAAACCAAAATGTTAGTTCAAACGGAGGCGAAAACAAATGATACTTGAACTAAAAAATATTGACAAGTCCTTTGGCGAGAAAGAAGTCCTCAAAGGCGTATCTTTCACGGCAGAGGGAGGAAAGGCGTTCGGTCTGCTCGGCAGAAACGGCGCGGGAAAGACGACCTCTATCCGTATTCTGATGAACGTGTTCCCAGCGAACAGCGGTGAGGTTCTTGTGGACGGAAAGCCTATTGATTACGATAAAATCGGCATCGGCTATCTGCCCGAAGAAAGAGGTCTTTATCCTAAAAAGATTATCATTGACCAGCTTACATATTTTGCGGAGCTGAAAGGTATGAGCCGCAAGGATGCGGTAAAGTCTATCGACTATTGGCTCGAAAGGCTCGGTATGACCGAATACCGCAATAAGCGCCTTGATACTCTTTCAAAGGGTAATCAGCAAAAAATTCAGCTCATAACCGCCCTTGCGCACGATCCCGATATTGTTATCCTGGATGAACCCTTCTCTGGTCTTGATCCCGTTAATGCAATGCTGCTGAAGGACGTGGTGAAAGAACAGATTGCTAAAGGTAAAATAGTTCTGTTCTCAAGCCATCAGATGAGCTATATTGAGGAGTTCTGCGATAGTATTGCTATCCTCAATAACGGTGTTGTTGCTCTGCACGGAGATCTGCACGACATTAAGCGTGATTATCCCCGTGATCGATTGGTTGTTCGCACAGAGAATTCCGATGCCATAAAGGCAGATTTTGGCTCTGCCTGCAGCATCACTGAAAGCGGCGACCTCTTGATTCAGCTTTCCTCTGCTGACGAAAAGAAAGCGGTAATGACTCGCCTTGTAGAAAACTATGATGTCGATGAAGTCAGGGTGTTTGAACCTTCGCTCAACGATATTTTCGTAGAGTATGCCGGCGATGCCGCAAAGGAGGACTAAGCCATGAAACAGTTTGGAAAAATACTTAAATTTGAACTCAAATACTATTTTAAGAATAAGATTTTCGTAGGTGTTACCATTTTTCTCGTGCTTGCGATTGCGGCGGTAATGTTCTTCCCCCGTATCACAGCGCTCTTTGAAACGGATGATACTTCTGATACGTCTACCGAGCTTTCGGTAATGCTTGTGAAAGCCGATGAGCCTGCACAGGCAGATATGGTAAAACAGGCGTTTGCTACCGCATTTACGGATTACGATGTTCAGATTACAGACGAAAGCAATGACACAATAAAAGATAAAATTACATCGGGCGATGCGGAGTGCGCCTTTGTTATGACGGATGCTACCGCCTATACCTACTACGTCAACAATCTTTCGATGTATGATATGAATACCGAAATTGCCAATGAGGTATTGCAGCAGATATATCAGATGAATGCTATGATCGGCGGTGGTATGACTGCAGAGCAGGCAACCAATGTGATGAATATTCAAATCACAAGCGAGGTTGAGAGCCTTGGCAAAAATCAGATGGAGAACTATTTTTATACCTATATCATGATTATGGCATTGTATATGGTAATTCTCTTATACGGTCAGATGGTAGCAACCAACGTGGCAACCGAGAAGAGCTCAAGGGCGATGGAGGTTCTGATTACAAGTGCAAAGCCTACCTCGATGATGTTTGGAAAGGTACTTGCATCCTGCCTTGCCGGTTTTATTCAGCTTGTGGCAGTTTTCGGCTCGGCGCTCATATTCTACAATCTCAATAAGTCTTATTGGGGTGACAATATGATTATCGACTCCATCTTTAATATACCGCCCGAACTGCTCGTATATATGCTTGTGTTCTTTATCCTCGGGTTCCTTATTTACGCATTTATGTTTGGCGCAGTCGGTTCAACGGCATCCAAACTCGAAGATATTAACACCTCGGTTATGCCAATCACAATGCTGTTCATTATTGCTTTCTTTGTGGTAATGTTCTCGATGTCCTCAGGTGATGTAGATAATACCATTATGGTGGTATGCTCCTACATTCCATTCACTTCACCGATGTCGATGTTCACCCGAATTGCTATGAGTACGGTGCCTTGGTATGAGATTGCCATCTCTATTGCAATCCTTGTTGGCTCTACCGTAGGAATCGGTGTGCTTTCCGCAAAGATCTACCGTGTGGGTGTTCTGATGTACGGCACTACACCTAAAATTAGCAATATCATTAAGGCGGTCTGGAAGGCATAACGCAAATAAACGGTGTCGCTTCGGCGGCACCGTTTATTTTAGGTGAAAGATTAACAAGTTTATGTTATAATATCTGCGGAAACTTTGAAGTTGCTTAAGAGATTTGTATAAAATATTAGTCGCTATTTATGGGCATTCGCTGTTTATGGTAAAGACATATGTATGCCTTGTTTGATACGATAGACACATCAAAACAGAGGAGGTCTTGGAGATGGACACAAAAAAGATAGGTATGTTTTTAAAACAATTGAGAAATGAAAATGGAATGACACAGGAACAATTAGGTGAAAAGATTGGTGTTAGTAATAAAACAATTTCTCGATGGGAAACGGGCAATTATATGCCACCTGTTGATTGTCTTAATATGTTAAGTAATATTTATAATATAAGCATTAATGAAATTTTAGCTGGAGAACAAGCTTCTGGAGACGCATTTACAAAGATAGCAGAACAGAATATTACAGTTACTTTAAAAGAGTTAGAAAAGGATTGTCAGACCTTTGAAAAGAAAATGATGTGCATTTTAGCAGTTACAACTCTGCTAACAATTATTATTCTTACATTGTTGCCAATGAAAACAATTAAAGATGTTATAGTAATGATGCTGGTGGTTGCAGTTGCATTTATTGCGAATACTCTTAACATAGTTGCATTGGCTACAAAAAAGCAAATGTTAGATAATAAGTAGAAGTGAAAATTTCAGTTTTACTATGTGACAACATAAAAAAATATCAATGCAACCCAAAGTTTACATTTAGAAACGCCGGATTGGTGGTATGTTTTCGCTGAGTATTCTATAATAAATGCAACGCAGCGTTAGAAAACATAAAGGAGCAAAGATTATGACACTTGGCGAAAAAATAGCAAAACAAAGAAAAGAACTGAATTATACACAGGAGCAGCTTGCCGATATTCTTGGCGTGTCACGTCAATCCATCAGCAAATGGGAGTCAGACATTGCCTACCCCGAAACCGATAAGCTCATCGAGCTTGGCAAACTGTTCGACTGTTCGATGGATTATCTGCTAAAAGAAGATGTTACCGAAAAGCAGAGTTCATTACCAAAAGAAACTGAAACCTTTTGGGATAAATTCAAAAAGCAATTTCATGAACGTAAGAGTGATAAAATGGTTTGCGGACTGCCGCTTTACCATATTGGTCGAAATGCCCACGGTTTCTTTGCGGTAGGGTTGAAGGCACGAGGTGTGTTCTCCATAGGACTTATGTCAAGAGGTATCTTCTCCCTTGGCGTTTTGTCTCTCGGTATCATTTCCATTGGACTTCTGTCCCTTGGCCTGATCTCTGCCGGAACTTTCTCTCTTGGACTTCTTGCAGTAGGCTCTATTGCTCTCGGCTTGATTGCAGCAGGAGCAATCAGTGTAGGAATTATATCCTTCGGTGCACTCTCGGTTGGCTGCTTCTCATCGGGCGCACTTGCCATCGGTAAATATGTCGCTGTCGGCGATCACGCACACGCTATGATTACTATCGGTCAAACCGTGGCCGACGGAAGTGTTTATAGCCATATTGGAGATCTGACAACGGCGGATATACCGAAGGTTGTAGAATGGCTTGACGGCAACATTCCGTCTTGGCTCGGTTGGGCAAAAGAGATTTTCAAATTTTATATTCAATAAATATCGATTTGACGAGGTGGTATATGTGCTGATTAAAATCCGTGATTTTGATTGTACGGAAGTGTGGAATGGCGTTTTTTATAAGAAACTATCTAACTACCCACTGGTATCTGATTGGGAAATTAGAACAATCATTGAATTTACGGAATATGAGAAAAAGTACGGCAGAGAATGTGAAATTGCCTGCGATAATGAGGATACATTGCGCATAATTCTGGACGGTATCGAACACAAAGAAGCATATTTGTCTGCATCACGTCCAAAGTTACTGACAGAATGTACAGCTTGTCCGTATCGAAAAGGTTGCGTCACGGAATATGTATGTCATACAACTTCCGCTGACAATGCTATTAAGATTTTCGAGTGCGGGAAATTATTGTCTGCGCTCAACGCAAGAAAAATTTCTGTCGAGGAATTGATGCATGAAAACAGAAATGCGGCAAATGACCCCGCGGATTACTTTGAATACATCATGTTTGCATGGGGAAATTGCCAGGCGGGTGACAGGCTTGTTATGGAACGAAAGCTGAACCGTTTACCAAACGAAAAGGATTTAAGTGTAGATTTCACGCCCGGCATACGCTTCTATTTCAAGTATGATGAGCTCATCAAACATCCCAACGCCGTGATTGACGGCTTTTTGCCTTTGAAAATAAAGGACGAGCTGATGCTGTCGGAATGGGTGTATGCGATCATAATACCAACCGCACACAGAGCTACACTTGAATCGGTCATACCGAGTGATCTCAAAAACAAGGTGATCTATGTTGAAAATGATTGCAAGGACATTTGGGATTGGTCGGAAAAGGTGTACCGCATCGTAGAGAATTTGGCAGAACAGGAGAACGAATAAAAATGGATTGTTGTATGCAAAAAAATTTTGAAATCATAAAGGAATACGATCCTACGCCAAAGAACCCCGACGGTAGCATACGATGGTTTTTATACCGTTGGGATGACGGTAAGCGCGGTGTTCGGCGCTTGGTACGTTGCCAAAATTGCTGTACACTTTATTTGGTACAAGCATATCACCTTCATAAGTTTTCGGAACAAAAGGATACTTTGTTTGAGGATTACTACATTGTGAAGGATGAACACGAAGCCGATTATTTAAATCGCACCTACACGGGCGTTCAATTGGAGCACAAATTGATTCCAACTTTTCGTTTTCGATAAATTTGGATTTGAGGAGATACCCTTATGGAATGGTTTAATGTATTTGGTTTGGCTTTCATAGTTGTTATTATGATTCCAAACATTATTTTTGCAGTTAGATGTAAGGGTGGTTTTGAAAACAGGTGGAATAACAAAACAATCGAGTTTATTGAACAAATCGGAAGATTTGGTTGCTTTGGATTTATGATTTTCAATATTCCAGGAACTTGGTTTGGCTGGTGGTCTAATGAGGCATTTGCAATATATCTCATAATTGATTCTCTGTAATCCCATCAGTAATTTTTCTATTTAGTGGAGTCATGAGCAGGTCGATATTACTGATTATTACATCAATATTTTTTGCGTCATCTCACATTTTGATTTCATATAAGAATGTCAAATGATTTTGTCAAACTCCAATTTGTTGGATAAATATGCAAATAAATTGGCGGCAAGGATTTTTCGTCATTGCCGCTACATTTATATCAGCTTATATTTTGCGGTCAGCACTTCCTCGCAATTGTCCTCGGCGGTATCTGTAAAAAGTTCACGTTCATACGAAATGCCACTTTGCATCAGGCAAAGCTCAAGAAAGCACAGAAAGATACCAATATCAATACGGTTATAGTGTGCCACCTTATCCGCAGGCATAATACCGCGCTTGCCCGGTTTCTTGTAACGGTAAACGGTCAGGTATTTTTCTTCTGCCGTTACCTTCCACGGTTGGGTGTTGCAGGCACTTGGCGTAAATCTCACGATGTTGCCGATCTCACGGTAATACTCGTTGGTCCATATTTCATCGAGCTGCTTGCGTTTGCTCTTGAACATATCCTTGCGGAACTTGTTCTCGGCAACCTTGGCAATCGCGATCATAATCACAAAATCAAGACCGTTGTAGGTAGGCTCATCGGGTTTACCGATACCGAACCAAAGCGCGCCGATTCCGAGAGAAGCAAGGTACAGATCAAGCTGCTCACCGATATAGCCGATATTCTGTAGATAATTTTCCTTTTTCTCACTGTATAGTAGAATACAATACTCCTGACCACGCTTGCAGGTGGTTTTATCGGCAGGTACAACACGAATAGCCGTCTTTATACCGTCAATCAAAGGTGTAAAGGTGTTATATTTATCTTCAATGCTTTTGAGTTCTGCAGGATTTATGCTGACGATATCACGGAAAATGTGAAAGGATTTTCTTTTAAAAATCATCGAGTAAAGCTCTTTTTCCATAGCGTTTTCGCCTCCTAAGGTTAGAAACATTTTATCAAATCAAATTTTAAATGTCAACGTAAGTTAATCTGAAAAATATAAAATTTAATGTTTTACATTAAAAACCCATTGACATACATTAAAAGTTATGTTATACTTTCATCATCAAAAAACTTTGGAGGTAGGAATAATGAAAGGTATAAACAAACTCGGAAAAATCATTACAAAAATTTTGGAAGTATTCCATTGGGTTGGAGCAGTACTTATGGTAGCGGCAACCGTCTGTTCTGTGGTAGCACCGAATTGGGTAAAATACTTTGTAGGATTTGATGCAAAAGAGTGCTGCGGTGCAAACCTTGAAGTGTACGGATTTGAAGTAAATGCTCCCGTTGTTAACGGAAATACCGATATGACATCCTTTATGCTTTTTGGTATTGGTGCAGTAATTATTCTGGCAGTTATGGCAATGGTGTTCCGCAATCTACATTTAATTTTCAAAAAATCCGAAAACGGAACCCCGTTCCAAAAGGATAATATTCGTATGATGAAAGAGATCGGCATATTCGCTATTGCCGTACCTGTAATCGGTTTTATTATGAGTATAATCGTTCGCTTGGTGACCGGAGTGGAAACCGCTGAAATCAGCATTGATATGGGTGGCATCTTTATGGGAATCATCGTTCTTTGCTTGACTCAGTATTTCGTTCACGGTGCCGATCTTGAAAAAGACGTAGACGGACTTCTGTGAGGAGGCGGCTATGGGAAAAATCGTTTTAAGACTTGACAGAATGATGGTGGAACGAAAAATGTCCTTAAATGAGCTGGCCGAGCGTGTGGGTATTTCCAATGTCAATCTGTCAAAAATCAAAAATAACAAAGTAACAGCTATCCGCTTTGCTACCCTTGCGGCGATCTGCGATGTACTCGATTGCGAAGCCGGAGATATTTTAGAATTCCAAAAAGAAGATTGATATGAAAGCGTCGCTTCGGCGGCGCTTTTTGCATTTTATATCGAAAACGCTGGACTTGTGAAAGGTGTTGTGGTATGTATTTGTGTTGCAAAAAGGAGGTGCAACGCACATGACAACACTTGAAGATTTATACTATGGCAACATCAGTCCGCACGAAAGGTATATCAAGCGAGGAACGAGAGTTGATAAGCTCGTCAAGCTGATATGCAAGAATGAGGAAGAACTGAACTCTACCCTCACAGAGAAACAAAAAGAAACCTTTGAAAAGTTCAAGGACTGCACAAGCGAACTGTCCTGCATCACCGAGCGTGAAGCGTTCAGTTCAGGATTTATCCTCGCAACACGCATAATGGTGGAAGTGATGCAAGGCTTGGAGGAGGTCGAGGATATATGAAGAAAATCATAATCCTTCTTCTCTGCTGTGGGGTGCTCGTAAGTATGGTGGGATGCGGTGGCAACACCGCACCGCCGCCTACGGAAAGTCCACCTACAACGGTATCGGAAACGATAATAACAGAAACACCTACCGAAACAGCACCGCCTGTAACGGCGGTAGAACCGACAGAAAAAGAAACTGTCACGACCGAGAGCAAGGATCAGGCAACCGAGCCAAACACGACCGCTACAGAGCCTACAGCAACGACACAGCCGAAGGAAGAAACAAAACCCGCGGTGACAACTAAACCTACCGAGCCATCGGCGGCGGATAATATCGAGGAAAGCGGATGCATCGCCATAGTGGAAACAGACGATCCACCTACAGAAGAAATCATCATACCGCCAAAACCGAGTGCAGATTTAGTGGCACAGAAGGTCGCAGAATACATAAATCAGTTCCGCACTGAGCAGGGCGATGTCACCGCAACGGTCATTCCCGGTCTGACCGAATACTGCAAATACCGATGCACACAGCTTAAAACAAATTTTGCACACGACACCGATGACCAAAGAGCAGCCGCCGAAGCTCTACAGTACGGCGAATATGTTGACTGGTCGCTATATGGAATCGAAGGCGAAGAAAATTATTATACCGCCAATGTGCGCGAAGCCATCGGTAAAGGTAATTGGGGCGGCACCGCAGATGAGATAGCCTACTCCATAGCCAACGGATTCAGAAACAGCAAAGGACACTGGTCGTATGTCGGCAGCTCCAAGTACACCTACATGGCGGTCGGAGTCATGTATGACGGATATTACTGGTATGTCTGCGTATGCATGGACTCTGAAAATACGGACTTAAAATAATTATAAAAATACCCACCGGATGCGGCGGTTCTTCACGAAACCTTGCCACAACATCCGGTGGGTAATTTTTATATTTGCCTTTGTAGGCGTTTGTTTTATCTCAAACAGCCTACGGGTCGATAAAACATTTCTGTTCGATTGTACGGGGCTTAATCGTTAACCTCAATGATTTTTAATGCTTCTTCCGCAGTTAACTCACCTTTAAGATATTTATCCCGTGCCGCCGATGCAGCTTCGCTCCAATGCCAATACTCTTCGATGGATATTCCCTTGGAAAGTTTTTTGAGCGAATCGGCGGCGCGCTCATACCGTTTATACATTTTTTGCCTTGTGCGTTCAAATACTTTTAAAACAGGGTCTGTGTCAACAGCAATTTTATGTTTTATTGTCGGTGCAATCCCCTTGCAGGTTTTCCCGTTGCTGATAACTCTATCACAATACAGCGTTGCCTTTCGTGTCTTGGGAATGAAGTACTGTCCGCAACAAAAGCATCTGGCAACATTAGGATTGGAATTCAAATAGTTGATCAAAAGGAATTTATAATAATTCTTAATAGACCGAAAGCAGTATTCCGTCTCAAGAGTACCGGCAAAGGTATAGCGTTGTGTAACTGTGCCTTGGGTAAGGGTTGCGTATTTATCTTCGAAATCCAAGGGAACACCAAACGACAGGTCTTCCAAAACTTCTCGCAGCAGAATATAAAAGCGTACCGGCTCGGCAATCTGTTCGCAAATTGCATATTTTGCGTTATACACATACATAGCCGTCCCATCGTCCTTGGGCGTATGATCCAAAAGGTCAAACCGCAGCAACGAGCCGAGCGCGGGATATACATCTTCAATATCATACACCAATTCGTTGACTTCGGTCAGAAGCTCATCAAAAATATCTAAATATACAGTGCCGTAATTTTTTGGATCGCCATCATCCTCTGTCTTCTCTGCCAGGTCTTCAATTTTTATTAAAGCATCCAGATATGTGCTGAAATCCAACTCTGCAAACCATATAAGTTCAGCACCAATGGTTGTTTCATCAAGCTCCGTCTCACCCTTGTTCGTAACAAGGGTTCTTTTTATTATACTGCCGTTTTGAAGTGCTACATAAAGTCCCGGTGTTCTGTGCATCTAACGATCCCCCCTTTTTTGTCTAAAAGTAATCTTTTGTGTTTCTTTGAAAGATCACTCTTTTATTTAGGAAAAGCGCTTTGTCTTCTACAATTATATCACAGACAGGCGAAAAAAGAAAGCCTGTCCTTACAATTGAATGACCTGCCGATAGGATATGTGGTGTCGGGACTTTGCAATGACAGCGATCCAATGAATCGTGCTGTAGGAGAAAGGCGCAGACGATGCGCCCTCAAAAGAGGACACGGTAAGCGAAGCGAAAACACAAAAGTCAATACACGGTCAAGAAAAGAGCGTAGGAACAACGTCGGGTGTACAGGCAAAAAACTGCGGAAAGCGAGGAAGCTTATGAACTTTCTCTCGTAGGAATAATCGCAATCTGCAAATTGAATATTGCTCCCACCTTTATATAAACGGGAGTGTCTTTTCCTCAAAAAAGATTGAAAGGATGGTGATTTGTATGAGCGAAAAGAAGAATAAGCTCACCGTTATAGACGGCGAAACCCTAATGGATACAAGACTGGAGCCGACCAAGTTTTGTATCGACACTCTGCTACCGCAAGGAATAACTATCCTCGGCGGCGCACCTAAAATCGGTAAATCATGGTGGGTGCTGGATATTTGTATACGCATCGCCAAAGGAGAAAGCGTGTGGGGTATGAAAACCACCAAAGGTACAACGCTGTATCTTTGCTTGGAAGATACGCTCAGGCGTGTGCAAGAACGACTGTGTTTAATCACAGACGATGTCCCCTCCAATGCCTTCTTTGCAACGGCGGCGCACACACTTGCCGAAGGTCTCTGCGATGAAATCCGTGCGTTCGTGAAAGAGCATCCCGACACCGTTCTCGTTGCAATCGACACTTTTCAGATTGTGCGTAACGGCGGTGTGGATACCTCTTACGGTAACGACTACGATGAAATCCGTCAGATGAAGCAGTTGGCAGACGAACTTAATATCTCTCTTCTGCTGGTGCATCACCTTCGTAAGCAGGGAGACAGCGATCCGCTGAACAAACTGTCAGGCACCACCGGAATCGTAGGCGCAGTTGATTCGGTGTTCGTACTTGACAAAAGCAAACGCAGTGAAAACCTCGCCACACTCGTTTGCACGGGCAGAGATATTGAGCATCGGCAGTTGGAACTGAAGTTCTCGAACAAGGATTTTGTATGGGAATTAAAATCCGATAGCCGTGAGCAACCTGAAAAATTGTTACCGCCAGAGATGGAATTACTCGTTGGGTTTATG
The DNA here is from genome assembly GCA_017465825.1 of Clostridia bacterium. Classification (GTDB taxonomy): domain Bacteria; phylum Bacillota; class Clostridia; order Oscillospirales; family Acutalibacteraceae; genus UBA1081. The sequence goes on from JAFTVI010000013.1 coordinate 20,634, forward strand.
AAAGAACAAGAAAATTTCGTAGGCGGTAACAGTGAGTTCGTGGAACTGTTCAAGAGGCTTACCGACAGTGAGGTAACGGTTAAAGGGTTCAAACAAATGATGAACCGTTGGCGGTATGACCTCGAAGAACTCGGTGTGCATTACCGTGACCACCGCAGTAATGGAACACGGCTACTGGAAGTGAAATATATTCCTTCTTCTGCTGTGGGCAGTGACGAAAGTGCCGTAAGTGACGAAACAAAGTCGGTGTAGAAAACATTCGTCACTTTCGTCCCTTGCGTTCCTGTGAAGCATTTGTCCGCCCGTTTGCCGAAATGTTTGCGAGCTGGAGTAAACACCCGTCTACCTCGGTTAAAACGCAACACAGGGCAAATGTGAGCCGAGTGTGCGGAGATTTTGTCGCAGAGAATTACTCAAAAAACGATATAAACTACCGTATTTTATTTCTCTCCTTTAGGAGAGAACCAGCATCGCCTTTGGCTGTACGACCACCGCTAATGCGGCGGCCGCGCCAAACGCAATCTGGGCGGGCAGAAGCCCTGCACCCACTTTATTTTTGAAAGGAATGATTTTTATGAAAACTAAGCGTTTCAATTTCAGAGTCACCGATACGATGGATGCTCTGATCCGCAAGAAAGCCGCAGATGCCGGAATGAGCATTACCGACTATATCATCCTCTGCGCCATTGATAAAAAGGTAATAAATTATGACGGGCTGCGCGAACTGACCACACAGGTAAAAAAGCTCGGTAACAATGTAAATCAGTTGCTTATACTTTCCCGTCAGGGAAGGATCAACACCGTAAATCTTACCGCAACCCAAGAGGAACTGCAAAAGATTTACGAACTGCTATCTGCCGAGCTTGGAAGGGGGTGATGATTTGGCAATCGTGCATTTCGTGAATTACAAAAAGCCACAGACATCTGACACAATGGCTTTCGTCCTGCGATATACGATGCAGGACGAAAAAACTGTTGCCGATGACGGCAACAAGTATGTGACAGGTATCAACTGCACACCGCAGTCCGCATATACCGAATTTAATAACACGAAAAAATTATACGGTAAAACGGATAAGCGTTTGTTTTATCATTTCGTGCAATCCTTTTCGGTGGATGAAAATATATCACCGCAAACGGCGCACGAAATTGCAGTTAGATTTGCCGAGGAAACTGAAAAGTTTTCCGGCTTCGAAATCGTAGTGTCCACCCACTGCGACCGTGACCATATCCACTCGCATTTTGTTATGAACAGCGTAAACGCAGAAAGCGGTAAAAAATTTCACATCACCGAAAGCGAGATAGAACCGCTGATGCAGAAATCGGATGCCCTCTGCCGTGAATACGGTCTGTCGGTTTTGAAACCCAAGCCTCCGACTGAGAGAGCCAAGCCGATGAACGACCGTGAATATCGGTCTGCTGAAAAGGGCGAGAGTTGGAAGATACGGCTTGAAGCCGTTATCTCCAATGCAATGAAAATTGCTTCTTCCAAAGAGCATTTTATTATGCTGATGGAGGCGGAAGGTTACGGTGTCAAGTGGACGGACACCCGTAAGAATATAACCTACACCACACCTGAAGGCAAAGCCTGTCGAGACAGCAAATTACACCTAACAAAATTCTTAAAGGAGAGTATGGAATATGAGTTCATCTACAGAGCGGAAATTACCGCAGAATTTTATAACCGAAATGCAAGAGCAGCTTACCGTGGCAGAAACCGCACATCCTTGCGTGGCGGTGACCGAGCCAAACTGGAAGGCAATGATATCTACGCAGAGATCGCAGATAGATTTGCTGAGAGAGATTCGAGGTACCCTGCCTACGCTGACGACCGAGAAAGAAATGAAAGCATATATGGATCGGCAGCTGAAGGTGCTTATGCAGTACACCGAGCAGACCAAAGAAGCGACCGAACAGTTTCAAGTGGCGATGGAAACATCGGCGGCGGAACTGACGGAGAGCATCCGTCAGTTGATAGCGGATACCGAGAAACAGGTTGGGAGAACGAGCGAGAGCTGTTCGAACAACATCTCTATGCTTCGCAGTACAGCGGAGGACAAACTGGAGAGGCACACGAACAAGATGTTCTGGATATCTCTGATACCTTCGGCGATGCTCATAGTGTTGGAACTGATGCGGCATATCTTATCGGCGATATCGGTAATATGATCGACGAAGATGCTCCCGTGGAAGATTGTACTACAATGCATTACCCAACAGAACGCAAGAAGAAACACGGCCCCGTAATGGGCGGAATGTAATGAGCGTGAGAAATTTATATCTCACGCTCACATTTATGCCAACTGAATGTTGGAGAAAGGAACAAATATTTAATGAAAAATTATTTCAGCGAACTTCAAAAGGATACCAAAAGTACCACCTACCGCCGACGACACTGTCATGTGTTGGAGATGGTAGAAGTCAAAGGCGTAACCTATCCGGTCATGTCGGTAGTTCCCACAGAGGAAGAAGGATATATTCCCGATACCGCATACGACAAGATAAAAGCATTAATAAACGGCGAAAAAATTTAACAGTTTTGTCGCTGGACTTTGAAACCGAGTAGTGATATGGTGTTGCTGTATCCTACTCGGTTTGATTTTACAGAGCCGCACTCGGCTCGGAAAGGATACGAAATATTATGTTAAAATCAACCGAGAATACAAACAATTTAATAACTGCATTATACTGCCGTCTTTCCGTAGAAGATAAAAAGGATAAGAACGGAAAACAGAACCGAAATGTTGATGAGTCGAACAACATCAGCAATCAGAAAATGATCCTGCAAAAATATGCTGACGACCATGGGTTCTATAACTGCAAATTTTATATCGATGACGGATATACCGGTACGAATTTCGACCGACCTGCGTTTATGCAGATGGAAGAAGATATGAAAGCCGGTAAAATTGGTGTCATTATTGTAAAAGACCAATCCCGTCTCGGCAGAGAACACATTAGAACCAATCATCTGATGGAAATTGCATTCCACACCTACAATGTGAGATTTATCGCCATCAACGATGGTTATGACAGCATCAACATTAAGGATACCGACTTCTCCGGCATCCGCAACTATTTCAACGATTTCTTTGCCGCCGATACAAGCAAGAAAATCCGTGCGGTGCAGAAAGCCAAGGGCGGCTGCGGAGAACATTTGGGAACCGCTATTCCTTACGGTTATCTTAAAAATCCCGAATACAAGGGTAACCAAAAGGAACATCCGTATCTCATCATCAATCCCGAAACCGCACCTATTGTAAAACGGATATTTGAACTGTACGCCGGCGGTACGGGAATCCGCAAGATCTGCGCCATCCTTGAAAGTGAGCAGATTATGAGTCCGAGCGCATATGCATTCAAACGCACAGGCAACCGTTCGGGACATCCCGACCTTAGCAATCCGTACCGTTGGACACAGACCACGGCAAGAGGAATGTTATCGAATCAGGAATACTGCGGTGATACCGTTAACTTTAAAACTTATTCGAAATCGAATAAGCTGAAGAAACGGTTAAAGAACGATCCCGAAAACATTATGATTTTCGAGAATACACACGAAGCTATCATTAGTCGAGGATTGTTCGATGCGGTGCAAAAGCACTTCGAAGGTCGTAAGCGCCCCGATCAGCAGGGCGAGATGGACAAGTATGTCGGATATCTCTTCTGCGGTGAATGCGGTCAGAAACTGTATCTGCACAGATGCAAGTCCCTTGCTCCCGAAAAGAACTTTTTCCAATGCGGCGGATACCAAACCAAAGGCGGTACTCATTGCACGGCGCATTATATTCGTGAGCAAGTGTTGGATGAAATCGTGCTTGGCAGAGTACAGAAGATGACTGCCTTCGCAAGAGAGAAACCCGAAGAATTTTATGCGATGGCGACCGCAAACGGTGAAGCTGAAGCAAAGAAATTCTACTCTATGGCAGAACGGCAAAAAAGCAGCTTGGAAAATCGTGTGAAGGAGATTGATAAGGTTATCCGCTGTCTGTATGAGGACAGAGTGGTTGGTCGCATCACTCCCGAACGCTACGATGAGCTGGCGTGTGGATACGAGTTGGAACAAGCCGAGATCAAGCAAGAACTCGAAAGCATATCGGCAAAAATTGCAGAAATGGATATGCGAGAAATTTGCATTAAAGAGTTCATTGAAAAGGCAAAGGAAATTGTGGATATGGATAAACTGACACCCCAAATCCTTCGTGCATTTGTCCTCCGCATCGATGTATATGAGAAAACAGAAAAGTTCTCACGCAAATGTGGAAACTATATCGAAATCCACTACACCTTCCAACCAAAGCCTCGCACCACATCCAAGACGGCGGTATCCACGATAGCGGTGATACCGATGGAACTGCAAATGGCAGCGTTAAATGCCTAAAAACAGCAGTAACCGGAAGGCATTATGCCTTCCGGTTACATACCGCACCATTTACTCCGTTAAGAACAACGGGCAAATTGGTGCAGTAATTTTTTATTAATCGTGGTGGTTATTTCTGGGTTTTCTGCCGCCCTTGAAATCTCTTCTGGGTTTTCTATCCTGTGCGGGATCGTTTTCGGGAACAAGGCCTTCAACCTCAATAAGCGCATCTCTTCTGGAGAGGTTAAGTCTGCCCTGATCGTCTACGGGAAGAACCTTAACGATGATTTCGTCGCCTACGTTAACAACGTCCTCAACCTTTTCTGTTCTCTTTACATCAAGCTGGCTGATATGAACCATACCCTCTTTACCGGGAGCAATTTCAACAAATGCGCCGAAAGACATAAGTCTTGTAACAACACCCTTATAAATTGCGCCGACTTCAGGATCCTTTGCGATTGTTTCGATGATATCAAGAGCTCTCTGTGCATCTTCGATATCCTGTGCTGTGATGAAGATTGAACCGTCTTCCTCAACGTCAACCTTACAGTTGCACTCTGCGCAAATCTTCTGGATAACCTTACCCTGCTTACCGATAACATCGCCGATCTTGTCAACATCAATCTTGGTTGAGAGAAGCTTGGGAGCATACTTTGAAAGCTCTGCTCTGGGCTCTGCGATACAGGGAAGAATTACGTTATCGATAATGTGATTTCTTGCAACGTGTGTCTTATGAAGTGCCTCTTTGATGATTTCGGGAGTAAGACCGTGAACCTTAAGGTCCATCTGGATAGCTGTGATACCCTTCTTTGTACCTGCAACCTTGAAGTCCATATCGCCGTAAAAGTCCTCAAGACCCTGAATATCGACCATTGTCATAAAACGGTCACCTTCGGAGATAAGACCGCAGGAGATACCTGCAACGGGAGCCTTGATGGGAACACCGGCTGCCATAAGAGCAAGTGTTGAGCCGCAGACTGATGCCTGTGATGTGGAGCCGTTTGAAGAAAGAACTTCGGAAACGAGTCTGATTGTATAGGGGAACTCCTCCATTGAGGGGATTACAGGAACAAGTGAACGCTCTGCAAGTGCGCCGTGACCGATTTCTCTTCTGCCGGGGCCTCTTGAGGGCTTTGTTTCACCTACTGAATATGAGGGGAAATTGTAGTGATGAATATATCTCTTTGTTTCTTCCTCGTCGATACCGTCGAGCAGCTGTGCATCTCTTGCAGAACCGAGAGTAGCAACTGTGAGAACCTGTGTCTGACCTCTGGTGAACATACCTGAGCCGTGTACTCTGCTGAGAAGGTCAACCTGTGCATCAAGAGGACGCATATCGTTGATACCTCTGCCGTCTACACGCTTATTCTCGTCAAGGAGCCAACGGCGAACGATATACTTCTGGAGCTTGTACATACAGTCATCGATCTTGTCTGCCTCTTCGGGGAATTTTTCGTCAAATTCTGCGTGAACTCTGTCGTAAATGGGAAGAAGTCTTTCGTCACGGATTCTCTTGTCGTCTGTATCAAGAGCAACCTTAACATCGTCAATAGCAAATGCCTTGATAGCCTCAAAAAGCTCCTCTGAGGGGTCGTTTGAGGGGAAGTCTACCTTAGCCTTACCTACCTCAGCCTGAATACCCTTGATGAACTCAACCATCTTCTGGTTTACGGAGTGAGCGTACATAATACCGTCGAACATTACGTCGTCGTCGATTTCGTTTGCGCCTGCCTCAATCATAGCAACGAGGTCAGCAGTAGATGCAACCGTAACAGCCATTTCTGACTTCTCTCTCTGCTCTGCTGTGGGGTTGATTACGTATTCGCCGTCAACATAGCCCAGTGATACACCTGAAATAGGACCGTCCCAGGGAATCTGTGAAATTGAAAGTGCGATTGAAACACCGATCATAGCTGTGATTTCGGGTGAGCAATCGGGGTCAACTGACATAACTGTTGCAACAACACCAACGTCGTTTCTCATATCCTTGGGGAAAAGAGGACGGATGGGTCTGTCGATAACACGGGATGCAAGGGTTGCTTTTTCGCTTGCCTTGCCTTCTCTTCTCTGGAAAGAGCCGGGGATTTTACCTACTGCGTAAAGCTTCTCCTCAAAGTCAACTGACATAGGGAAGAAATCTACACCTTCACGGGGCTTGTCTGCCATAGTAACGTTACAGAGAACTTCTGTTTCGCCGTAGCGTACAAGACAGGAGCCTGCTGCGAGCTGTGCCATTTTACCGACTTCTACTTTAAAAGGTCTGCCGGCAAATTCGGTTTCAAAAACTTTAAAATCGTTGAACATTTTTTGTTTCTCCTTTTCTTTTTTCTATGCCTGACAAGCACTCTCGCTGTTAATGTACAATTCACCGCACACGATATTCATACACGCTGAATTGTACATTATACATTAAATATGCCAAAGACCTGCCCGACAATACTGTACATTAAAAATTGAATTAAGGGCAGCAAAACTTGACTTTGCCGCCCTGTTTTCTGAAATTACTTACGAAGTCCGAGTCTTGCAACGATAGAACGGTATCTTTCGATATCTACCTTCTGAAGGTATGCAAGAAGGTTTCTTCTGTGACCAACCATCTTGAGAAGACCACGTCTTGAGTGATGATCCTTCTTATGCTCCTTAAGATGCTCTGTAAGGTCGTTGATTCTCTTTGTAAGAACAGCGATCTGTACTTCGGGTGAACCTGTGTCGCCCTCGTGAGTAGCATACTCCTTGATGATTGCAGTCTTTTCTGCCTGTGTCATTATTTTCACCTCATTTAAAATATTGTCCGCCGCAAATCACAGGGCAAGGCAGGTGAATGCTCGTTGAGCTTACTCCATACTCCGTGAAATCGGTAGCTTCAATAGTATAGCATATACAGTTGCGTTTGTCAAATACTTTTTTTATTAAAATAAACAATAATTTATCGGCGAAAGCCGATAAAAAAATGAGTAAGTAGCAATTAGCAATGAGTAATGTTGGAAAGGGCGTTGCCCTTTGACCCATTTTATATAAATCAAGCCCGTAGGGCTTCCTCAATTGCTCATTTCTCACTGCTCATTGCTCATTACAATAATTTATAGGCTCACGCCTATAAATTATTGTTTACGCTGCTTTGTTTTCTTTTTAAAATACGGAACGATATCAAATCTTCCCATTGCGATAAGAACAGAGATAAGGCTGATTGAATCGGTCAACAGAGCCTCCCACGCGCCGCAAGCGATATTATAAACAACCCACATAATCAAAGTAGGAATATTGATAATTCTGATATATCGGGGATTATCTATACTGTATGCAACGGTTGAGCAGAGCTTGCCTACCAGCGGGAGCAATGATGTAGGTCCTTCCCAGGTTATAATCGCAGACAAAACATAAATTCCGCAGAATATCCATCTTGCAACGACTGTAGATTTATCTTTTTCTACAAGACGGTAAAAAATCAGATTCCTTATAACACCGATTAAATTCATTATTGAACCCGTAGGTGCGCCAAGAAGAAAATACTGAACGGTAAAAGCCGCCTCCGAACCCATTTTTGTAACAACTATGGTTTTGTGCTTGTTGCTCTGGAATGCGGCAACACCCAGAACAAACCCGATAATGCCGACTGCTCTTATAAAAATCTGCGACTGAAAAAATTCCATAACTAACCTCTTTAATCAACAGCAAAAGTAATCATTCAATGTCTTTATAATTTAAGCCCGCAGGGCTTCCACAATTGCTCATTGCTCATTTTTATAGAATTATACAATAATTCAACAAAAAATAACAGTCCTATATATACCAAAATGAAGTGAAAATACAAACACAAAAGTGCATAATATAAACAAAAAGGGATATTGAAACAATACCCCTTAACGTATTACCATCTGTTTGCGCCGCCGTTGTTGCCGCGTCTTGCGCCGCCGCGTCTTGATTCTGCAGGCTTTTTCATTCCTGCCTGACGTTCATCACTTGTCTGCTTGAATTTTGCCATCATATCTTCAAAGGACTGAGGTTTATCTTCGTGGTGATTGCCCTGCCACGTCTGGACAGGTCTTTTTGACTTGGGCGCAGATTTGCCGTTGCGGTCAAAGGACTTTTCACCCTTGAATGAACGCTCTTTATTTTCAGCCGGCTTGGGAGCTGCCTGTCTTATAGATAAACTGATTTTACCTGCTTCATTTACGGATAAGACCTTTACCTTAACATCCTGCCCTTCGGAAAGATGCTCATTAATGTCTTTGACAAAGGATGTTGCAACCTCGGAAATATGTACCATTCCGGTTTCGCCTGTAGATAGTTTTACAAAAGCTCCGAAATTTGTAAGTCCGGTTACTTTTCCCTCATAAATGTCACCAATATTAACCTGCATTTAAGTTTTTGTCCTCCTGATGGATTATTATTCTTCTATATAAACACGTTCGTCGGGATATATATAACCTTCATCACGTGCATATTCTTCCATAAGTGCTGTAACGTTATCCTCGTCAATAAGCGCATCGAGAATTGCATTTTCCTCAGTAAGCTCTTCAAGCTGAGCCTGCTTATCGGCAATTTCGTCATCAAGCTCTTTATCTTTTGCGCTGAGAACGCCTATCCAGACAAGCATACCTACCGCAAAAACAACCAGACAAGCCAATACAGCAATCAGCTTTCTTTTAGTGTATATCGTCACGGATATGACGCCCTTTCATTTATAATTTCAACTTCTAATCCACGTTATTATACAACACTTGACTACGCTGTTTCAAGAGTTTTTTGAATTTATTTTTGAAATTTTCGGTCTTTTCGGATAATTTTTTCTTAATTGCGTCAATTTTTCTGCCGAGCAGTTTAAACGGCACAAAAATCGGACTTAAAATCTTTTTAAAAAACGCAAACAAATTGAGAAAACAACCGAATATAAGCTCGCCGAAGGTGAAAGAAAAAACACAGAATCCGAGTATCTGAGCAACTATAAGATAAAATCTGATATGACCGTTGTTTACCGCAACGAACAGCAAAAATGACGACAGCGTGCAGACCACGCAGAAAATAACGTCGGCAACAAAAACAACAGCCTTGTTATCGGACAGAACTGACCTGAAAATCCGTATAACAAGGTAAAATATTCCAAGAACAAAACCGAGGCCCACAGCAGGCATCAGGTTCCTGAGCTGAGTTACAATATCAGTTACATACATCATTTAAAAAGCCTTGAGAAAAATCCGCCGCCGGTTTCGCGCATTTCGCTGTATTCAAGCGCGTTGACCGTACCTTCAACAACAAGTTCCCCTGCATCAACACTCATTCTGATAATGTGCAGATTCTGCCCTTTTATTGTAAGCTCGCCCTGCTCTGTTTCTGCGGTAATGCTCTGCTCATCATAGCTGCCGATATCCGTTACACCGGAAACTGAAAGATTCCGCCGCTCCTCAAGACTGATATTGTGAGGAAACGTTATGCGCTTCTCTTCTGTCATTTCAATCACTCCAAAAAAATGCTGTCACTCAATAATATGAGGACAGCATTGGGGATATTACGGTAAACAATAATTTAATGTACAATTTACAATGTACAATTAACGGATAATATATAAATCGGGTTAAAGGGCGGAGCCCTTTCCTCCATTGTACATTATACATTGTACATTGTTAATTAGGTAAATTATTGTTTAAAGGTCATACACATACGAATAGTTTGTTCTCGCTTCGGCGGGTGAATATTCATCGAGAATGAGTGTTACGGACTGTTCCGCACCGTTTCGGGTGAACTTAATTATTGTTACGTCGTCACTTCTGTAATTGGACAGAATGGTTTTCAGCTCTGACACGGAGGTTACCGGTTCACTGCCCACAGCCGTGATAACATCACCTGCCTGCAAGCCGTACTTTTCTGCACATGTACCCGAACCGACAGCGACAATTTTTGCGCCTGTTATACTTCTGTAAGTCTGTATAAAGCCGTAGGAAACGACTTCTTTATCGCACACGGACACACCAAGGCTCGCCTGTCCCGAAACATAACCGATATTTATAATTTCATCAATCATACTTCTTACATCGTCAATAGGGATGCAGAAGCTGAGCCCCTCAATTGACGAAGCCGCATATTTTGCACAGGCAATTCCCACAACATAGCCGTGTTCATCAAATACCGGACCGCCTGAATTACCGCTGTTGATGGCGGCATTTGTCTGGAACATATTGATAACATTCAAATCGTCAGTGGTGATAAGTCTGTTAAGCGCGCTGACAATGCCGTCTGTAAGAGTATAGGTCAGGTCACCGAGAGGATTGCCGATAACGTAGACCGAATCACCGACCTCAAGAGCAGAGGATTCGCCGTAGATTACGCTCTGAATTTTGCCTTTCGGTTCAATTTTCAGTACGGCAATGTCATTTGAATCCTCATAGCCGACAAGTGTGGCGTTATAGCTTTTTTTATTGTGAAGCGTTACCACATAGCTGTCCGCGCCGCTTACAACGTGGTAATTCGTAACGATATAGCCTTCTTCGCTTATAATAAAGCCTGTGCCCGATGCGGTGGAATTGCCTATTCTTACTTCAATACCCACGACAGATTCAACGTTATTTGCATAAATATCTTTTGCCGAATAAGTTTTTTCAACAGACGGCTTATCGTCAGATGATGTGACGGTGCCCGACATTATAGTTGTGGTTTCTGCGACGGCAGAGGATTTTGTGGTTTTCTCCTCTTTGGTTGCGGTTTCTTTCTCGGTGGTGGTTGTATTCTGTGTTGTAGTTTCATCAACAACATCGGAAATAACATCACGGGAATTATCATTGTTGCGGCTGACTATAACTCCGGCTACAATTCCACCTACTATTGCACCTATAATGGTACAGACAACGCACATTATAACCGCAATTTTCAAAAAAGGCGGTGCACTGTCGTTTCTGACAACAGGAATTTCGGACAATGCCGTATCTGCATTATCCTTTACTGTATTTTCATCGTCAGCACAATTATTCTCAGGAGAATAAAGATTGTTTTCATCCATTCATATCACCTTATACATAGATGCGGCATTTTCCTTTGTTGCGTACTCATTAACCTCAAGCACGCTAACTTTTGTAACATTACTGCCTATGCGGATTTCAATAACGTCACCAACCTTGACTTCATAAGAAGCTCTTGCAGTTTTGCCGTTGACGTCAATGTGCTTTGCATCGCACAATTCGTTTGCCACGGTTCTGCGCTTTACAAGACGGGACACCTTTAAATATTTATCAAGACGCATAATAATCCTCTCTTTGTTATTATAAAGTTTTAGCTTGAATTCAGATTGATAAACAATAATTTAATGTACAATGTACAATTTACAATGTACAATTAACGGATAAAAATAAATCGGGTTAAAGGGCGGAGCCCTTTCCTCCATTGTACATTATACATTGTACATTGTTAATTAGGTAAATTATTGTTTATATTATACCTCATATGCCAAATGATTGCAACAACAAAAAAAGAACCGCGGAACGGTTCTTTCTTTATACGCTATTTGTCAATTATTTTGCAACTGCATTCTTAAGTGCTGCGCCTGCCTTGAAAGCGGGAACCTTTGTAGCTGCAACTGTCATTGTTTCACCTGTTCTGGGGTTACGGCAAACCTTCTCTGAACGCTCACGAACCTCAAATGTGCCGAAGCCAACAAGCTGAACTGATTCGCCGTTAGCAAGAGCCTCTGAAACTGATGCTACTACTGCGCTGACTGCTGCCTCTGCATCCTTCTTTGAAAGGTTAGCCTTTGAAGCAACTGCTGCAACGAGCTCTGATTTTTTCATTGTCTTTTCCTCCTTTTTACATTCTTCCAAAATTTATATACATATTTTTGGGTACTGAATCAATAAAGCTTTGCAGATTTCTTTACATCTTCGGGAGCTTTTTCGTACTCGCCGAAGTCTTCAAGGAATTTATCCGCAATCTTTGTAAGTGCTTCTTCCGGATCGATCTTATTCTGCCTTGCAAGTGCAACTGCCGCAAACAGAAGCTCGCCTACCGACTCTTCCGTTACGCCGTTTTCAATAGCCTTTGCCTTGGTCTGCACAAAATCCACAGCATCAACATCAAGCTCTGCACCCGATTTTGCCGCTTTATGCTGGAGCTTTTCGCTCCTCATAAGAGCAGGCAACTCCCTCGGCACTGAGCTCATAGCCTCGGTAGTTGATTTCTGATTTTTTGTACTGCGCTTGATGGCATCCCAATTGGAAAGCACTTCGTCCGTATTGTTTACATCAATATTGTCGAAAACGTGAGGATGGCGGATGATAAGCTTTTTGCAGATGCCGTCAGCAACATCGTCAAAATCAAACACGCCTTTTTCTTTTTCCATCTGTGCGTGGAAAACAACCTGCAGAAGCACGTCACCGAGCTCTTCGAGCAAAAGCTCGTTATCACACTTGTTGATTGCCTCTACGACCTCATAGGTTTCTTCTATAAAATTCTTTTTAATTGATTCGTGATCCTGCTCGGCATCCCAGGGACAACCGCCCGGAGCACGGAGAATCCTCATAATTTCGAGCAAATCATATATATTATACTTATCTTTGAAGGTATAGTCAACACTCATTTTAAAAATTCCTTGCTTTTTGATGTAAAAAATGTCCGTAAAGTCTATTTTACCCTATTAAGTTGTATTTTTCAAGTATTTTACAAATTTTTTCGCCTTTCGGGAGCATTTTTATATCCTCTGCCACTATTGACCTTGAGAAAAGAAGGGCGAGAACGTACACAACAACAGCCCCGACAATACCGATAATCGCAGAAACGGTAGTTGTGCAGATTCGTGAATTGATTTCAAATGCGGGCAGGAGCTTATCTGCAATCCCCGTAAATGCCCACGCCGCTATTGCGCAAAGTGCGGCACAGAACAGAGGCTTGAAGAATACCGATTTAAAGTTAAATTTAACACCTGTTTCTCTTATAAGAGCGGTAAGGTTTACGCTTACAACAATAAGATAGAAGCAGAATGTACCGATGATTGCGCCGTTGATATTGATTGAGGGAATACCTACGAGCACAAAATTGATTACAACCTTTGCAACAGCCGCTATTGATACGGACTTCATAGTAATATCAACTCTGCCGATTGCCTGAAGCATATTGATAAGCGGCTGAGATATTGCCATAATGAATGTAAAGCTGCCGTAAACAGCCATTACGTGAGCAGAAATACTGATACTGCTTGATGCGCCGTAAACCAACTGCTGAAGCTGTTCGGAGAGTATCGCCATACCCATACCTGCAGGCAGGGAAATAAGCATTGTAACCCTTACGACGGATTCAATGGATGAACGGAGCATAAGCTTGTTTTTTACAGTCCAGGCTTCGGACAGAACGGGAATTGCACTGCTGCCGAGGGTGGTTGTGATAGTAGGTACAAGATTTCTGAAATCAAGAGCGATTTCGTATGCGCCGTAGATGTATGATTTAAGCTGAGTATTACTCATTTTGCCTGCAAGTGAAAGAGCCGATGCATACATCTCCTCTATAGTGGAAAGTCCGCTGTTTATGGCAGTCTGCAGACGTGCCTGAATAGACCAGGAATCAATAAGATTGGTTATATTCATTACAAGGGTGCTGATTACAACGGGAACTGCAATAGCGCCGAGCATTTTTGCAATTTCTTTGCCCGACTTTGCTTCGGGAGCTGTTGCAAGCTCCTCGTCCGTTATCTTATCGCCTACCGTTTTATGGCGGATAACAAGGAACAAAAGTGAGCAAGCCGCACCCATAGTCACGCCGAAAATTGAAGCCGCCGCCGCATAAGGTGCAAGGGCAAGGATCGCTTCATCCATAGTGGCACATTCAGTACCGAATACGGGCAAGCCCTGTTCAAAGCAGTTTATTCCGTACTGCTGAACGATAAATGCAAGACCGAGACCGAAAATGAGTTTGCCGAGCACTTCGCACATCTGTGAAAGGGCTGTGGGATTTTGGTTACGCAGACCTGAATAATAGCCTCTGTAGGTCGACATTACACAGCAGAGGAAAACTGCAGGTGCAATCATAATAATTGACGGCAGGGATGCCATATTATCCATAGACTTTGCATAGGGGTATGCCATAGCAAGGAGAATTACCGTACCTATGACACCTGCAACAAGGAACAGCCTGAATGCAATTTTAAATATTTTTTTTACATCCTTATAATGTCCCTGTGCTATACTTTGCGCCACAAGCTTTGATATTGCAACGGGCAAGCCTGCCAATGCAATGTTGTGAATGGGAATATAGATATTATATGCAGTACCCGTATAACCTCTGCCTACAGTACCAATAAGCTCCGTAAGAGGTATTTTATAAAGAAGTCCGATAATTTCTACGAATGCAGTTGCAACAACAAGCACAAGTGCACCGTTAAGCAAAGACTGTTTTTTTCGTCCGCCCATTATGTTAACCGTTCCTTTCGGAAATATTAGAAAAATTTACATTCCGAGTTCTTCATAAAACCCGGCAATTCTGTTTTTGCGCTGTGACAGCTCATCAAATCTGTTTATGTATTCATAAGGATATTTAAAATTAAAAATACGTTCAATCCTGTTTTCAAAGGGAGATTTAAGCTTAGTTACGGCTCCGCCGCCTGCCGCAAGAACAGTATGCACTTCTTCCATCATATATATATTGTACAAACACTCCCTGTCATTCCTGCACCAGCCAACATTTTCGTTATTACCTACGGATTTGCTCTGACGGTACATATAATAAGGGAAATATCCGTTTGCATAAAGCTCGTGTGATGCATATGAAAGCATTTTGTCCGTATCACCCTGTACGGATCCGGATTCACCGCCCGTTACGATTGTTGCGGCACGTTTGAGAGCAAGGGTGTGCACCGTGATATTCTCGGGTGCAAGTGAAATTGCCCTGTCGATGCTTGCACAAAAGCTCTCGTATGTATCGGTGGGAAGTGATGCGATAAAGTCCATATTTATGTTATCAAAGCCTGCTTCCCTTGCCATATAAAAAGCATTCTCGGTCATTTCGGGAGTATGGTTTCTGCCGATTGCGCGAAGAACATCTGGATTGAAGGTCTGGGGATTTATGCTTATTCTCGAAACGCCTGCATTCTTCATAATACGCAGTTTTTCCGCATTGAGGGTATCGGGTCTGCCCGCCTCAACGGTGTATTCACGGACCTTTGCAACATCAAAATTATTGCTGACTGCATCGGTAACGGCTTTAAGCTGAGCTTCATCCAATGAAGTAGGTGTACCGCCGCCGAAATAGACAGTTTCAAGGTTAAGCTTTAAGCTGTCTGCAATCTTTGCAATCTCCTCAAGCTCCCTGCAAAGAAGTGAAACATAATCGGGGATAAGCTTTTTTGCCTGTGCGATTGAATGAGATACAAAGGAGCAATAACTGCACCTTGTGGGACAGAAAGGAATTGAAACATAAAGTGAATATGAATTATCACGGGAAAGTGAAATAATTTTATCCTCTGCCCTTGCAACAGACAGTGCAAGCTGTGTTTTATCGTCAGAAACAAACAAATTATCTTTAAAATGAGCAATTGCGTCGGCCTCACCGCTTGATGCAATCAGGCTACGCATAAGCTTAGACGGTCTTACACCAGTAAGCACACCCCAGGAGGGTGTGTACTGTGTAATCTGCGTAAGAATTTCAAAAATCAGCTGTGCAAGCAATAATTCCTCATCACCGCCGCAAACCTTCTTCTCTCCCTGTGCGGTTTTGCCGTTTATGCTGACAGAACAGCAC
Organism: Clostridia bacterium; assembly: GCA_017465825.1. Taxonomy (GTDB): domain Bacteria; phylum Bacillota; class Clostridia; order Oscillospirales; family Acutalibacteraceae; genus UBA1081. Next base: position 36,703 of record JAFTVI010000013.1, read on the forward strand.
ACAGTAACATCACCGTCTGACTCTCTCCTTTCGGTTATGATGTAATCCGAAGAAGCATCAGGCAGTGAGTCTGTAATGATAATTTTTTCAACAGGGAAAAATATTCTTACAACGTTTTCAGTTTCGTATCTGTAAGAATGGTTGATTACGGAAAGTATCATTTCTTACTCCATTTGATATAGGGGTTGAGTTTGCGTTCAATTTCGAGAGTGGTGGTCTTGTCGTGACCGGGACAGACCTTATAATCTCCTTCAAGAGAAAAAAGTCTTGTTACAGACGCGTGAAGCACGGGAAAGCTTCCGCCGGGGAAGTCCGTTCTGCCCACACTGCGGCAGAAAAGTGTATCACCCGTAAAAAGACTGTTTTTGTACACATAGGTAACGCCGCCCTGTGTATGCCCCGGTGTATGAAGCACTTTTATTTCGCTGTCGCCAAAATCAAGCGTATCGCCGTCGTAAAGAAGAACGTCAGCATCGCACTTTTCGTTACAGGAAATGCCGAAGCCTCTGCCCAGACTGAGTAAATCATCACTCAGACAGCCTGCATCAAGGGAGTGTATTGCAATTTTTGCATCGGGGAAAAGCCTTTTAAGCTCATATACACCGTTTATATGGTCAAAATGACCGTGAGTGAGAAGAATATATTTCACACTCTCCCCCTTTAATGCGGATGCGATTTCTGCCGTACATTCACCGCAGTCGATAACTGCAACGTCACCTGTTGCATCATCCTTTAAAATATAGGTATTTGCAGATACGGGACCTGCAACGTAACATTTTATCATATCAGGCCTTCACATTCCATATATCGGTATCGTAGAGAATGGTAACAGGTCCGTCGTTTACAATGGAAACTTCCATTTCGGCGGCAAAGATACCGTGCTCAACTTTTCTGACACCGTTAGTTTTAAGACATTCCATATAATATTCGTACAGCTCGTTTGCCGTATCCGGTGCGGCAGAGGGAGTGAACGAGGGTCTGTTGCCCTTTTTCACGTCTGCACACAGTGTAAACTGAGATACAACAAGAATTTCGCCGTCTATGTCGAGTATGGATTTATTCATTTTATCGTCTTCATCACAGAATATACGCAATGCGGCTGTCTTTTTCGCCATTATTTCTGCGTGAGCTTTTGTGTCACCGTCCATTACGCCCAGAAGCACGAGATAGCCGTGACCGACTGAGCCTACGACATCGCCGTCAACCCTGACCGATGAAGATTTTACACGCTGAATTACTGCTTTCATCCGTTGTCACCGTCATTGGTATAATCGGCGTATTCTCCGTCGTTTACTTCGGGTCTTTTAGGCATAACAGCCCAGCCTATAAGATACAGAAGCAGACCTGAGCCGCCCAATGCGATGAATACCACAAGTGCAATTCTTACGATTGTTGCATCAATGCCGAAATATTCTGCTATACCGCCGCATACGCCTGCGATTTTTTTATCCGTATTTGATAAATATAACTTTTTCTTTGCCATAGTTTTTCTCTCCTTTAATTTATCAGTTTGCGGAACGCTCAATGTTAAGCACTCCGTTGATTTTTGTAAGCTTGGCGGTAATACCTCTGAGATGCTCAGCATTGTTTACCGTAACGGTCATATACAGAAGGAACGTGCCGTCCTTGGGGTCGCGAGTGTTGACATTGTGAATCATAACGTGCATATTTGCAAGAGCAACGGAAATATCCGCAAGCATACTCATTCTGTCAATGCAGGAGATTGCAAGGGTTGTATTGAAGCCCTGATTGCCCGTTGTCTCCCAATGAACGTTTATCCAACGCTCGGGCTCTGCAGCTGATGAAATATTTTTGGGCACGTTGGTGCAATCCTTTTTATGCACGGAAACACCGTGACCTCTTGTGATAAAACCGATTATATCGTCACCGGGGATGGGACTGCAGCACTTTGAAAGCTTTACAAGGCAGTTGTCTATACCCTCAACGATAACGCCGTCACCGCTCGACTGCTTGGGTTTTACAAGCTTAATCTCTGTCTGTACAGGCTTTGACGCGGCAACGATTTTTGCAACCTCGTCACGGATGTTGCTCATTATACGGTTTATGCTGATGCCGCCGTAGCCGATTGCCGCAAAGAAATCGTCAATTGAATTCTGGTGCTGTTTTTCGCAAAGCGCATCAAGCAGCTGCTCCATCTGCTCGTCATCAAGCCTTATATTGCTTTTTCTAAGCTCTTTTTCAAACTCAATTTTACCTGCGACGATATTTTCATCGCGCTTTTCCTTTTTAAACCAGGAACGGATCTTCGTCCTTGCGCCGCTTGTTTTTACAATTTTGAGCCAGTCTCGGCTTGGGCCTTTACCCTGCTGTGATGTGGTGAGAATTTCAACGATTTCACCCGTTTTAACCTCATAATCAATGGGAACGATTCTGCCGTCAACCTTAGCGCCCGTCATTTTGTGACCGACTGCTGAATGTATTGCATATGCAAAGTCGATAACCGTTGCACCCATAGGCAGACAGATAACCGTACCCTTAGGTGTTACAACGAAAACCTCTTCGGATGCAAGGTCGCTTTTGATATCCTGCACGATGTCGCCTGCGTTGTCGGATTCCTGCTGACTTTCGAGCATTTCACGAATCCATACAAGGCGTCTGTCAACATCTCTGTCGCTTCTGCCCATTTTATACTTCCAATGGGCGGCGATACCGTATTCGGCGTTGCGGTGCATATCCCAGGTACGGATCTGCACCTCAAAGGGTATACCTTCGGGGCAGATAAGCGTTGTATGAAGTGACTGATACATATTGGGTTTGGGATTTGATATATAATCCTTGAATCTGCCCGGAAGTGAACGGAACATATCGTGCACTATACCAAGACAGTTATAGCAGTCTACAACGGTATCAACAATAATTCTTACAGCGTAAATGTCGTATATCTGGTCAAAATTTTTGCCGCCGATGTACATTTTGCGGTATATGCCGTGTACGCTCTTGATTCGGGCATCGACCTTTGCATCCCTGATTGATTCGTGAACACGGTTTGTGATTTTATCTTTTATCTGTGCAAGAAATTCAAGACGCTGTGAATTCTGCACTTCCAGTTTTGTTTCAATATCGTGATAAGCAACGGGGTCAAGAAAACCTATTGACTTATCCTCAAGCTCCTCTTTAAAGGCTCTGATACCGAGTCTGTGAGCTATGGGAGCGTAAATTTCAAGAGTTTCTCTTGCAGTCATTCTCCGTTTTTCTTCGGGAACATACTGCAATGTTCTGATGTTATGCACACGGTCGGAGAGCTTGATAATAATAACTCTTATGTCCTGCGACATAGCCATAAGCATTTTTCTTAAATTCTCCGCCTGCTGTTCCTCTTTGCTCGAAATCTGCACACGGTTGATTTTTGTAACACCGTCAACAAGAAGAGCAATTTCATCACCGAAACGCTCCCTTATGTCATCAAGCTCGTAATCGGTATCCTCTACCACGTCGTGAAGCAGAGCCGCCGCAACAGATGGCATATCCATACCCAATTCATCAAAAAGAATTGTTGCAACCGCAATAGGGTGAATGATGTACGGCTCTCCCGATTTGCGTTTCTGGTCGCCGTGCGCTTCGTTAGCAAGCTCAAACGCCTTATCAATCACAGCAATATTTTCAGGGGAAAACACTCCTGCAAATTTTTTGCGCAGTTCATTATATTTTTCTCTTCCGGTGCTTACCGCATTGTCACTCATAAAATCACCCTCTCTGTTTATTCAATGTAGCCTAAGCTTTTCAGTATTGCTGAAGAACCAAGGGACACCTTAGGCGCATTTTCCACAATCTTCAATGCACCGTCCTCCGATTTCATAAGACCCAACTCACAGAATGCATCAATCGCAATTCTTACTTTGCAGGTCATATCCGAGCCGTAACCCATTTTGACTGCAATCTGCTCAGGTGTATAAATACAGCGTTTTTTTGACTTGACAAGTCTGAAAACACCTGCCGCAAAAGCTCTGTCAGGACAGGCTGAACGTCTTTCTGTTTCACTAAGAAGTGCGCCGCTTCTTATTCTGTCGTAAAGACGCTCACACCTGAAATAGTCTTCATCCGTAAAGCGTGAATCCTTTACACTTTTTATATAGATATTCGGCTTGACCTCGCCCCTGAACTCGTTTTTGTCAATAGTGACTGCAAGGTCAACCGTATCACCTGTTTCATAGGGAAAGTCATCAGCGCTGACACCGAAGCATACTGCATTGAATCGGCTGAATTTCTTTTCAAAAACAATGCGTATATGCTTGCCCGTACTGCCCAGAGGCTTTACGGAAACGATATTCACTTTATAAAGACCGAACATCGGCTGAGGATTCTCTGCGCCGAATGGCTCAAGCTGAGAAAGTGTATCAATAAGGTCAATATCAATCGTTGCAGGGTTGAGTTTGCAGTCAAGATGCAGAACGGGATAGAACATAGCCTGTTTTTCGGCATATTCATTGATTCTTTCACGGAAGGAATCAATTTCATCATCTCTTACCGTAAAGCCTGCCGCAAGAGTATGTCCGCCGAAGCGTACAAGCGAATCACTCACACTGCTCAATGCATCAAAAAGCGAAAAGCCCTCAATACTTCTGCAGGAGCCTTTTGCCTCTCCGCTGCCGTCCTTTGCGATAACCATAGCAGGCTTGCCGTAACGGTCAACAAGCTTTGACGCCACGATTCCTATAACACCTGCGTGCCAGTTGTTACCCTCAACAACAAGCACTCTTGAATATTTTAATTTTTCATCATTTTCTATGCGTCTTACAGCCTCCTGCACTATATCAGCCTCAATATCCTGACGCATTACGTTAAAGCCGTCAAGCTGATTTGCAAGCATCTGCGCATCAAGCTCATCCTCACAAAGAAGGAGCTTCAGTGCTGTGGCGGCGGATTCTATTCTGCCTGCCGCATTGATTCTCGGCGCGATTGCAAAGGCAATACCCGTTGATGTGAAATCCTTATTCTGATAGCCTGCAACGTTACGCAGAGCGGTAATACCCGTACGGGGTGAAGAATTTATTGCATTTATACCGGCAACAACAAGACTTCTGTTTTCGCCTTTGAGAGGTACGATATCCGCAACCGTGCCGATTGCCGCAATATCTGCAAAATCTGCAAGCACGCTGTCACAGTCGCCGCCCTCAAGAGCCGCCGCAAGCTTGAATGCAACACCTACGCCTGCAAGATACTTGAACGGGCTTGTATCGTCTGCTCTGTGGGGATTTACAACGGCAACCGCATCGGGCAGAGTATCTCCCGGCTGATGATGGTCAGTAATTACAAGGTCTATACCTTTGCTTTTTATATATTCAGCCTCTTTTACGGAATTTATACCGTTATCGACGGTTATAATAAGATTTACACCCTGCTGAGCGAGCTTATCTATTGCACTTGTATGAAGTCCGTAGCCTTCCTCCATACGGGAAGGTATGTAATATGTAACGTTTGCGCCCGTCGCCTCAAGATAAAGATACAACAGCGCAGTAGCAGTAACGCCGTCTGCATCGTAGTCACCGTAAACTGTAATTTTTTCAAAATTATCTATTGCTTTCTGAATACGGCACACCGCTTTGTCCATATCCTTGATAAGGAAAGGGTCTGACAGCTCAATTTCGCTGTCGAGGAACTGAGCAATATCCTCAGGCTCGGTTATGCCTCTTGAATTAAGCAAAAGAACAGCAAATTCATCATAGCCGTATTCGTATGCAAGCTGTGCCGCTTGTTTTTTATCAAAAGACGAAATCTGCCAATACTTCCGGCTCAACGTTATCATTCCTTAATCATAATAATAAACTAATACTAATCTATCATAGTATTATATAATAATTTATTCAGAATTACAATGCTAAAATGTGATTTTTTTTAATATTGCGAACCCAATCACCCATTCAAGCATAAAATACCGTAGGAGGAACAGATATGAACAATGAAAATATAATGATAATCGGCGGCGACTGCCGTTTTTCATATATGAAAAAAATTCTGGAGAACAGAGGCTACTGCGTAAAACGCATTTATCCCGGAGAATACAAAGCGGATGATTTTTCTGCCTGCTCACTTTTTATTCTGCCCGTTCCCGTAAGCCGCGACAACATAAACATCAACGCGCCTCTTGCGGGAGAAGCATTTTATTTCGGGGATTTTATACGTCTTCTGCCCGAGAATTCAACCGTTGCGGGCGGTATGATTCTCCCCGAATGGGAAGAAAAGCTCAAAGCAAAGAACATCCGTGTTTTTGATTATTACAAGGATGAGATTCTGACCGTTAAAAATGCAATACCTACCGCAGAGGGAGTTATAGGCATACTTATAAACTCCTTGCCGGAAACGATTGACGGTATGAAATGCGCCGTTACGGGCTACGGCAGATGTGCAAAGGAAATATGCAAAAAGCTTAAATGTATGGGCGCCGAGGTGACTGTTGCCGCAAGAAGCGACGAAAATCTGCAACAAGCCGCAGATGACGGAATGAAGGTGTGCAGGCTTTCACAATTCTGCAGTAGCTGTGCCGACATAACAGCAATAATCAACACCGTTCCCGCAAGAATAATTGATGAACACATAATTTCCAATTTAAAGTCCGATTCGGTGATAATTGAGATTGCATCTGCGCCCTTCGGAACGGATTTTGACTGTGCACAGCGGTACGGTATAAACGTAGTAAAAGCGGGCTCTCTGCCGGGGAGAACGGCACCGGAGACCGCAGGAAAAATTATATGTGATACAATATTACAATTTTACAGAGGTGATGTAAATGGCACTTAAAGCAGGATTTGCCCTGTGCGGTTCATTCTGCACATTCCACAAGGCAATTCCTCAGATAGAAGAACTGAAAAACGCCGGAATAGACGTAATCCCCATAATGTCTGCAAATGCGTACGAAACGGACACACGCTTCGGCAAGGCAAGTGAACACATTAAAAAAATCGAAAATATATGCGGACATAAAATCATACACACCATAACCGATGCAGAGCCGATAGGCCCTAAAAAGCTTATTGATGCGCTCATTATCGAGCCCTGCACGGGAAACACCATTGCAAAGCTTGCAGCAGGAATTGCCGACACATCGGTAACGCTTGCTGCAAAATCGAATTTAAGAAACGGGAATCCCGTTATTATAGCCGTTTCAACAAACGACGCCTTGGGAAATGCCGCAAAGAACATAGGACTGCTGATGAATGCAAAGAACATATATTTTGTGCCTTTCAGGCAAGATGATTGCGAGCATAAACCCACTTCAATAGTTGCCGATTTTTCAAAGACAAAAGATACATTTCTTCAGGCGATAGTAGGCAAACAGCTTCAGCCGATGATACTTTAAAATAAAAATCCGCTTGAAGATTACGGCGTTTTGTGATATTATTGTGCATCATACTAATGAACAGAGTGAAGAAAATGACAGGATTAGGCACAATAATAAACACCTTAGCCATAATCGCAGGCGGACTTATCGGTTTAATATTCGGCAAAAAAATTCCCGCAAGACTTCAGGATACGCTTATGAAGTCAAACGGGATCTGCGTACTGTTTATCGGCATTGCAGGTACTTTACAGGAGATGTTCACCGTAGAAAACGGTAAAATCTCAAGCGGCGGCACAATGATGATGATCGGTGCGCTTTCAATAGGCGCAGTAATCGGTGAATTGCTGAACATCGACGGCAAAATGGAGCGTTTCGGCGAATGGCTCAAGCGCAAGACGAAAAGTGAAAAAGACAACTCCTTTGTTGACGGCTTTGTTACCGCGTCACTTACCGTCAGCATAGGTGCAATGGCAATTGTAGGCTCAATAAAAGACGGAATATACGGTGATTATTCAATCCTTACCGCGAAGGCGATTCTCGACCTTATAATCATAATCATTATGACCGCGTCAATGGGAAAGGGCTGTATATTCTCTGCAATTCCCGTTGCCGTACTGCAAGGGTCGGTCACGCTTTTATCAGGATTTATTGAGCCGATTATGACCGAAACGGCACTCTCCTACCTCTCCCTTACAGGCTCAATGCTTATCTTCTGTGTGGGCGTCAATCTGATATGGGGCAAAAAAATCAGAGTTGCAAATCTTCTGCCGTCAATAGTAATTGCCGTCATATGGGCAATTGTTGAAAGTTACATATAAAATCAAGTCCTCCGCAAAAGGAGGACTTTTGTAATTATTCTTTTCCGTTCCAGCAATATGTGCAGAGTTTTTCTGCGGGCAGGCCTGTTGCTTCAATCATATCGTCAAGGCGGTGGTATCTCAGTGATGTAAAGTGGAGCTTCTTTCCGATTTCTTCAACCATTCTCTTATGCTTTTCGCTGTCGGGATTGGTGTATTCGTCAATTACCTCTCTCGGAGGATTTTCATCCCCCTCAAGCTCCATAATCACGCGTCTTGCAATAAGCTCTTTTTCCGATGTTGAGCGTGAAAAGTTGAGATATTTACAGCTGAACATTATAGGCGGACAGGCAGGTCTTATATGAACCTCTTTTGCACCGCTTTCATATAAAAATTCCGTAGTTTCACGAAGCTGTGTACCTCTTACGATTGAGTCGTCAATAAGAAGCAGGCTCTTATCCTCAATAAGGTCGTGAACGGCAATAAGCTTCATTTTTGCAATAAGGTTACGCTTGCTCTGATTTGTGGGCATAAACGAGCGGGGCCAGGTGGGTGTGTACTTGATAAAAGGTCTTGCATACGATACGCCCGACTCATTTGCATAACCGATTGCGTGGGCAATACCCGAATCGGGAACGCCTGCAACGATATCGGGTGTGATATGGTCACGCTTTGCAATAAGTCTGCCGCAGTTATTACGCATTTTTTCAACGCTTATACCCTCATACGAAGATGACGGATAGCCGTAATACACCCAAAGGAAGGTGCATATCTTCATTTCGTCGCCGGGCTGAGCAAGAGTTTTTACGTTATCGGGAGTGATAACGACGACCTCACCGGGGCCTAATGCCTTATAATCCTTATAGCCGAGATTAAGGTACGAAAAGGATTCAAATGCGGCACAGAAGCCTGTATCCTTCTGTCCGATTACAACGGGAGTTCTGCCAAGCTTGTCCCTTGCGGCATAAATGCCGAGAGGAGTGAGTATAAGCAGGCTGAGAGAGCCTTCTATTATTTCAAGAGCATATTTTATACCCTCAATGAAATTATCCTTACGGTTGATGATAGCGGCTACAAGCTCGGTAGGATTGATTTCGCCGTTCCGCATTTCAAAAAAGTGAGTTTTGTCGTCAATAATCTCGTTTGCAATCTGCTGAGCGTTATTGATTTTACCCACTGTGGTAATTGCATAAGAGCCGTGATGACTTCTTATAAAAATAGGCTGAGCCTCGTAATCGGAAATACATCCGATACCCAGATTACCTTTCATTTCAACAGATTCACTGTCAAACTTAGTTCTGAAAGGAGTGTTTTCGATGTTGTGAATTGCCTTGTCAAAGCCGTGCTCCTCGCTGTAAACAGCAAGTCCCGCTCTCCTTGTACCAAGATGTGAATGATAGTCTGTTCCGAAAAACAGGTCAAATACACAATCCTCTTTTGATGCTACGCCGAAAAATCCACCCATTTGTATACCTCGCCAAAAATGATAATAAAATTAACCTAACAAATCCATATATGAATTAAGGAATGCTGCCGCAGTTGTACCCCTGAGCCCCGAAAGAGTGAGCATACCCGAGGGTATCTGCGATGAAAATTCATATACTGTCATTGATGATGCAACGTTACCGTAGCCGTCGCCGTAATTTACCTGTCTGAGTTCGTTGTCGATAAAGCAGAATGCAACCGACATTTCATCATTGTAATATGTATAGCAATTTGCAGTAACGCCGTCAATTTCCGTTTTGCCTTCCTTGAACGATGTAAAATTGTAAGCTTCAAGGCTTAAATACTCTGTGATTTCTTCCATTTCGGACAAATCCACATCCATTGAATCCATAAGAAGGTCTGTAAGCGCAAGATAAATTTTAGTGGAATTGTCAACAAAATACACGTTTCCGTTAAGGTACATTATTGACATATCCATACCCTCAACCTCCATTGAGGTCTGGAAGTTTTTTCCTGAGATCGCAAGGTCTATTTCAGTAGGCGTGCCGTCCATATTCATAACGCCGCTGAGATAATACTGACCGTCGATATATGCGTTCATTATTGCAATTTCTTCAAGAGTAATAGAGCTGTTGTTCATTTCGGAAACGGTGGTTACCTCTTTTGTGGTATACTCCTGAATATAGTCGTCCGAATTGTACTCCACACTTACGGTTTCATCATTATAAATTGATGTGTTATCATCCTTTTCCATACTGCCTACAAGCTTCAGAACAACGGCTGATGCTATAATTATAACAGCAAACACGCCCACTGTGATAAGCAGTTTTTTGTTTGAACTGAGTTTCATAACTGAAAATTCATCCCCATTTTGATTTATAGATTAAGTATATTTTATTTTTTACGCGTTGTCAATATTTTAAAATATAAAAAATATAGTTAAACTGCTTGCGGTTTTAGTATGCTTATGCTATAATTTATTTAATTTTCAAAAATTGAGGCGGTGAGGATGATGAAAAAAAAGATAATTGCTGTTTTTTCGCTTATGCTTGCAATATGTACGTTATTCTCCTCCTGCGCAGATACAATAAACTTTACAGAGCTCTATTCTGCCGAAAATGCAGACAGTAAATATCACACCGCATCATCCGATACCGAAAAGATTGCACAGTCTGATTATGCAGAGCTGTACATTGACAAAACGACATACACCGTAAATGTAAAAGACAAAACAAACAGCTACATCTGGAAATCCTTGCCGGACAGAAGCAATGCCACAGCCTGTGCATTCAGCCTTACTCTTTGCACAGCCGACGGCACATACAGCCTTAATACGCAGGACAATTCGGTTGCTTTTTCTGCCGCAACATACGAAAAAGCAGAAAACTCGGTAACGGTGCATTATGTGCTGTCCGACAAAGCTGAAACCGCAAAAAAAGCTTATGAAGATATTACAAGAGATGATATTTACGTTGCATTTTCAGTAACATATACTCTCAGCGAGCAGACACTTACAGCAGATATAGATCTTGCTGAGCTGAAATGTACAAAAAATGCGTTTATTTCACAGTTGAGCTTTCTCCCTTGTTTCGGTGCATCCTATGACGACAGCGTGCAGGATTACATTCTCGTTCCCGACGGTGCGGGAGCAGTTATGCACACAGACGTTACCGATGTTTCAACAAACAGTGTAAGCATTGACGTATACGGTGCTGACCCATACCTTGGAAACGGGGAGAACACAGCATCAGCAACAGTACCCGTATTTGGCATAAAGAGAAACAACAACGCGTTTGCGGCTGTAATAACTGACGGTGATGCACTTGCGACGATAAAGGCATCAAGAAAGACATTCGACGAGCCGTCAAAGGCAAACGCTGAATTTACCGTTACTCCTGTAAAGACTGCAGAAAACGGCAAAACCTACCGTGGCACAACATATGAGGGCAACATTACGGTGGTATACAAATTTCTTTCGGATTCCGATGCAGACTACTCGGGTATGGCTTACGCCGCAAGGGAAGAATTTATAAAAAACGGAACTCTTCCTTACGAAGCATACAGCGACAATTCCGGTTCGATTCCGTTCTTCATTACCGTTATCGGCTCACAGGACGGCGAAACACTTACTACAATACAGCAGACGCTTGATATTATTGATGCGCTCAAAAGCAAGGGTATTGATAACATTCAGCTTAATTTCAAAGGACTGCTCTCGGGCGGATATGCACAGAAAAATTTATACAATGCAAACATTCTGAAGGATGCAGGCGGTAAAAGTGCATATTCTCAGCTTTACGGATATGCCGCAAGCCGTAATTACACCGTTTATACGGATGTTAACATTTTTTCAACATCAAAAAGCTACAATACTTCTGACAGATTAACAACCGTTGACGGGGAATCCGCCGTGTACAGCCTTAAAAACGACCTTGCTTACAGAAACTACAGCGAATCAAGACTTTCAACAAGAATCGGCAGTGAGGTTTCAGCCATCGGTGCATCAAAGCGCAACGAAGAGCTTTACTCTGCAACAAAAGACTACACGATGTATCTTACACCCGTTGAAAAGGTTACAAGCAAGCTTTCCGCATTCCTTTCAGGTGATATTGCAGATATATGCTCCGCGTTTTCAGTAAGCGACGCCGGATATATACTTTCATCCTCCGATAAAACTGACAGACAGACTGCAAAAAATACGGTTGCCGCAGAAATAAAAACACTTTCAAATCACGGCAGTATGTCTGTAAAGGGCGGCAACATATACACTCTGTACGGTGCGGATTTCGTAGCCGAAACAGAATTTGACACATTCTATCCCGAAGGAAACGCTTACGAACCCGTTCCCTTTGTGCAGAGCATAATTCACGGCAGTACCCTTTACGGCGGCAAGGCTATTGATGCGGCAGACCCGCTTTACAAGTACGATATGCTTCAATTCGTAGAATACGGCGCAATGCCCTCATTTGAATGGGTTTATGATGCATCAAGCATCTTCTGCTACGACGGCTACTTGCTTTCGGAAAGAATTACGGAAATATCTGCATTCTACGAAAAAGCAAACGATGCACTCAAAGGTGTATCCGACTGTGCAATAACAGAGCACAGGAAGATAACGCAGAATTCTGACGGCAAGAGCATTACCGGCGTTTACTGCACGTCATATTCAAACGGCACACAGATTTATGTAAACTACACGGGAAGCACCGTTGTAACACCGGAAAATATTGTTATCGGCGCTTATGATTTTATAAAAGTAGAAAGATAAGGTGAGTTTTTATGCCTATTAAAATCACAAACGAACTGCCTGCAAAAGCATTTCTTGAGAAGGAAAACGTTTTTGTTATGGCGGAGGACAGAGCAAATTCACAGGATATAAGACCGCTTAAAATACTTATAGTAAACCTTATGCCCACTAAGGTTGAAACTGAAACTCAGCTGTTAAGGCTTCTGAGCAATACTCCCCTGCAGGTGGATATTGAGCTTTTGCAGATGGCAACCCACACATCGGTAAATACGTCGCAGGAGCACCTTACAAAATTCTACAAGACCTTTGACGAAATCAAAAACGATAAATTTGACGGAATGATCGTCACAGGTGCACCCGTTGAGCATATGGAGTTTGAAGAGGTTGACTACTGGGAGGAGCTTTGCACCGTTTTTGAATGGGCAAAAACCAACGTATACTCCACCTTCAACATCTGCTGGGGCGCACAGGCGGCACTCTACTACTATTACGGGCTGAAAAAGTACCCCCTTGAGAAAAAAATGTTCGGCATATTTGAGCACAAACCCCTTGATTTATACCATCCTCTTATGAGAGGTCTTGACGACATATATTACGTACCCCAGTCAAGGCACACAGAGATAAGAATGGACGATATTGCAAAAATCAAAGACCTGCAGGTGCTTTCATACTCAGAAAAAGCAGGCGTGCATCTGCTGTCAGATATGAATTGCAGAAACTTTTTTTCAACAGGTCATTCCGAATACGATGCGGACACACTTGCAAAGGAATATTTCAGGGATAAGAACAAGGGACTTGACATTCAGATACCTTATAACTACTTCCCCGATGACGACCCGACAAAATCGCCTGTTATCAAATGGCGAAGCACCGGTGTGCTCCTGTTTACAAACTGGCTCAACTACTTTGTTTATCAGCGTACACCCTATGACCTTTCAAATCTTTAATTTATAAAGGGACACCTCTGAAAACTTAAGGTGTCCAAAGAGGATTATTTATGGATTTCAAACTTGACGCATATCCCGTTGACGATACCGTAGGCGGTATACGGAGCACGGAAAAAATAAAGATAATAATATGCTACATTATAGCAAATACTGATGCTTCACTCACGAGGGACAGCATACAGTCAGCACTTTACGACAACGCCATTGCCCATTATTTTGAAATTTCACAGGCAATTGACGATTTGCTCAGAGTAGGTGCAATTACAGAAGAAAACGGCATACTTTCGCTCAGTGACAAGGGTATACAGATTGCAAACGACCTTAAGGACGAAATATCAGTATACATCAGGAACAAAGCAGTAAGGGCGGCGGCACTTACCGCAATATATGAAAAACGTTGCAAGGAAAACAATGTTTCCGTAACAAAGGTTGATTCAAAAAAGTACCGGCTTGATATATCTATGCATTCGGGGCTTGACAAAAACAGCGACGAACTAATCAGGCTTTCCGTTTTCGTGGCAGACGACACGCAGGCACAGGCTATGAAGCAGTCGTTTATCAACAATCCCGTAAAGCTTTATGAAAAAGTTATTGAAGCACTGACAGACGATCCCACATTCAAGGAGTAAAAAATGGCAAAAAAAACTATTTACGCAATATTTCTTGACATTGACAACACGCTTATGGCAGGCGGCATTGTACCTCAGCGGAATATTGATGCAATAAAAAAAGCAAGAGAACAGGGGCACTACGTTTTTATAAACACGGCAAGGTCTTTTGCTTTTATACCCGATATACTCAAGGACGGAGAGCTCCTTGACGGTTTTGTTGCAGGCATCGGTACGGATCTAAGGCTTCACGGCAAGCAGATTTTCAGCTCCGTTATGTCAAAGGAAGAAGTCAGATTTATTGCGGAGCATTTCATAAATGATACAAGGGAAATTGCTTTTGAGGGTGAGGACCACATCGTATGGATAAACCCCGAATGCCGCAGAGACGTGTACCATATACTGTCATCCCCCGATGATTTTGATACCGTTTATAAAGATTTCAAAATATCAAAAATGTATATAAGAGGTCAGCTGACTGCCGAGGAAAGAGAGATTTTCGGCAAGGATTACATACTTTATCAGCACGCGAATTATGCCGAATTTGTAAGAAAAGGCTTCGGCAAGGCAGTGGGTATGCAGATGATGGCTGAGCATCTTGATATTCCGATTGAAAATTGCATTGCAATGGGTGACAGCTCAAACGACGAGGATATGCTCAGAGCGGCAGGAATCTCAGTTGCTATGGGCAACGCGATCCCCGAAATCAAGGAAATGTGTACATATATATCCTGCGATGCTAAAGACGGCGGCGTCGCAGATGCGATTGAAAAGTTTGTAATAAAATTATTGTAATGAGCAATGAGCAGTGAGAAATGAGCAATTGAGGAAGCCCTACGGGCTTGATTTATATAAAATGGGTTAAAGGGCAACGCCCTTTCCTCCATTACTCATTGCTAATTGCTACTTACTCATTTTTATCGGCATCCGTCGATAAATTATTGTTTATATAAAAACTAAATTATATCCCACCGGTTGACCGATGGGATTTTTTGTTTCAATTTATATATTCAATAACAGATTTATAAGGTTTGACGCAAAGAATTATCATATCACAGATAAAACTGATATTGTCCTGACAGTCGTTGCTCACCCAATGGGTAACGATTGCATTTATTCCCTGCAAATAGAACTTTGCAAGGTAATCAACCGTCTTTTGGTCGTTAAGTCCGTTTTGGTTACATACGGGAATTATGATTCTTTCAATAATGTCAGAATAAAATTCATCTCGCTTATAGTTGTGAAGATTGTTCATATAATTTTTGAAAAATGTTTTGTGTTTTTTTATAAATTCAAGATAGGGCATCAGGTATTCCGGCGCAATCAGCAGATCCTGAATTTTTGTGTAATCAATATTGCTTAAACTTTCGAAATATCCGTACATTTCTTTTGTAAAATTATGATGAACCTCCTCAAGCAAATCATAAGTATTACTGTAATGAGCGTAAAAGGTTGAACGGTTTACGCCGGCTTTCTTACAGATTTCAAGTATGGAAATTCTGATAAACTCCTTTTCTTCAAGCAGCTCAACAAGCGCATCATTCATTTTTTTGGCTGTATTGTTAAATTTTGTTTCGGATTTACTCAAAATAAACACCTACCACTCTTAAAACAACATTTTCTGTTTTGTTTGTTGTTGTCATTTTGGTTTTATTATACTATAATTTTATTAAGAAATCAACAGCTGTGGTTTTTACAAAAATTAATAATTCTCAAACATAAACTAATCAAATCAAAAACAAAATAACTGTAAAATCAGTTAAAATAAAAAAAGAGGAGAAATTAACAATGGGAGAATTTTTCAAAAAAGCATTCGAGGATATGAAAGAAAGTGCAAAGGCTCAGCACGAGGTTGACAAGGCAAATTTTGCGGCAGCCAAGGCTGAATCAAAAGCTCAGTGGGAAGAGGCAAAAGCTATGGGCAACCCTCAGAAGCGCAAGGAAATGATGCAGGCGGAGCGTGACAGCCAGATTGCAGAAGCAAATGAAAGACTTGCCGAGGCTCAGGCTCGCATTGATGCCGCAAAGAAATAAACAAGCGGAGAGAGAATAAAATGAAAAAAATAATTGCAGCTGCAGTTGTAGTTTTTGCAGGTATGACCGCAATAATTTTATTTCTTCGCAAAAAACTGAACTGACAAAGAAAGGGGATGTTAAAAAAGTGCAGACCGCATAAAACAAGAAAAATAAGGGGTTTTCAGAGTTGCAGAACTCCGGAAAAAGCGCCTTAAAATTAAAAAAGTCAAACAAAGTTAATAAAAAATTGTTTTATATTGTTTTATGCTATAAACAAACTTCGCCACTCGACGTACCTTTGTACGCCTTCGGGTAAACCAAAACAACGCAAATACGTTGTTTTGGCTCAGTTTGTTCATTCTGCGCATTTTTTCCTATCCCCTAAAAAAGGGGCTGTAAAAAAACTTTTGTTTTTTTACAGCCCCTTTGAATTTTATCTTGTGATTCTGATTACCGTTGCGGAATACTGCGGTACGGTGTAATTGAACTTTGCTGAAATGCCGTCTACGGTGAATTCAACCATTTTGCATTTTTCCTCTTCGCCGAGGATGTTATCGTCTGCAAGGCTCTCCCCTGCTACCTGATAAACAGTCGCTGTTGAACCGATATTTTCTGCGTTTTCGATATCAATTGCAAATGTTCTGTCATTCTCTGTCACATTCACAAGCTTGATGATAATATCACCGCTTTCGTCAGTGGATACCACCTGATAAGCCTCGGCATTGCTGTCGGATTCTGCATCGTAATCGAACATCAGCACATCATCAATATAGCCTTTGATGTTAACACCGTCAACGACAATTTTTATTTCATACGTAACGCCTGTTTCAACAGTAAAATCTGTAACAGTGCCGTTGATTGCGCCTGTTTTCACTCCGTCTTCAAGTCGCTGTAATGCGGTCTGTGTATTTCCCCAGCCGCCGATGTTCCAATAGAAACAGTTGTTTTCGTCCTCAATAAGGAACGGGATGTAGAAGCCCTCTTCGCCCTCTGTTTTTGTAGCCTCAACGGTGAAGGTGTAATCTGACCAATCCGTGTCGCCGCAGTAAACGCAGGCGCCAAGCTCGCTGTAATCGGGATAAAGCTCTGTCTGTGTGAATTTGCCGTCGGAAGCCTTCCACTTGCCGTCGGTATTCTTATACCAATCCCAGAACCAGATTGCTGAATCAAAGCTGTCCTCACTTAGCACTTCACCTGTTTCGTTTGAAACAACCTTAACATTATCAAACTCAGCTGTGGTGTTCCAGGTACCAAGACCTACCATACCTGTAAGTGAATCTTCAACGATATCCGCACCGTCAAGTGATGATGCAATAAGAGTAGTACCCACATTGTTTGAGAAAAGCTTTTGCATATAGTAGTTGATAGAGCCTGTTGCACCGTCATTGTCGAACCATATAAGGTCGGGGGACCAATGTGTGGCTGTAAGATTGCCGAACAGGGGTGCGTAAGCCGCCATTCTGACAATATCACCGTTGCGCTCAAGACCTGTCATATATGCCGCCTCAGCAAGAGCCGCCTCAAGAGTGTTTGACTTCGCCGCATACTCACCTACGAACACCTGGATTGCACCGCCGTAGATAGTATCGGTCATATTCTCGTAATCCCTTACGTAATTGTCTTCGTCATAGTAGTCTGTGTTTTCAAGGAACCAATCGGGCATCATATAGTAATGCTGGTCGATTGCACCTGCATATTCTTCGATTGTGATATCGTTTTCAGCAACATAGTTGTAGGCATTTACATAGGAATTATAGTAATTCCAACCTGATGTTGCCTCTGCCGCACCTGCGGAATAGATAAGCTCAAGTCCCTCGTACAGTTCGGGATTTTTTTCTTTTTCCTCATTGAAACGGGCAAGGAATGCCTCGTAACGCTCGTAATAATCCTCTGCCTCGTTTTCGTTACCGATGCAGATATATTTAAGCTCAAAGGGTTCTGCGTGACCCATTGAAATTCTGACCTTACCCCATTTTGTGGTTTCATCACCGCGGCAGAATTCAACAAGGTCAACCATATCCTGCAGATACTGCTCAAACAGCTCAGTATTCATATCAACGGGACCTTTGCCGCGCATCTGGCAGTAAAGACCGCAGTTGAGAACGGGAACGCCGATTGCGCCGATGTCCTCTGCAAGAACAAAATACTCATAAAATCCCAGTCCGTAGCTCATATAGCAAGGAAGAGGGTCGTCCGTTGCGGCTGTGTCAGTCCAGATGTTAATGCCATAGGAGCGTGCGGCAACATCGCCGTAAACGCCGCCCCATTCAATGGGTTCGCCGTTTTCATCAACGCCGATTGAATCTTTCCAATTATATGCGGTTTCCTCGTCGTAACCCTCAATAACGCAACCGCCGGGGAAACGGAGAAATGCAGGCTCAAGGTCTGCAAGCATCTGTGCAAGGTCAGCACGCATACCGTGATCTTTATATGTGGGAGGGAAAAGAGAAATCATATCAAGCGCAACCTTGCCGTTATCAACAAGCACCTGAAGATATACGTTTTCGTTTGCGGTGACTGTTGAAGTGAGCTCAAGCTCATACTTTGCCCAATCAGCGGTGATTGTGTCGATCGTACCTTCTGCGGCAGTCTGTTCGCCCGCAACAAGTCTTACGGTAATTTTACCGCCGTAGTTATCAAGAGCCTTTGCGTAAACGGAAAAATCATATGTAACGCCGCTTTCAACAGCCATTCCGTCAAGAAAACCTCTGTTTGCAACGCCTGCTTTTTCGCCGCTTGTATTATTGATAACAAGGTAATTTGTGTTGTTGGAATTGAGTCCGCCTTCTGCATCACCGACTTTTACGCTGTAATCGGAAGTGCCCACCGCGCTCCAGCCGTGAAGCTCATCATCAGTTGCGAGAGAACCGTACTCAAATGAACGGTTTATAACCATCTCACCGTACAGACCGCCGTCTGCGGCAAAGTTGATATCCTCAAAGAATATGCCGTAAAGCAGATCGCTGATTGAATGAACCTCATCACCGGCATCAACCGAAAGAGAATAGTCGGATTTTTCCGTACTGTAAGCGGAAACGGTATTTTCGTCGGCAAAAGGCACGTACTCCTCGGCAGTACCGCCCATTATGCCCAGAGATACAAGAATACTTGTAAAAAACGCCGTGATTTTTTTGCATAAAGTCATTAACAGATATCGCATAACACAACCTCCATTTTTTATAGTTTAATGATAGCTAAAATTTAACAGTTTGTCAAACAGTAATTTACCTAATTAACAATGTACAATGTATAATGTATAATGGTGGAAAGGGCTCCGCCCTTTAACCCGATTTATATCCGTTAATTGTACATTGTAAATTGTACATTGTACATTAAATTATCATTTGTAGCAAAAAAGGACAGCCGAAGCTGTCCCCTCTTGCGTTATCAAGTGAATAGAAATATATATAGCAAATTATTTATCTACAACTGCCAGGAAATTTGCAAGAAGAACGAAGAAGCGTCTGATTTTGCAGAAAATATTGTGGAAGATATTTGTATGTACTATCTCACAGTATTCACAAATATCACAGTCATCACAAATACCGTCATTATTTTTATCAGGATGACCTGTTGCAGAAATAACAATGCTGTCAAGTTCTTCATATTCCGCATCAAAACATACTCCGCAAACTTCACAGGAATAGTGACCGAGTGTGCCGTCTTTTTCACAATCGGGTGCAATGGCTTCAATCCAACCACTGTAGGTATGGCTTGCAGCTATAACCTTGCCGCCCTCAACATATTCTTCACAATCGGTACAGTACAGACCTGCTTCATTGCCGTCTGTTGTGCAGGTTGCCGCTACAGCTTCTCTTGCTTCACAATAATGACTTGTTGCAACAGTTAAAGGAGCGTTATAATCTGCAACGCTGATTTTTGCCCAATCATCTGCAGTGCCGAGATAATTGACATTTTCAAGACTTTCACAGGATGAAAAAGCACTTTTTCCTATAGATGTTACACTTTTGGGAATAGTTACTGTTTCAAGACTTTTACAAAGTGAGAACGAATATGAATATATGTTTTTGACATTATCGGGAATTACAACATCCTTAAGTTTACAACTCTGGAATGCGGCTGTGCCGATTGTTGTAAGACTTGCGGGTAAAGTTACCGACTCAAGAGCGTAGCAGCTTGAAAATGTATAGTTGCCTGTAGTTGTAACCCCCTCGGGAATTGTTACAGATGTAATTTTATGGCAATTATTGAATGCCCAATCACCTATGCTCATCAAACCGGCAGGGAAGCTGACCGATTCGAGTTTATGACAGGCACAAAATGCATATTTCCCTATGGATTTGACATCTTTGCCGATTGATACAGATATAAGGTTACTGCAGTTCATAAAAGAATAATTACCTATGCTTGTAACACCGTCTTCAATTACGACATTTTTGATTGAAGTGCGGTATGTTGAATACCATGGCACATCAGACTGTCTGGCAAAAGCAGTCATATTGCCCGAACCTTTGACTGTAAATGTGCCCTTATCATCAAGTGTCCAAGTAACATTGGTTCCGCAATTGCCGCTTTCAACTATATCTGCCGCAAAAGCTACGGGAATTGTTGTTGCAATCATAAGAACTGCAAGAATGATTGTTAATAATTTTTTGGTTTTTGACATTGTAATGCCTCCTCAAATAATTAAAATATTTTAATTATTTTACAACAGCAAAGAATAATTTGATTGCATCAAAGTATTGAATATTCCAATTGAAAATCTGCACTCTCGCCTGCTATTTTCAAGGATATATGTCCGCTCGGGTTTTCAAGCACATAGGTCTGCATCAGTTCATTGAGTTTGAATTCGTGAACGATTTCATCATCCTCGAGCAAAACTATTTTAAAATTACCCGAATTGACCTGCGCGTGATATACCGTTATTTCAAAGCGGTTTGCAACCATATTAGTGCCGTAGATTTCTTCAACACCCGT
Organism: Clostridia bacterium; assembly: GCA_017465825.1. Lineage (GTDB taxonomy): Bacteria > Bacillota > Clostridia > Oscillospirales > Acutalibacteraceae > UBA1081. The sequence continues at coordinate 57,999 of JAFTVI010000013.1, forward strand.
AAATTTATCTGAAGAATAGGTTGTGGTGTCCGAGATGATGCCGTTGTGTATTTTCAGTCCCATTGCACCGATATCGCTGTTGATAATGTTTTCATCGGTAATAGTCTGGAGCGAATAATTGTCTGCGCCGTTTGTGTCCTCAATATGTTCAAGTCCGTCAGTTAAAGCCGAAATCACACAAACTGCTACGATAGCTATTGCTCCGACCCAGACAAGTATTTTCTTTAAGTTTTTCATAACTTCCGACTCCTTATAAACAGCATTTTGATTATTTTACAATTGCAAGGAAATCTGCAAGGAGATTAAAGAATTGTTTGATTTTACAAATAATATCCTGAATAAAGCTTAGATGCTCTTTATTGCAGATTTCACAAAGCTCTTTTGCTTCTGCAGAATTGTCAGCACCGGATGTTGATTGCTCAATCACAACTGTTGTATCTTCTTCTGTTGAAGATTCTTCCTCACGCAAACGAAGAACAAGATGAAGTGTTGATTCTTTCTGAATATTGTAATCTTAAAGAGTTTTGCCCTCTTCAAGCTGTTTGCCTGCAAAAATCAATCTCTGCTGAGCAGGAGCAATCCCCTCTTTCTCCTGAATTTTTGCCTTTATTGCATCAATAGAATCGTTAGGTTCAACCTCAAGAGTGATAGTCTTACCTGTAAATGTTTTTACAAAGATCTGCATAGCAGAAGCAGATACAGTCATTACAATCACTGATACCAATACCAACACCAAAGATATTGCTCTTTTTATAATTTTTTTGACATAATAATCACCCTTTCTTTGTATTTAAGTTTTGTTTTCAAGATATGTAAGCATATTATTTATTACGTTTTCTGCTATTGCTTTATAATCGAAACGGGAAACGAATTCCACCGCCTCGTTTATTTTTTCCTGCTCAACATCATAAAGCTTAAAGACACATTCAAGAAAGCTTCTGACTTTCATATCCATTGTAAACCACATATTACAAGGTACTGTCATAAAGCCTCGCATTATTCCGCCCGTTGCAATTTCAAGCATATAAAAATCTTTTGTTTCAAGATTCGGTAAATGCTCTTTGAAAATTTCTTCGAGCTTACCTGTAATTGTCTGCTGAATAATTGCCGATGAATTTGGCATAGAATATGCTACGGAATAAATTTCTCTTACATTCTCACTGCTCTCCGCCATATACAGCTGCAATGTGGTTTCCGCCGCATAAAAGAGAATTTTGTCATCGGTTTTGCCTTTAAGAAAAGCGGCTGTGGCTTGAAACTGCCCTTCAAGAACATAGCTTACAAGTTCACAGAGAATTTCCTCTTTACTCTTCATTTCATAAAGAACTTTACTTCTCGACAAGCCTGTTGCAGAAGATATCTCGGAAAAAGTGGTTGCCGCAACACCTTTTTGCAAAAACAGCTTTGCCGCAGAAAACAATATCCGCTTTCTTATTGCCTCTGTTTTTTCGGGACTTTGTATATTCGCCAAGTTCTCACCTCATTTTAAATCATATTTCAATCCTCAATTCAGACTGCGGTTTAATTTGAATATATAATACCATATCAAACCAAGTCTGTCAATATTTTCACAATATTTCATAAACAAAATTAACCGTTAATTTTTAGTAAAAATATACAACAAAATCCGCTCCACAAAGTGAAGCGGAAAATTTTACCATTTTTTCAATTTTGTATCGGGGCATTTTTTATTTTTGAATGCCGCGCGGAATTCCACATAGCAGCCGCATTTTATACAGGAGCCGCTTATGAGGTTATCGCAGTTTTTGCATATTTCAAGCCGTTGTGCATAGATTGCACCGTCGCATTTCTCCTCAGGCTTGATTTTTGCTATATACTGCTGAACAAGCTTATGATTATCCTCGTCACCGCTTTGCAGGAGAAGGCATTTTTTACATTCCCTGAGCTCCATTATCGCTCAACAACAAATTTTACTACGCTGCAGGGGGGTACGTTTGCGGTAAAGCCGTCCGCTGTAAGTGCAAAATCGGTAAATTCCTGTGTTCTGACAACTTCCTTATTCTCAAAGGTGTTGTGGTCGTCCATTTTGCCCGTAACGATTTCAGCCCTGACGGATTTAACTGTTGAATCGGCAATCTGGCACTTGATCTCCTTTGCTTCATCAAGAGAAACGTTTACGATTGTGGAATAGATAGTGCCGTTATCGTCCATTGATGCGCTTTCGATAAGCTTGGGCATTTTAAGACCTTCGCACTCGATCTTATCACTTGTAAGGTAAGAGCCGAGAAGTGTATTCTTCTGGTGATCCTTATACATTTTAAATACGTGATACGTTGGAGTAAGGAGCATATCCTCGCCGTCGGTAAGAACAACTGCCTGCAGAACGTTTACAGTCTGTGCGATGTTTGCCATTCTGATGCGGTCGGAATGCTTATTGAAAATATTAAGTGTAAGACCTGCAACCATAGCGTCACGCATTGTGTTCTGCTGATAGAGGAAACCGGGATTTGTGCCCTCCTCAACATCAAACCAGGTGCCCCACTCGTCAACGATAAGATCAACTCTGTGTTCGGGGTCGTATTTGCTCATTATTTCAAGATGACGTGTGATGATTTCGTCAATTTTGTAAGCACAAGTAACGGTTACATAATACATATCTTCACTGAATACGGTTGCCGCACCTCTGCCGCCCCAACCGTGAGGAACAGTATAATAATGAAGTGAAAGACCGTCAATTTTATGTCTTGCTCTCCACATAACCTTATCTGTCCAATGATAGTCTTCAGCATTAGGACCGCAACAGACTCTGTAAATCTTATTGTTTCTGTCGTAGTTTCTTACATAAGTATTGTATCTGAGGAATTCCTGTGCATAATCTTCGGGGAGGAAATTACCGCCGCAACCCCAGTTTTCGTTGCCTACGCCAAAATACTTAACTACCCAGGGTTTTTCTCTGCCGTTGGCTTTACGCCACTCTGACATAGGAGAAAGACCGTCAAAGGTCATATATTCAACCCATTCGCTCATTTCCTGAACTGTGCCGCTGCCAACGTTACCGTTTATGTAGGGATCACAGCCAAGCTGTTCACAAAGCTCAAAAAACTCGTGTGTGCCGAAGCTGTTATCCTCAACAAGACCGCCCCAATGGGTGTTTATCATCTTTTTTCTGTTTTCGGGAGCACCGATACCGTCTTTCCAATGGTATTCGTCGGCAAAACAGCCGCCGGGCCAACGGAGAACAGGAATACCCATTTCCTTAAGAGCGTTCACAACGTCGCAACGCATTCCGTTTACATTGGGGATAGATGAATCCTTGCCCACAAAAAGTCCCTCATAGATACATCTGCCCAGATGCTCCGAAAAGTGACCGTATATATCCTTATGAATGGTAGATATTTTCTGATTGGGGTTAATGAGATATTTTTCCATTAAGCTTTACCTCCGAACGCTGTTTTTGTTAAATATATCACATAACACGGTACAAATCAATGCATTTTTTGCAATTAAATTACATATTTTTTCATTTTATTGTTGCAATCCAATAATTATTACTGTATAATTGTTTCAAATAATTTTTAATCAGGAGTGATTACTTTGGCAAAACTTAAAGACATTGACAACAAAGCAGCGGAAAAAGGTTCGGTTCTTGTAACCATATGGCAGTTTGTGAAATTTATCGTAGTAAGCCTGCTTGCTATGATCGTACAGTTCGTACTTCTCAACACTCTTCAGCTTATCCCTGCAATCAAAGACCTTTACACAGTTGAATTCAGCTGGTGGGTATTCGTTTATCCCGTAGCAGTCGGCGGTCTGGGTTACTTTATCGTCAGCAACGTTGCTAATATCATTGCACAGATCGTTGCATTCTTCGTAAACAAAGAAAAGACCTTCAATTCAGGTGCAAACATTGCTGTTGCACTTCCCATCTACATAGTATTTACTATTGCACTTATTTTCTTCTCAGCCTGGCTCAACCCCACTCTCAAAGAGATTTTCGTAGGCTTTGAATGGTGCAGTGAAACACTTGCAAAGAACATTGCAACAATGATTTGTTCCGCACTTCAGTTCTTCCTTTACTTCCCTGTTGATAAAATTCTTTTCCACAAAAAAAAGGAAGAAAAGGCTGAATAATTTTAGGAGGCATTTACTATGAACAGAAAAATGTATGAAGCCTACTGCAGAGCCTATCAGGGCGTTTTCAGAATGGCTGTTAATGTTCTCGACTGGACTGAACCCAAGCTCATAAAGGGCGAAGGCGCAGTAAAAAAGCTCCCTGCAAAAATTAAAGAATTAGGCTATACAAACGTGCTCGTCGTTACGGATAAGGGTCTTATGGGACTTCATCTTCTCGACAGCCTTTTTGAGGAGCTTAAAAATGAGGGGATCGCTTATATCGTATATGACGGTGTACAACCCAACCCCACAATAGACAATATTGAAGAAGCAAGAAATCTTTACCTGGGCAACGGCTGTCAGGCAATTATCGCTTTCGGCGGCGGCTCACCTATGGACTGTGCAAAGGCCTGCGGAGCAAGAATCGCACGCCCCGACAAGCAGATTCCCGCACTCAGAGGTCAGCTCAAGGTTCTTAAAAAGATTCCGCCTCTTTTCGCTGTTCCCACAACAGCAGGTACAGGCTCTGAATGTACAATTGCAGCTGTTGTATCAAATCCCAAAACGCACGAAAAGAACGCTATCAACGACCCCGTTCTCCGTCCTAAATATGCGGTTCTTGACCCTGCGCTCACGGTAGGACTTCCGCCCCATATCACATCAACAACGGGTATGGATGCGCTTACTCACGCAGTTGAAGCTTATATCGGTCAGAGCAACACAAAGGACACCGAAGAAAAGGCACTTCTTGCAACGAAGCTGATTTTTGAAAATCTTGAAGCTGCTTATGCAGACGGCAAAAATATGCAGGCGAGAGAAAATATGCTCTTTGCATCCTACAGTGCAGGTGTTGCATTTACAAGAGCATACGTAGGCTATGTTCACGCAATCGCTCACAACTTAGGCGGTATGTACGGTATTCCTCACGGTCTTGCAAACGCTGTTATTCTGCCTTATGTTCTCGATTACTTCGGCGAATCCGCACACGACAGACTCGCTGACCTTGCTGAGGCGGCAGGTCTTGACTGCGAGGGCAAAACAAACGCTGAAAAGGCAACAATGTTCATTGCTGAAATCAGAAGAATGAACAAGGATATGAACATTCCCGAAAAGTTCGAGCAGATAAAGGAAGAGGATATCTCCCTTATCGCAGACAGAGCTTTGCTTGAAGGCAATCCTCTCTACCCCGTTCCCAAAATTATGAACAAGGCAGAGTGTGTAGCTGTTATCAGACAGCTTATGGCATAATCAATGCATAATTAACAGCAGTTACTTCCGTCAAGGCGGTAACTGCTTGTTTAAATTAATACATAATATTCAGGAGAATCGATATGACAAAACAGGAAGCAAGACTAAAAGCCAAAGCACTTGTGGCTAAAATGACAGCAGAAGAAAAAATGTCACAGCTGCTTTACAACTCCCCTGCAATCGAAAGGCTTGGCATAAAAGAGCACAACTGGTGGAACGAGGGCTCACACGGCGTTGCAAGAGCAGGTACTGCAACGGTATTCCCCCACGCAATCGCTATGGCGGCAACCTTTGACCCCGAGCTCATAAATACTGTTGCTGACGTTATCTCAACAGAGGGCAGAGCAAAATACAACAAGCACGTTGAGTACAACGACTTTGATATTTTCAAGGGACTCACATTCTGGGCGCCAAATATCAACATTTTCCGTGATCCTCGTTGGGGCAGAGGTCAGGAAACCTTCGGCGAGGACCCGTTCCTTACGGCATCTCTCGGCATTGCATTTGTCAAAGGTATTCAGGGCGAGGGCGAATTCCTCAAGGCGGCGGCTTGCTCAAAGCATTTTGCAGGTCATTCCGGCCCCGAAAACGAAAGACACGGCTTTGATGCAAAAATAAGCGAACACGACCTGTTTGAAACCTATCTTCCCGCATTTGAAAAGACCGTAAAATCAGGTGTTATCGGCGTTATGGGCGCATACAACCGCACGAACGGCGAGCCCTGTTGCGCGCACTCCTACCTTATGGAGGATATTCTTCGCAAAAGATGGAATTTTGACGGATATTTTGTTTCAGACTGCGGCGCACTCAACGATATTTACGAGCATCACAAATACGCTGAAACAAAGGCTGAGGCGGCGGCAGTTGCGCTTAAACGAGGCTGTGACCTTAACTGCGGACAGACCTATGCATACCTTATTGACGCATACGAGCAGGATCTTATCACCGAAGAAGAAATCACAACTGCGGCGGAAAGAGTTTACACGATCCGTTTCCTTTTAGGCGAATTTGAGAAAAACAGACCTTACTCCGACATTCCCTACAGTGCTCTTGACTGCAAGGCTCACAGAGCACTCAATCTTAAAACAGCAGAGCAGTGCCCCGTTCTTCTTAAAAACGATGCATTCCTTCCTCTTGATAAGAATACAGACAAGAGAATTGCAATCGTAGGCCCTAACGCACAGTCAGTTACAGCGCTTGAGGGCAACTACAACGGCTATGCATCCGAATATGTTACAATTGCAGACGGTGTAAGACGTGTTTTCACAAATGCTGATATTTCCGTTGAAAGAGGATGCAACTACTGCCACGAAAACACCAACGACTGGAGCGGATTTGCAAATATGATAAGCGACGGTGTTGCGGCGGCATCCGAAGCTGATATCACCGTGCTTGCACTCGGTCTTGACTGCTCTATAGAGGGTGAGGACACAGGCTTTGACAACGACTACACCGCAGGCGGCGACAAAAAGACACTTTATCTGCCTGCAACTCAGCAGAAGCTTGCAGAGGCAGTCTGCGACGCATGTGACAACGTTGTTGTTGTGCTTATGTGCGGCAGTTCCGTTGACGTTGGCGAAAAGGTAAGAAATCACGCAAAAGCAATCATTCACGCATGGTATCCCGGTGCGTTGGGCGGTCTTGCGGTTGCAAACATCCTTTCGGGCAAGGCAAATCCCTGCGGCAAGCTCCCCGTTACAATCTACAGCGGCAACCACAAGCTCCCCGATTTCAAGGATTACAGTATGCAGGGCAAAACCTACCGTTACATTGAGGGCGATGCTCTTTATCCCTTCGGCTACGGACTTTCATACACAAGCTACGCTTATGCTGATGCAAAGGTTAAAATCGAGAATGACGATGCCCTTACAGTTAGCGTTGATGTTGCAAACACAGGTAAAACCGACGGCAAGGAGATCGTTCAGATTTACGCGTCATTCACAGACAGCAGAACATACACTCCTCATTATCAGCTTTGCGCTGTTAAATCCGTTAACCTCAAAGCCGGTGAAAAAGTAACTGTAGAGCTGAATGTTGACAAGTATTGGCTCAAGGCTGTTGACGAAAACGGCGAGAGAATCACTCCCGACGGAAAAATCACACTTTACATAGGCGGACATCAGCCCGATAACGTAAGTAATGCACTTCTCGGCTACGCTTGCGAGAAAATAGAGCTTTGATAAAATTTTAAGGATAGCGGTTAATGCCGTTATCCTTGTTTTATCCATATCAATATTTTTGTGAATAAATATTATTGACAAACATATAAGTTTCTTATATAATTAAATTGCAGCACACTATTGAATAAAAGGCGAGGTTCTGTGTTGTGTACAAAATCAATCAAACCACAGAACCGTCCCCTGATTATTTGTTCGGACACATCAGAGGATGCACACGGCAACATCCTTGCAGAATCATCCTTTGACGGCACAAAGACAATGAGCTCCGTTACTTCTTACACTTCAAACGGAAATTATATGGCATCATCGGTTGACACATCGGGAAATGTGGTGTATTATGTATACGGAGAGGACGGATTCCTCGATTCAATGACGAGCGGTGATTCAACGGTCAATTTTGCCTACGATTCAATGGGTAATCTTATTGAATTGTCACAGCAGAACAGCTTGAACGGCTACAGCTTTACTATGGCAAATCAGTACACATACACCAATGACCGCGTTACATCAATCACTCACAACGGATTTTCATACAATTTCACTTATGACGAGTGGGGCAATCAGACAACCGTAAGCGTGGGTGAACATCAGCTTGTGGGCTATGAATACGACTACGCAAATGATGATCGTTTAACAAAAATAAGCTATGCAAACGGGCAGAGCGAAACATATACTTACGACGATAACGGCAATATCGCCGCCATATCACACGACGGCGGAGCAACATCCACATATGCATTTACTTATGATGCAGACGGTGTGCTCACAACCGTAACGGACAACAGATGCTCACTTGTAACGACCTATACGGACAGCGGAACCGAGATCCGTACAACGGATAACGCTCTTGTTTATTCATCCGTATACAACGAGGACGGCACACAGACCGAAAATGTACTCGGTCAGGTTCTCACATACACCTATAACAGCGAGTACAATCAGGTAACGGGGAAAACAGTATAAAGCATTTTCAAATTCCACTGTTGTTACAGAAGATGAAATTGAGTATTCAATCAGCAGTGATATTGACACATCTGTTACAACCGACTGGTTCGGACGAACGGAAAACAAAGAAATAACCGTTGATTCAGTAAAAACAAATACTTCTACGGAAGAAACAAGTGAATTGTATGTAACAGGTGAATACAATTACACATATGCAGACACGGAAAATACCGCATCAACCAAGGTTACAGCGCATTCTTCAACATTTACTTCTGACAGTAACACTTACTCACAAACTGATTATTATGAATACGATGCATCAGGTAACATAACAGGAATATACCGCTATGTTGATGATGTAAAGACATATTACTACACCTACGTATACGATGAAGCAGGTCAGTTAATAAGAGAGAATATTCTTGAAGATAACAAGACCATCATTTATTACTATGATATGGGCGGAAATATTTTCGCAAAGGGTGAGTTTGAATATACTCTCGGTGAGATAACGGATGATATGTCCGTTGTAAAAGCAGGGATGTATACATACGAAAATGAGGATTGGTGTGACCAGCTTACTCACTATGAATATGTTGACAATCCTTCCGGCGGCGATGACAATATTGATTCCGATTTAGTTTATGATGCATCAGGTAATGTAACAGCTTTTAACGGCAATACTTACATATGGACAGCCGGCAGACAGCTTGATACCGCAATAATGGATGACGGAGATTACTTAAAATACTACTACAATGAAAACGGTTTTCTTGCAAAAGCTGTAATATATGAAAGCGACGGAATTCCAAAAGGAATCAAACAGTTTATCTGGGACGGCGACAAACTGATTGCTCAAAATCTTGTGGAAGATGATGTCCATACATTTGTACGAACCATATATGATGCCGATGATGAAGCAATCGGACTGATATTCAGACAATACGATAACGAAACCGATACCGGAGAACAGATATGGCTCTATCGTAAAAATCTGCAGGGTGATGTTACCGGAGTAATAGACGGTTTTACGGGGGCATTAATTGGCTCATTCACTTATGATGCATACGGAATGCCCGGTTTTCATCCCATAAATGACAATCAGTTTTCCATTTTTAGCTCCGCACTCACATTTGCAATGTTACCTCAAATATATAGGGGATATACTTATTTCCTTGTGGGCAACGAAATCTGCTACTACCTCGGTTCAAGATTCTATTCTCCCCGTATGGGCAGATTCCTTAATGCGGATAAGTACACAGACACCGGTACGGGCGTGCTCGGCACTAATATGTATGCTTACTGTAATAACAACCCGGTGATGAGTGTTGACCCGACTGGGGAATATTCAAGAGAAAATGCTGTTGCTTATGCAAAAAAATGGACTGGTGGACTAAACATTCCTTGGCTACCGATTTTTAATTCAAAATTTTACTACTATCCAAATGGTGACTGTGCAAATTTTGTTTCACAATGTCTAAACGCCGGTGGAATAGTTATGACTTTGCGTTGGCATAGTATTAAGATTTTTGGTAAATATTTTGTTACAAGAGCATGGTCGACAATAACAGAACAATTCAAATTTTTCTCTCAGTGGAAATATTGTAAATCAGTAGGCTACTATGCTTTTTCCGCAAAAGATTCAAATAATAATCACACATTTTTTTCAGAATACGATATAAACAAACAAATTAAAGGTATGCTTCAATATATCGAAATTGGTGATATACTATATTTAGATACGCATATAAATGATGGAAAATTTGCATATAACCACGCAGTAATTGTTACAAAAGTAACAGATACAGACATATATTATTCCGGACACACATCCAACAGATACAACCAATCTTTAAAAGAAACGGTCCTTAAAAAAGGAGTTGAACACTGTTGTTTCATTCACTTAAAAAATTATGCTGTATGATTATCTTTACTCTTATAACCATAGTGCTCATTATTGTTGGGTATAATTATACAAATAAGGTTGCTGTCGAATTTACACCTAAAAGCATAAGCAGTGCCATTTCTCCGGATGAATATATACTGACCAGATTCAATCTTTCAGACAATAAGAAAGAACACATTTTAGAAAACAGTAAAAACTATATTGTTGTATGTATCAACGGAGAAATAACAAACAGTAGCAGTACACAGGTTTGTGATGTAAAAATAAATGCAAAATTATGTGAGAATAAAAATGTTTATTTTAAAACTGAACACAGGGTAAATGAATCTCCTGCTTTTTATCGCATAAATGCAAATGAAACAGTAAATGACTGCGTGTATATTTTGATTGATGCTGAATATTTTTCGACTATTAATGATGAAACTATTATTAACAACTTTGATTTCACTGCAACTGCAAAAAAATATTCAGATGAAAAATTTAAAAATGTATACGGCTGACAAATCGGAGAAAATCAATGAATGGTTCTGTGATTGACGGATAAAATCAAATTTCAGGGGTAGCGGTTATGCCGTTACCCTTGTTTTTGCATATTTCAGGCAGTATTTTATCCTCAAAACTGCAGGAATAAAATTTTTCCTAAAAGTTAACAAAAAAGATATTGCAAAATCAGACGATAAATGATAGAATTACAGCAATATTGTAAAAAAAGGTGAAGCTATGATTTTATTTGCTGTTGATTCGCTTTTAACTGAAGACGATAGAAAATTCATTGAGGATTTATACAATAAATATATGCCATGGCTCAGGTCCAGAGCTCACAGAATGGTTGACGATCTGAACACTTGCGACGACCTTGCTCACGATTGTATGTATAATATGATGAGGTACGTAGACAAGCTGAAATCTATCCCCGTGGATAAGCAATGCTCATATCTCAGAATTTCAATAGACAACACCGCGATAAATTATCTCAAGCGCGCAAACAGAATGGTAACGATGAACGAGGCTGCTTCGGCAGACCTTGATTTTATATCTGACGACTGTGATATAGATTATGAAATTGACAAAAAATGCGATTATGAAACATTGAAAAAAGCAATAAAGCTGCTTGATCAGCGTGACCAGGATATAATTGAAATGAAATTCGGTCTGGAGCTCGACGACCAACATATTGCAGATGTTCTGCATATTAAAAAAGACTGCGTAAGAATGACGGTGTTAAGAAGTGTAAAAAAGCTGAAAAAGAAAATTAATGAACTGGAGGGAAAATAATGAACGAATACAATGAGCGAACGCTGAAAAATGTGTTGCAGGATATCCGTGAGGAAAATGACATTGAGCTTCAGAAAGAAATTGAAGCCGCGGCGAACGACCCTCTCTATATGAACAAGGACGGCGAGGCTGAGCAGTTTGCAAAGAAATACAGCAAAGAAGGCACAAACAAAAAGCCCTTCAGGCTCTTTTCCAAGGTTGCGGCTGTATTGCTTATTCTCGCAATCGGTTCTGCCGTGATTCCCGTTAACGTTGAGGGCAGAAGAGGCACCATTGCAGAGCTTATAATAAACTTTGTTAATGATGAATTTTTTGCTGTTGACAACGAGGATCCCCTGCTTGCATTTGAGGGCGAATATGTTCCCACCTGGATTCCCGACGGATATGAGGTTGAATCTATAACAAATGAGGAAGATAGAAAAGAGGTTGTTTTCCACAATTCAAATGGAAATATACTTTCATATATGGAGTTATCACCTGACTATAAAATCAATATTGACAGCACAAATACCAAAAATATGGAAAATATAGAAATTAACGGTTTTAATGCTGTTTGTATTGAAGAAGATGTCTTACGAAAAATAATGATTTCTACTGACAATTCTGTTCTGTATATTGCAAGCGATGATACTGAAATAAATTTGATTTATTTTGCGAAGAAGATCGAAAATAGATAAATACTGTTACAAGTCCTCCTTAAAGTTGTATTATAAGTACAACAATATACAGGAGGATTTTTCTTATGAAAAAAATTTTGTCTTTAATTCTTGCAGTTATTCTAATGTTAACACCCTTATATGTACAGGTTTCCGCTTCGGACAGTAATGTAAATTATGATGATTTAGTTGCACCCTGTTATGATAATATTGATATGATAGGTGCTTGCATTTCCGAAGGCGTGCTGGGATTTGCCGTTTGCGGCTCAACTTTTTTAAGTTTTGAAACGGACAAAACCTTTATTCTCAGCTGTTTTCTGCAAAGAACAGATGAAAATTCTGCTTGGCAAGATTACAAATCCACATCCGAAACCTTCAGCGGCAAAGGCTCTTATTCTATTGAAAAGAACTGGTTTGCTCCTGCAGGCTATGATTACAGAGTGGTAACATTGCTTGTGGTTAAAAACTCCTCGGGAGTAATTGTTGAAACAGCAACAAAAGCTTCCGGAGTGCTTTACAAATAATTATTCAGAACAATCAACGGAATGTTTTCGGTGATTGGCACATAACCCTTAATAAAATCACAGAAAACAGCTGAGATGTACAATTTCAGCTGTTTTCTTTATAGCAATACCTTTTCATTATAAGATATTGACATCAATAATAATGGCGTGTTAAAATAAATTAACACAAAAAAAAAGATAGGAGGTAGTTATATGTTAAAAAAGTCAGTAGCGTTAATACTGAGCTTACTGCTGATAATGCAGATACTGCCAATGAGCGTGTTTGCAGAAGAAGCTGCTGAAGCAGATGATGCATCGGCAGAAATTATCGCAGAAGAAACAGAAACCGAAGAAGAAGCAAGTATTATAGCAGAAGACGAAGCAAAACGAGACGAAAACACCAAGCATTATCTGCTTTCGGACGGCTCATATAATGCGGTGGTCTACCCTGTTCCGATTCATTACCAAAAAGACGGCGAAACTGAATGGGACGAAATTGACAACACTTTGATTGAAGTCTCGGATGAAAACGAAAATGAGTATTTCATTCCCGAAGCATCACCGATTGATGTAAAATTTGCAAAATACGGAGATTCGGATAATCTTGTAAGATACAAGGTAAACGGTTATGAGATTTCCTGGAGCTATGAGGACGGCGATTTTGGTTTATTCCAAAAACACTCAAAAATGTCCAAAAACAGCAAAAAGAAAGCCAAAATCAACAACGATGCAAAGATTCCGACTGATGTTCTTGAAAACATTGAATCATCGGCACAGTATGACCATTTTTACGATAATGTTGATATCGAATACACCGTTACGTCCGAAGGTGTTAAGGAAAATATCATATTAAACAAAAAAAGTGCGCAGAATGTATTTTACATAAAATACAATATCGGCAAGCTGACTGCAAAACAGACAAATGAACGCCTGATCACTCTCTATGACGGTGAAAATGCGGTCGTTCAGATTGATGCGCCGTATATGACTGATGCCGCCGATGTTTCAAGCGATGCAATTTCCTTTGAAATTGTGGAGCAGAACAACGGTGCATTGCGCGTGTGCCTTACTGCGGACAGCGAATGGCTGAATGCAGAGGACAGAGAATATCCCGTTACTATTGACCCGTATATATTTGAGTTTAATGAGGATATAGACAACGATGTGTCATATCTTCAATATAGTTCTGGAGATAAACCTATTGGAACTGTACCAGTAGGAAGGAATCACGCTTACGGTGCTTGCCGCGGATATATTAAGTTTCAGCTTCCCTCGCTTAGTGCAGGAGATATGGTAACCGGCGGTACACTTAATGTTTATCAATTCAAGGGAACTAAAGGCTTTTCAGCCGATCCGGCATCAATAACATCAATCAGAGTTAATGTTTCTCTTGTAACGACAGCGTGGGATGAATCTATTGCTGTTGAGTCTGTAATTGTAGGGACAGTCCCTACATACAGCTCAATAGTGCTTGATACAATGGAAATCGGTACCGTATCAACTGCCACACTCCGCACTTTTAATGTAGGAACTGCAATCAGAACTTGGTATAACAAACCTGATGAAAACTACGGATTATGTTTATATTCACCAACACAATATTCATCATACATTTATGCGGGGTTTGCAGCAACTGACCATGATGACGGTTCACATCCACCCATATTGGCAATATCATACCTTAACAACAAAGGTCTTGAGGACCGTTGGACGTACCATACACAGTCATTGGGTGAATCGGGCACGTCATATGTAAACGACTGCACGGGCAACCTTGTTTTTGTTGCTCCCGTATGCAATACCGTGGGCAACAATGCGCCAATCAGCGTAAATCTCGTATACAACGGTTATCTTGTTAATTCCTCAGGTACAAATATCGGCAAATGCGGTCCGGGCTGGCGTTTTGATTTTCAACAGCAAATCACACCGATAGCATCCGGCACGGCGCTGTACACGTCGGGCTTCCGATATATATACACCGATGCGGACGGTACGGACCATTATTTTAAAGAAAAAACTGATGAAACAAATACATACGAGGATGAGGAAGGTCTTGGACTTACTCTTAAAGTTGGTTCTGACGGTGACGCAAAATATACACTCGAATTTAAATCAGGTGCAAAGAATATTTACAATGCCAACGGTAATATTGTGAAAATCTGCGATGCTGATAACAATTATTATAAATATACATACAACAGCAGCAATCAGCTGTCATACATAACTGACGGCTTCGACAGAAAACTCACATTCACCTACACAAGTGCAGGATATTTCAGCACAATAACCGATGCGGCAGGCAGAGTTACAAAATTATCCTATGCATCACCTGCAAAGATAAGCAAAATCACCTACCCCGACGGTGCATACACATCATTTACATATGACAGTTCAAACCGTCTTACAAAGTGCACCGCAATTGACGGTACATCTATTGTTTACGGCTATCCCGTATCAGATTACAACACTGTAAAAAACCGTGTAACATCAGTCAAAGAGCTCGGCACAAGCGGACTTGAAGGCAATTCCCTGTCAATAAGCTATGCATACAACAACTATACCGTATTTTCCGACAACCGAAATCACACAGAAAAATATGTGTTTGATGAATACGGCAGAACGGTATGTATTTTCGATGCTGCAGAAAACGGCATAAAATATTCATATACAAGTGCAGTATCTGCAACAGAAGATGATTCAACAAAAGATAACAACAAGCTCCTTTCCACAGCAGTAAAAACACGGTATGTGGACAATCTGCTTAAAAACCACAGCTTTGAAAACGGTACAACAAACTGGTACGTCTACGGTACAAATTCGGCTACTGCAACGACAAGCACGTCTACACCTATGCTCGGCAACAAGGCTATGACGTTCAACAATACGGCAGCCGGCTCAACCACAGCCTACCAGAAGATCTATCTGAGCAGCGGTCTTATTACAGAGGGCTACATCTATACATTCTCCGCATATGTCAAGGCAAATTCTGCTGATTCAAATGCATATATGTTTATCAACTGTGTTGACACATCAACAGGTTCGTCTGTATCAGTCGGTTCTGTATCATCAGCCAAAATCACCGAGATAACAGACGGCTACAAGCGTATAAGTATATATATGCAGGTTCCTGCAGGTACGGATTACGTTAATTTTGCAGTTTCTGCGAGCGGAGTGGGCATAACACAGTTTGACTGCTTACAGGTTGAAGCAGGCAGCATAATGAACGACTACAATCTGCTTGAAAACAGCAGTTTTGAGGATTCTTCATCAACTGCGTGGACAGGAATCAATCTGGGCACTAATGACGGCAGAAAAGAAGACTCCAACGGCGGCGGATATTATCAGCTTTACGGAGATATCAACACCGATAAAGGTGTTTATCAGAATATCGTCATCAACAAGCCGGCGACAGACTGTGCGTTCTCCGTCAGCGGCTATGCATCCGCAAATTCCCTGCCTATCATAACGTACAGATACTTTTCTATTAATATTAAGCTGATTTACAGCGACGGTACAACCGAATTTCAGAATATTCCGTTTGAGCCGAGTGTTACCACAACTCAGTATACTACAGGAATAATCAAACCGTTCAAAGATTACCGCACAAAAACGCTCTCAACAGTACAAATCAGACTGATATATTACAGGAATATGAATTCTGTTGTTTTCAATAATTTATCGGTCAATTTTGATGAAACGGGCACAAGCTACACCTATGACATCGAAGGTAACGTAACATCAGCGGCGGACAATGCAAACACCAACAGAACATTCACATACGATTCCGCAAACAATCTTTTAACATCATCATATGAGGACAACACTAAATATACATATGAATATTATGATGGTATCGAGAACACGCACCGTTTAGAATCCGCAACATCAAGCAAATCCGGCATAAAAATGTCCTACGCCTACAATCCATATGGCGGTGTAAGCTCTGTTACTGTGTCAAAGGACGGTTATGCAAAATCAATTACAACCTCAACCGAATACAGCACAAGGGGCAACTATGTTACAGCTGAAACCGATGCATTGGGCAACAGAACTGTGTACACTTACAATGATAACGAAGGCACGCTTGCTACTGTTAAGGATGCGGCAGGAAACGTTACAAGCTACACCTACAACGCAAACAACGACTATTTAACAAAGGTGTCGGCTAACATTGACGGATTAACAAGTCAGCCGTCGGTTGCGTACGGATACAACTCACGAAGATTGCTTACCAAAATTTCCACCAACTCATTGTCATACAACTTCAAGTATGATGAATACAACAATCTGCAAAGTGTGTATATCGGCACGTCCATTCAGCTGATTAAAAATACTTATGCAAGTAACAACGGTAATCTGACCGAATCTGAGTACGCAAACGAAGATAAAGTAAAATATACCTATGATGCTCTTGACAGAGTGACCGAGGTGGAGTATACTAATGATGACGATGTTCGTTATACACGATACACCAACACA
>JAFTVI010000014.1 GCA_017465825.1 Clostridia bacterium
CGCTGTCCCGTAGGGAGCGACGCCCTCGTCGCTCCGAATTATCCAAATCTGCGATTTGGATAATTACAACACGTTAAATCAAATTCTTAAATATTATTATTGATAAAAATGGCACATTTTTATCAATCGGCGCGACGGGGGGCGACGCGCCCTACAGTACGCTAAATTATTATTTATCAAGCAATCTGAACACATCTCCCCAACCGTACAATTTTGCAACATTTTACTTGAAATCACAATAATCATATGGTACTATATATTAGATATAATATAATTTACGGAGGTCAGTTATGGCTTACAATCCATTAATTATAATTCCCGGTCCGGCAATATCTTTACTTGATATAGTAGACGAAAACGGAAATAAAATAAAAAAGGCATGGCCCGTTGACATAGACAAACAGGCTGTGCTCAATCTGCTGAAAAGCTCTATGATGAAAATGATGCTTCTGCGCAAGGACTGCGGTTTTTCGTACAGCGTTGCAAAAATTGCGGCAGATGCCGTTGAGCCTTTAAGCGTAAACCCCGACGGCACAAAAAAGCACAATGTAAAGGCTTACGAAATCAAGCCGAGCTACAAAAACTGTTCCGAAGGCTTCAGAAATCTTATAAACAAGGCTTTTTCTGCAGAAAAAATTGCCGACGCAATCGGTGAGGACAACATTTTCTGTTTCTCATACGATATGTTCGGCGATATTTACACCGTTGCCGATGAGCTTGATAAATTTATAGGCACAGTCAAAAAATCCGCCGCAAGTGAAAAGGTTGACCTTTTGTGCGTAAGCCTTGGCGGTACCGTGCTCAAAGCATATCTTGATGCACATTCACAGAAAAATGATGTTGAAAAGGTAATAAGCGTTGCATCCCTTATGAACGGCTCATCACTTATTGCGGACGCATTCGAAGGCAAGCTCTCATTAAACGACACGGGCGCATTACTCGCTTTACTGGGCGAAAAAGGCGCGACACTCTCTTCCCTTATGGGTATGCTGCCGCCTGATGCGATTGAAAACACCGTTACGAAGTGTATGGCTATTATAAAAAACAGCCTGCTGAACAGCTGTACTATGATGTGGGCTTGCATCCCCAACGACAGATTTGATGCCGTTTATGCCGCCATTATGCCAAAGGGCAGTGAGCTTGACAAAAAGGTCACAAAGCTTTACAATTACTCTTTGAATTTAAGCTCCGAGTTAAAGGCTCTTGAGGCGCAGGGAATGAAATTCTGTCAGCTTTGTGGCTACGGTAAAAATCTTATCCCGCTGACCGAAAACAATGCTGTCTGCTCCGACGGCGTAGTTGACACGTCACTTGCATCTTTCGGCGCAGTATGCACATCGGTTGATGCGACACCCGATAATTCCGGATGTCTTTTCGGCGATACCACCTGGTTCATCAGGGATGCGGAGCATTTATCAATCAATCACAGCAGCAAGGCGGCGGATATCGTTGCGGCAATCCTTACAGACAGCGCCGATATGAGCAAATATCAATAACAGCATAAAACAAGGAGAAAATAAAATGTCAGACGTTCAATATGCTATAAAGGTCAGAAATCTGAGCAAGTCATACGTCAAGGGCAGACCCGTACTGCAGGATGTTTCCTTTGATATCCCCGCAGGCAAAATAGTAGGTCTTTTAGGCCCTAACGGCTGCGGCAAGACGACTCTGCTCAAAATATTATCCGGCTGTATTCACGATTACAAGGGTCAGATTCTCGTAAACGGCGCCCCTCCCGGAATCGTTTCAAAATCCACAACCGCTTTTCTGCCCGACACAACGTATCTTTCCGACTATTTCAGGACTATTGATGCAATAGATTATTTCAACGACTTTTTCTATGATTTTGACAGAGTCAAGGCAATGGAGTTCGTTCAGCGCTTCAACCTTGACCCGAAGCAGAAAATCAAGACGATGTCAAAAGGTATGCAGGAAAAGGTTCAGCTGTTGCTTATAATGTCGAGAAAGGCACAGCTTTATCTGCTTGACGAGCCCTTGGGCGGCGTTGACCCTGCGGCAAGAGAGAGCATTCTCAACGTCATTATGGATAACTATGCACAGAAGTCCACGCTTCTGCTTTCAACACATATGGTAAACGACCTTGAGGCAAGCTTTAATCACGTGCTTATTTTAGGTCACGGCAGGGTGCTTGTAAACACCTCTATGGACAATGTCAAAAGAAGCGGAAACTCGCTGGAGGAAGTATTCAAGGAGGTTATCGGAAATGATTGGGAAGTTGATTAAACACGACCTTAAAGACGGCGCAAGACGTATGGGCAATATCTATATTGCCGCCGCAATTGCCGTTGTGGCATTACTTATATCCGCATTTTTCAACAGCGGAGTATTGAAATTCATCGCATCTGCCGCAATCATAATCGTTGCGTTCGTAGCGGTCATCGTTACGTTCGCGTCAGTTGTTTTCGGCGCAAACAAATCCCTTTTCGGCAGAGAAGGCTATCTTACACACACTCTGCCCGTAAGAACAGGCTCTCTCATTTTTTCAAAATGGCTGTCCTCTTCAATATGGGTTATCATCAGCTACGCATTTGTTGTCATTTCAATTGTTGCCGTTTACGTTTACTGGACTGTTGAGGATCAGAACGGCGCAGAAATCTACGATATGATATACAGCTTTGCACAGAGCTTCGGTCTCGGTGCAGAGACCATTTACAAAAATTATCTTATAATCAACGCAATTATAGGACTTTTCAATGCCTGTATTTTCGTTATGTTCGTGCTGTTTGCCATTACGCTTTCAAACATTTCTCCCTTCCACAAGCTGGGCACATTGGGCGTAATCCTCTACCTTGCGGCAACGATCGCAATCATTCAGGGGGCGGCAAACGGACTTGCAAGCCTTTGCGACGTAACGCTGGTTATATCGCAGTCGGGAATATCAGTTACGGTGGATAAGGCTATGATTGAAATGCTCAATTATGCAAACGGCGTTACAATAGGTCTTACAGGCGTGTATTTCAAGGCAATCGTTACAACATTCTTATTCATTCTTACCGTTCAGCTCACGGAATCGAAAATCAACCTTAAATAAAATTATGCAGATAATAGATATTTCAAAAGATATTACAAAATGCGACATTTATCCCGGTGACCCCGACGTGTCGCTTGAGATTGTCAGCCAACTGAAAAACGGCGACACCTGCAATCTTTCCGCCATTCACACGGGACTTCACAACGGCACTCACGCCGATGCACCTCTGCATTTTATCGACGGCGCAGATTCAATAGAAAAAGCAGACCTTGATGCATTTATCGGCGACTGCTGGGTTATAGAAGCTCCCGAAGGCCCCGTGACAGGCGAATTTGTAAACAATAATTTTCCCGAAAAGGCAAAAAGAGTGCTTGTAAAAAGCGGCGGCAAAGCCTGGTTTATGGAAAGTGCCGCCGAAGAAATTGCTTATATGGGCATAAAGCTTATCGGCACTGACAGCCTCTCGGTGGGAATTCACGGCAATCAGACTGCGCCTCACAGGGCATTTCTGAGTGAAAACGTGGCAATCATAGAAAATCTCGATCTGAAAAACGTTAAACCGGGAAGGTATTTTCTGCTTGCACAGCCGTTGAAAATCGGCGGCGCAGAGGCAGCACCCCTCAGAGCAGTCCTGCTTGCAGATATGGTTTTCTGGAGCGGAAGCAAAGCATAGGCAATAATTTACCATTCCGTAGGGCGCGTCGCCCCCGTCGCGCCGATTGATAAAAATGTGCCATTTTTATCAATAATACTAAAAAATCTGATATAACCCGTTATAATAATCCAAATCGCAGATTTGGATTATTCGGAGCGACGAGGGCGTCGCTCCCTACAACTACAAAACGAATTCACTGCAAAATTACCGTTTAAGAAAGGACGTACTATGAAACGCATAGCAAGCTTTGAAGTTGACCACACCGTGCTTGAAAAGGGTATGTACACCTCAAGAGTTGACGGCGATGTTGTCACCTACGATATAAGAACAAGAAAACCCAACGCAGAAGAGGTTATGGATAACGCATCCATTCACACTGTTGAGCATCTTTTTGCAACATTTGTAAGAAATTCACCTCTTGCGGACAAAATAATCTACTTCGGTCCTATGGGCTGCAGAACAGGATTCTATTTCCTTGTGCGTGATATGTCACAGGAGGATGCAATCGGGCTCACACAGCAGGCATTCAGATTTATTGCTGAATTTGAGGGTGATATCCCCGGTGTGTCTGCCGTTGAGTGCGGAAACTACAAAGATCATTCTCTTGATGGTGCAAAAAAAGAGGCTGAGATGTTTTTGCCCGTTATCAGCAAGGTAACACCCGCAAGTCTTGAATACTAATCCCCCGAATTGTTAAATTTGTACAATATTTTTGCCTTTTTAAGGAAAAATCAAACCCGAAAGTATGTTCACCACTAAATATAGTGTCCACTTTATTTTTAAAGTGGCACATTTTGTTGCGTTTTGCAGACAAAACGGCATTTTAAACAAAATTAACACATCTTAAATAATTTTGCAAAAATAGACTTTAATTTTTGCCCAAACGGTGGTATACTATATAATGTTATATACTGATATGATTTTTCACTATGCACACAAGACGTATTGTTTTGGTTTTGTCTTACAGGTGCGATAAATAATAAATTCAAGGAAGTACCGTTATGGAGAAATTCGTTATTAACGGCGGTAAAAAGCTTCACGGAGAAATTGATATCAGCGGCGCCAAGAATGCTGCTGTTGCAATTATTCCCGCAACCATTCTCGCACAGGATATATGCCGTATCGAGAATATTCCCGACATCAGGGATGTTCAGGTTATGGTAAAGATTCTTATTGAAATGGGCGCTACCGTACGCTATATAAATGCAAATACATTGGAAATTGACACACGCTATATCAGCTCTTATGTCATTCCCTACGAAATGACCAAGTATTCACGCTCATCATACTATCTTCTGGGCGCACTTCTGGGCAGATACAGCCACGCAAAGGTTGCAATGCCCGGCGGATGCAACTTCGGCGGTGTAAGACCCATAGATTTCCACCTCAAGGGCTTTGCAAAGCTCGGCGCATCAATCACCAACGACAACGGTATGATTGACGCTCAGGCAGAATCGCTCACAGGCGGAGTTATATACTTTGACAAGGTTTCCGTAGGCGCAACGGTCAACGTTATGCTTGCCGCTGTCAAGGCAAGAGGACTTACCGTTATCGAAAACGCTGCAAAAGAGCCCCACATCGTTGACCTTGCAAACTTCCTTAACCTTATGGGCGCAAACGTTACCGGCGCAGGTACGGATGTTATCAAAATCAAGGGCGTAAAAGAGCTTCACGGCTGTTCATACTCAATCATTCCCGACCAGATAGAGGCAGGCACTTATATGGTTGCCGCCGCTGCTGCAAAGGGTGATATTCTTATAAAAAACGTTATACCCAAGCACCTTGAATCAATCACCGCAAAGCTCAGGGAATGCGGAGTTACGGTTATTGAAAACGACGACTCGGTGAAAATTATAAGCGACAGGAGATGCGGCAACTGCAAGGTTACGGCTATGCCCCACCCCGGTTTCCCCACCGATATGCAGCCGCAGATGACCACCTTCCTCGCACTGAGCGAAGGCACGAGTATCGTAACGGACGGCGTATGGGATAACCGTTTCAGATACGTTGACCAGCTCATAAGAATGGGCGCCGCAATACAGATTGAAGGTAAAGCCGCAATCATAACAGGCGTACCCAAGCTCCACGCCGCTCCGATCAGAGCAGACGATTTAAGAGCAGGCGCCGCAATGCTTATTGCAGGTATGTGCGCAGACGGCAAGACCGTTATTGAGGACATTTACCACATCGAAAGAGGTTATGAAAGGGTTGTAGAAAAGCTTCAGGGATTGGGAGTAGATATCGAAAAGGTCAACTTCCCCGATGAAGAACCCAAGGTAGTAACCAACAGCGCAAGCTGATAAAAACAAACAAAAACTCCCGATAATCTTTCGGGAGATTTTTTAAATCACAGAGAGGTTCATATGGCAAGATTCTGCACACTCTGCTCATCAAGCAGCGGCAACAGCTCGTACATAGGTCATTCAGGCGGCGGTATTCTCATTGATGCAGGCACAAACGCAAAACAGCTCACCCTTGCTCTTGAAAAAATCACCGTTGCCCCCGAAAGCATAAAGGCGATTTTCATCACACACGAGCACACCGACCATATCGGCGCGCTGAGAGTTTTTGCGTCAAGATATTCCATTCCCGTTTACGCATCAAAAGGCACGCTCAGCGCATTGGAAAAAGGCGGTCATCTCAAAGGCAATTTTGAGGCATTCGTCATTCCCGAAACAGGGGTTGAAGCGGGCGGTATGGAGATAAAGAGCTTCCGCACATCCCACGACAGCGCAGAAAGCTGTGGCTACACCGTCACCCTGCCCGACGAAAGAAAGATTTCCGTTATGACCGATACGGGAGTTATAACCCGTGACGCGGTTGACAAGGTAACGGGCAGTGACCTTATTCTGCTTGAATCCAATCACGATATTGATATGCTCAAGGCAGGTCCGTATCCCTACTCACTTCAACAGCGTATTCTTTCAAACACGGGGCATCTATCCAACCCCGACTGTGCAAAAGCCGCCTGTCATTTCATAAACACTGGCACAACAAGGCTCGTTTTAGGGCACCTGAGCCGCGACAACAATACTGTTTCCACAGCGTACAACTGCACGTCCTCCGCATTGGGCGAAATGGGCGCAATAGAAGGACTTGACTATACATTACAGGTAGCACCCATCGGTGTGGGAGAAAGAATGGTGATTCTCTGATGCAAAGCGTTAAAATAATATGTGTAGGCAAGCTTAAAGACAAGTTTTTCCGCGATGCGTCGGATGAATATATGAAAAGGCTGAAAGGCTATTGCAAAGCAGAAATTATAGAGATTCCTGCGGCAAATCTGCCCGATGACCCGAACGATGCGCTGATTGCAGCTGCACTCGAAAAAGAGGCGGATGCAATACTCAAAAAAATACCCTCAAACAGCACGGTTGTTGCAATGTGCGTTGAGGGAAAATTGTATTCGTCGGAAGATGTGGCAGAGCTTCTGTCAAAATCCGCAATGAATTCGGGAGAAATCGTGTTTATAATCGGCGGCTCATACGGACTGCACGAAAACGTAAAAAAACGGGCAGACGTAAGAATGTCCGCATCAAAAATGACCTTCCCCCACCGACTTTTCAGAGTAATGCTCCTCGAACAGATTTACAGAGGATATAAAATCAATTCGGGCGGGAAATACCATAAATAACCAATAATTTAGCATTGTTCCGTAGGGCGCGTCGCCCCGTCGCGCCGATTGATAAAAATGTACCATTTTTATCAATAATAATATTTAGAAATTTGATTTAACCCGTTATAATTATCCAAATCGCAGATTTGGATAATTCGGAGCGACGAGGGCGTCGCTCCCTACAATTTAAACATATTCCGTGCAGAACAAAAATCACTTCACGCCTATTCTCATTCTGTAAGAAAAGCGGATTTCAAATTCCCTGTCACCGTAAAAGTCAAATACAAATTTTTTAAAGTTCTCAAGCTCATTTTCTATGAGCTCGGGAGCTTTTTTCAGTATGGTCTGCAGGCTGCCCTGACTGTATGCAAGGTTTACCATTCTTGCCGCGGTGCATTTTTCGCTGTTTGAAAAAACGATTTCCCGCACATATGTAAAATGACCGCTGTTTCTGATATTTTCAAGATGCTTATCCTTGCTGTAGCGGACAAAGGTGTCTTTAACATCGGGATGTTCAGCCTCAATTTTTTTAACCTTTTTAAACAGCTCCGAATAGGCTTTTTCCGTCTGCCAATCGCAAACGGGCGGCCAATCGCAGTCAACAGTCGCGAACACACCGCCGCCTTTCAGCACTCTGCTGACTTCCTTAAATGTTGCAACAGGCTCCATCCAATGAAATGACTGGGAGCATACAACCGCATCCGCAAAAGCATCGCCAACAGGGATTTCGTGGGAATAGCCTTTCATAAAGCAGATGTTTCCGCCCTGTTTCTTCTCCGCCTCTTTGCGCATATCATCGCTGGGTTCAACACCTATCGCATTATCACAGCGGTTTTTCCACACAAGAGTTGAAAGCCCTGTACCGCAACCAAGGTCAATCACATTTTCAGCCTGCCTGCCAAGATATTTTTCAATAACTTCAACAGGAAAAACAGGCATTGCAGGTCTTGCCGCATCATACGTGTCCGAAAACCCTGTAAAACGGTCAGGGTTGAGGTTTATATTTATATTGTTCATAATAACCACCAATAAACAGTAATTTCGCGATATGTTGCTGACGCAACGCGATATGTTTACAACGCGATATATTTGTCGCTTTGCTCAAATGCGATATGATATAAATCCGCGTGCCGACAGGCACATATCGTATACGAATGTATATATCGCACCGTCAGGTATATCGA
>JAFTVI010000015.1 GCA_017465825.1 Clostridia bacterium
AACAATGGTCATACAATAGAAATACAATGCAAAAAGGAGTTTCTTGGCAATTCACAACGGCTGATGCCAGAATCAAATTAAAACATCTTTACCCTATTATAGAAATGTAAAGTTTTAAATGAAACAAAGTACTACAATTACAAAACAAATTCACTGCTGAATTATTGTTTACAATAATTTATCACAGCATTTCAGCCATTCATTTGCAATCAACTGATGTCCGCACACGGTGGGATGAATGCCGTCCCATATCCAATATTCATTACCGTATTTTGCACCAAACTCATTGAATTTCTGCTGGAGCGGTACGAATATTGCATTATTGCGCTCGGCAATCAATTTTGCTTTTTCCTGAATGGGAACAAGGTGTTCCATCAATTTATCAACGTAATCCTCCTTACCCTTTACAGACAGCGCAAAGGGCTCGCAAATAACAATTTCAGTATCAGCTTTATTATCTTTGACCTCATCGATAAGGAGCTGATATATTTTTTCGTATCTGTCAGCCAACGAGCCGCTGCCGTTTTCAAGATAGAAATGAATGTCGTTAACCCCCACAAGTATGCTGAGAATATCAGGGCTGTATCTGACAGCATCCTCCTGCCATCTGCCGTAAAGGTCGGAAATTCTGTTGCCGGATATACCTCTGTTTATAAATTTATAGTCCTTTTCGGGGTATTCACATCCCAGCTTTGCATTGATTATAAACTGGTATCCGTGCCCCATCTGATGATTAAGATCCCACTCGTTAGTTTTGACTCTGTTTCCGTCGGTTATGGAATCGCCTTGAAAAAGTATAAGCTTTGACATAAATTAACTCCTAACAAAAAAGCGACAGTTTGGGCGGCACTCCGTAAGGAAGTTAAGCCTTAAAATTCGTTATTTTGGCGCATAACAGCGTTAAAAATGCTCGAAATCCGTCAGGATTTCTGTGCTTTTTGCCTTGTTCTGCATCCAAACTAATCGAATTTTAAGGTGCAAAGCAGTTTTTATCGAGTAATTTTTCGTATGAACAATATAATAAAATTCCCGCAATACTGACGTATTACGGGAATTTTTTATGCAGTTCAGGCGGAAAAGAACCGATAAAAACCTAACATCCTTACGGAGTGTCGCCCTTCCTGTCGCCTTTTATTTATTTTAATCAGAATGTGCCTGTTTCAATGTAAGTTGAAATGAGGTCGGGGAGAGTTTTGATGAACATTCCGAGCCAGGTACCAAGAGAATACTGTGCAAGGCTCATAAAGCTTGAAAGTGTATCAATAATATCACTCTTCTGTACGTTTTCGCCTGTGTAGGTTACAGTATTTTCACCTGTTGCCTTAACGATTGTGAAGGAGTCGATCTGATTGAGCTCGCCTGTTTCATCAACAAGAACGTAAGAATCAAGCTTGAGTGCACCACCTACGACTGAAACTGTGTTGAATACGCCGCCGATGTTGTTTGTATCAGCATTGTCAAGAGTTTCGCCGTCCCAGTAGTTGCCGTAGCCGCTCTTCTGGCTTACTGCTACTTCAAGGATATCCTGTGAGAAGTAGTTGTTAAGGATGAATGTACGGAACTCATATCTCTTTGAACCTGCAGTACCTGCAAGAACGTAAGTTGTGCCGTCCTTCTGGTCAACAACCTTATTGTCGTTGAGAGCCTTTGTTCTTAAATACATATGGTCGTGACCTGACATAACAAGGTCAACGTTTGTCTTGTCGCAAACTGCTGCAAGTGACTCCTGAAGATAGCAAGCATCGGGCCACTTGATGTCCTTACCGAGTGAGTAGGGTGACTTGTGCATAAATACGATCTTCCAGTCAGCATCTGTGGAATTCATATCGTTTTCAAGCCAGGTAAGCTGTGCGTTTGAAATAGAAATATTGTCGTTTGTGTTAACAACTGCAACGTGAACATTGCCGTAATCAAATGAATAGTTAACGCCGTTGTTTGTTCTTACACTTTCTGTTGTGTCAAGAGCAAACATATTGTTGAACCAACCGCTGTTGCTGTCGTGGTTACCTGCAACGGGAACTATTGTCTGAGTTGCGTTGATAGCGTCCATAGCCTCAGCGTAGTAATCCCACTCCTCGTTTGTGCTGTCGTTTGTGAAGTCACCGAGGTTTGCATAGAAATCTGCATAGGGCATCTTCTTAAATGCTGCTTCAATAGTAGCCTTACCCTTTTCGAAGTTTTCAAGGCTGCTTGCCTGAATATCAGCTACAACAACAAAGTTAACCAGATTATCGCCGTTATCGGTTGTGAATGTACCTGTTTCCCAGTTTGAGCCGTCGCCTACCTTGTATGTGTAGGTTGTGCCTGCTGTAAGACCGCTGATGTAAGCCTTGTGCATATAGTTGCCGTCCCACTCTTCACACTCTGTTTCGATTGTGAGAGAATCTGTTACATCAACAAGACCGAGAAGTGTGTAAACTTTAACCTGTGTGTCAGTTTCAACATTTGTGTACCAGCTGATACCTCTCTGTGTAGCTGTATCGCCGTAAACCGTACAATGGATTCTGCTGATTACAACATCGTCTGCTGCAGAAGTTGAGATACCTGCGCAGAAAAGCATTGCAAAGCAAAGCAGAATGCTGATAGCTCTTTTTAATGATTTTTTCATACGAATTGCCTCCGTTAATTTTTTACAGTTAGATTCTATAACAATTTAACAAAAAAATCAAGTACATTCACAAAAATATACTTGATTTTTATAATTATTTCAATTAAAAGACCTTTTCGCCGAAGCGCTCTTCAAAAACCTTGCCAAGCTCTTCCCTGAAATCAGGATGAGCAATTTTTATAAGTGCCCTCGCGCGCTCTTTCATTGTTTTACCCTTGAGCTGAGCAACGCCGAACTCGGTAACGATATAATTCACGTCGTTACGGTTGGTGGTAATTGCAGAATTCTCCGTAATCGTGGGCACAATTCTTGAAACGGTGTTGTTCTTAGCGGTTGAAGGCATTGCAATAATACTTCTGCCGCCCTTGCTCATTGTTGCACCTCTTACAAAATCGACCTGACCGCCCACACCCGAAAACTGTGTAAGACCGATTGTATCTGCAACGACCTGTCCCTGCAAATCCACCTGCAGGCAGGAATTGACGGAAACCATATTATCATTCTCCGCAATAACGGGAGGATAATTTATGTATTCAATGGGATGCATTTCGATATCGGGATTATTGCTCATAAAATCAAAGAGCTTTCTTGTGCCGAATGCAAAGCCTAAAAGACTCTTACCTCTGTGGTGATTGTTCTTCTTTGAATTGTTGATAACGCCCGATTTTATAAGGTCAACAACGCCGTCACCAACCATTTCTGAATGCAGTCCGAGATTCTTTTTACCCTTAAGCTCCTCACAGATTGCATTGGGGATACCGCCGATGCCGAGCTGAATACAGTCACCGTCATTGATAAGCTCAGCACAGTTTTTGCCTATCTGCTTTTCAACATCCGTAATGGGTACGGTGGGAACCTCAGGAAGAGGCTCGTCTATCTCAACAAAAAAGTCAAACTCTGAAACATGCTTCAATGCTTCGCCGTGAGAATGAGGCATATATTTGTTTACCTGAGCAATTTTGACCTCGCAGTAATCGAGCGTGCTTTCAATATAGTCAACATTTGTACCGAGCGAAACAAAGCCGTTATCATCCGGCGGAGAAACGGACATTATTGTAACCCTCGGCTTCACAACATCACGCAGAACGTAGGGAATCTCATAAAAATAGCAGGTGGTAAAATCCGCATCACCTTTGGAAATTGCGGCTCTGTTTGAACCCGATGCAAAAAAGCAGTTAAAGGAAAAATGACCTTTATACTCATCTTTGATCCAAGGTGTTTCGCCGAGAAGGAGCATATTGGAAATCTGCACATTGTGAAAATCCGCGTAATGCTCACACATAGCTCTTACAATGCCTCTCGGCTCACTGCAGCCAAAAGACATAACAACATTGTCATTATGGTGAATATTTCTGATTGCTTCTTCAGCAGAAACAAGCTTGCCGGTGTATATTTCTTTCCAGTTCATTTTCAACTCTCCCATAAACAATAATTTATCGTTATGCGATAAATTATTGTAATGATATATTTTTCCTGCGGAAAAATGCGATATATCCGCCAATGGCGGATACGATATATTTGCTTCGTAAATGCGATATAATTTGCCATAGGCAAATATATCATTTGACCGCAGGTCATATATCATTTTGCGTAGCAAACCATCATATGCCGTCAGGCATCCATCATCACAATAATTTAGCGGTACGCTAAATTATTGTTTATTCTATCACGGAATCCCCATTCTGTCAACATTTGTGTAAAAACATTAAAGACGGCTCAAACCGAACCGCCTTTAATGTGTTTGTGAAAGGAAAATTTATGTTAATAAAGAAAAACGCGAATATCAAGCGGAGAAAAATACTCTCTATGATAGTTATTATACCAACAAACCTTAAACTAACCTTGAAATCAATATTTAAAAATGCATTCAGGATTATCTATAATTCTCTGCATAGCATCAAGGAAAGGCTTAACCTCGCCGAAGTCGAGAACTCGGTGATCAAAGCAGATTGTGAGCGGAATCGTTGTTTTGATTGAAATCTCATCCTTACCCTCTGCGTTTGTTACAACAAAAGGCTTTTTCTGCATAGCGTTGATGCATATTGCGCAAACCTGAGGAGGAATAACAATAAGCATATCAACATTACCTGTATGTCCTCTTGAAATTGAGCCGATATTTGAAATTGTAATCGTTCCCTGCTTAAGGTCTGCAGGAGTAATTTTTTCTGAATCGGGAATAGCCTTATATGCTTTCTTTGCTTCACCTGTAAGCAGCTTGATTCTGTGCTTTTTACTTGCAAATGAACCGTAAAGACGGCGTACGACCTTAACGATATCACCTTTTTTGAGTTTTTCTATGGTATCGTTGATTGATACTCCGTACATAGCCTCGTCAAAATTGGTTTTTTCGATTTTCTTCGCCATTTCTGCAGTGTATTCGGTCATATCACCGAGAGTGCGGTTGCCCATATCCTTCATTGTGATAGTCATCATCTGGTCACCGGGAAGAATCCAGGGCATAGAAATATCTATCTGATCGTAGGTTGTAACCGTACCTCTTACAAGATGACGGTCAAATTCGCAGTGAGCGTTCATCTGGGGAGCGGACTTGAGAGCCTCACATATGGCCTTTACAATAACTGTGTTAAGGGTTACGTGCTTACCTTCTTTCTGAAGCTCAGCGTCAAATGCCTTATATTTTTCAATAAACTGAGTAAGATCAGGCTCATAAACATAACTGCAATGAGGGATCGAACGCCAGCCTTCTGTAGTCATATTGGAAACAATCTTACGCTGTATTCCGAATGTGGAAACACTTGTAGGTCTTATGCTCAACTGAAACATCCTCCAAAATTTATAAATTCCTGAATATGCTAACATCCCAATGTTAACTGAGTGTTAACATTTTGTTTTATTATGTAAAAAAATGGTTTATTACGCCGTTTCCATTTTTCAAGATTTGATTATAACAGATAATTTTGCCATTTTGTATATACAAATATTAATTTTATATGAATAATTTGAAAAATAATTTTTAATTTATTCCTCAAATTTATTGCATTTGTATAAAAAACAAGACAATCCGCATCGGACTGTCTTGTATATATATCAGCTGAAATCAACACTATCCATAAGTGCTTTGTAATGCTCAAGGCTGGTTTTAAATACAGTTTCACCGTAACAGCAAAGCTCTTTTGAATTTTTATCACCGCAAAGCATCGCAAAGGTCTGACCGATAAGTGCAGGGTCAGCGGATTTTCTGTCCATATTCATATAATAGAACGAGAACGCCGTCGATGACAGAAGATGATTGTAAAGCTCAGGCATATCTGCCGTAAGTGTATCGTAAAGCACCGTAAGAGCAGATGTTGACAGAATCGCATCGGGCAGATTAATATTGAGAAAATACTCCGCCGTAAATACGGAAAGAATAATGGCCTGATCCTTTATATTTCTGTCAAGCTCGCAGATGTTACAGCATTTAGCCATATTCCACAGCTCTTCTTTTTCGGCAGCCTCCGGAAAGAAATCGGCAATCGCCTTGCCGAGAGCTTTCGCTTTCTGCATATTTCCCGAAAGAACCTGACGCTTCATTTCGTCAACAATAACAACAGGCTCTTCAGTTTCACTCTTTTTTATGGGTGAAAAAATTTTAATGTCCAGATCCTCGTGATTCATTTAATACAACTCCTGCAAAAGATACAGAATCAGGCTTCATTTTCTGCCGCCATAGCCGCAAGCTTTTTCTGCTGTCTTTTGACTTTTGTTTTATAATTAAGCAGTTCAGTCAACTGCTGTTTGGGTGTTACGTAATCGCCGATTGAAACGACATCGCAATTATACATACCGTGAAAATCACTGCCGCCCGTTGTAAGAAGCTTGTTCTTTTTTGCAAAGGAAAGAAGTGATGATTCCTGCTCCTTTGAACAGGAGGGATGCCAGACCTCAACACCGTTGAGACCTGCCTGCACAAGCTCTTCAAGGATATCGAAATTATCGTAAAGGGCAGGATGTGCAAGCACGGAAATACCGCCTGCATTCTTTACCGATTCAATAACCTCAAACACATCTGCAAACTTAGGCTGTATGTAAATACTGTCGGGACTGTTTTTATCAAAAAGATTATTGTAAACATCACCGTAAATTGTGTTGGTGTAGCCGCACTGCATAAGAGCGTGCATAATGTGCTGAGGGAACAGATTTGTAGAACCTGTTGAACATTTTAAAATAAGCTCCGTTGAAACGGGATAGCGTTTTGCCGCCTTTATCATCATAAGCTGACTTGCTCTTTTTCTTGCCTGTGTATTACGGTGGCAAAGTCCCTCAATACTGTCGGGGCTGTCAAACAGATATGCAAGGATATGCACCTCTTTACCTGTTCTCGTATCAACAGCAGAAAGCTCAACTCCGGGTACGACCTTTACGCCGTTTCTGTCGCCTATGATTTTTGCTCTTACAGTACCTGCAAGACAGTCGTGATCCGTAATAGCAATAGTTTCTACGCCGCGCTTAGCAGCAAGTGCAACAATCTCTTCGATTCCCAATGTACCGTCAGATAACTTTGTATGACAATGTAAATCTCCGCTCAAAAAAATGTCCTCCTAAATGCGAAACCGGCACTTGTTGTGTAAAAAAGCGCACATTCCTGAATATACTTTATGATAATATAATACTTTAAATTTTTTTCATTTTCAAGAGTTTTTGCTTAATTTTAACAAATTAAACAAAATTATTTTAATATTTATTTTTTTGTTATTGTATATTAAAGCAGATTATGTTAAAATATAGCCAATATTAAAGGAGGCAGAAACTATGCTTAAAAATATACCGGCTATTATTTCCCCCGAGCTTTTAAAAATTCTTCACGAAATGGGACACGGCGACGAAATCGTTATCGGCGACGGCAACTTCCCCGCCGCATCAAACGCAAAAAGACTTGTACGCTGTGACGGTCACGGTGTACCCGAATTGCTTGACGCAATTTTACAGCTTTTCCCGCTTGATACATATGTTGAAAGTCCCGTTATGCTCATGCAGGTTACACCCGGCGACAACGTTGACCCAGTAATCTGGAAAGAATACGAAAAAATAGTTGATGCACATCAGGATAATGTAAAATTCTCAGAGATTGAGCGCTTCGCATTCTACGAAAGAGCAAAAGATGCATATGCAATCGTCGCAACAGGCGAAAGCGCACTGTATGCGAATATTATACTTAAAAAGGGAGTAGTTAAACAATAATTTAATGTACAATTTACAATGTACAATTTACAATTATTGAATAATACAAATCGGGTTAAAGGGCAACGCCCTTTCCTTCATTGTACATTATACATTGTTAATTCGAGAAATTATTGTTTACGAAAGGATTGTCTTTATGTCAAAACGAAGTGACTATATTTCCTGGGATGAATATTTTATGGGGATTGCGGCGCTTTCCGCAAAACGCAGTAAAGACCCTAACACACAGGTAGGTGCCTGCATAGTCAACGGCGGAAACAAGATTATGTCCGTAGGCTACAACGGCTTTCCCATCGGCTGTGACGACGACATTTTCCCCTGGGAGCGTACCGGTGACGAGCTTGACACAAAATATCCCTATGTCTGCCACGCAGAGCTTAATGCCATACTTAACAACAGAGGTGTTAACCTTGAGGGCTGTCGCATTTATGTAACTCTTTTTCCCTGCAACGAGTGTGCAAAAGCCATTATCCAGAGCGGTATAAAAGAGGTTGTATACATATCCGACAAGTATGCTATGGCAAAAGGCACGATTGCATCAAAAAAAATGTTTGAGGCGGCAGGTGTCAGGCTGAGAAATCTCATTCCTGCAACGGATGAAATCGTATTATCATTCAGAATCGAGGATATGTAATGGAGAAACCTATAAGAGG
The DNA here is from genome assembly GCA_017465825.1 of Clostridia bacterium. Taxonomy (GTDB): domain Bacteria; phylum Bacillota; class Clostridia; order Oscillospirales; family Acutalibacteraceae; genus UBA1081. The sequence goes on from JAFTVI010000015.1 coordinate 8,443, forward strand.
GTCGGCACTTATGCCAGACCACATTATGTTAAGTATCAACGGCAATCCCGAAACAGAAATTGCCGTCACCTGGAGAACCTGTACCGATATCACATCGGGTTATGTTCTTTATCGCGAAGAAAACAGCTCGGATATTATGCGCTGTGATGCTCCGCATCATCCTTTTATCAGCGACATTGACGAGAGCCACATTTTTTCCGCACATCTTTCAGGGCTTAAGCCTGACACTAAATATTATTACACCTGCGGAAGTGATGAATACAGAAGCGAGGAATATTCATTTTCAACCGCACAAAAAAATGTTACAAAGTTCAAATTCATATGCGTTTCCGACCAGCAGAAAGGGCATCCCTTTGAATGTCCCGATTACTCATATTTTCAGAATTTTATAAAAAAGGTTCTCAAAGAGAATCCCGACACAAGATTCATTCTTACAGGCGGTGACAACACAGACTGCGGTCAGCACGAACAGCAGTGGAACGGCGCATTCAGCGGATTGGTCGGCATCTGCGAGTCAACTCCCCTTATGATGGCGCTCGGCAACCACGACAACAGAGGTTTCAAGGATTACAAAAACGGCATAGGCAGATATTATGCTGAGCCTGCTGAGTTTTTCAACACTCAGTTCAGCGGCGCGTATCCCGACAACGGCCCCGACAATTGGAAAACCGAATGTTACTCCTTTGATTACGGCAATGCTCATTTCTGCGTTATCGGCATAAACGGTCCAGAAGAAGTTAACGAATGGCTCATAAATGACCTTGATGCAACCGATAAAACCTGGAAAATCGGCGCATATCACTTCCCTATCTGCTATTCGGGCACAGACTGCGGAAATTATGATGCATACCCTGTTATGACCGAAGGCTTTGAAAAGCACGACATCATTTTCTCAGGTCACGAGCACAATTTTGCAAGAAGCTTTCCGCTGAAAAACGAAAATCTTTACGACAAGCCTTCGCAGGGCACAATACACTATATGCTTGGCAACTCCGGCGGCAATCCACCCGGTTCAAGGACAATTTCAAAGGTCTGGCACGCCGCATTTTATCCGCAGGAAGTTCCCAATGCAATGGTGGCAATCGTTGAGGTTGACGGCAACAAAATCACCCTCACCTCGGTGCTTGATGACGGCAGAATTGTTGACAGCTGCACCGTAGACAAGGATAAGGATGAAATTACGCCCTACGCACTCGCTCCCACATTCAACAGAACGAGAATGATGTTCAAGGGTGCAGATTTGGGACTTTGTCAGGTAACAACACCGCCCGTAAACAAAGACGGCGTATGGTATGCGGCATTTGCCGTGCTTATTGGCTACATCGGCGGACAGGTTATAAAAGAAGAGGGCAAGGTTACACTTTCGGTATACGACAAAACAGCAACATTCACCAAAAACAGCGATATCGCCGTAACATCCGACGGTAAAGAAATACAGCTGCCTGCAAAGGTTATCCGCGAAAACGGACAGCTTTACATTCCCTGTGACGGCTGTAAAATTTTTGATATGCGCTGGGCATACGCTGACAGAAACAACTTCATTTCTTTTGAAATTGAAAGTGAAGACCACCCGATAACAGCTCAGCCTTAAAAACAACTATACAGAGGACGGTTTACCGTTCTCTTTTGTTAATAAAAAATTTATAATGAGGAAGTATGATGACTATCAAAAAAGAAAATCCCCACGCAGGTCACAGACAGCGTATGCGTGACAAATTTCTGGCAGAAGGAAGTTTCGACAGTTTCCAACCTCATAATATTCTTGAAATGATGCTGTTTTATTCGTCACCCAGAAGTGATACGAACGAGCTTGCTCACGCACTTATTGACAGATTCGGTTCTATCAAGGGTGTGCTTGATGCACCTTATGAAGCGTTGATCAACGTAAAAGGCGTCGGTCAGCAGACTGCTGTAATGATTAAGCTTGTGCAAGAGCTTATCAAGAGCTATAATTACGATCAATTTTCCAATATAAAGTATGTAAAATCCACGGCGGATATGGTAAACTATTTAATACCGATGTTTTTTAACAAGCAAAACGAAATTGTGGTAATGCTTTGCATTAATCATTCAGGCAAACTGCTCAAAACAGCAGTAATCAACAACGGCAGTATAGACGGCACTCAGCTTGATTTGCGCGCACTGATTTTTGAAGCACTGAGCTGTCAGGCAACAAAAATTGTTCTTGCCCATAATCACCCGGGCGGTATATGCGTCCCCTCCGAAGCCGATATTGCTACGACCAAAGCTGTTGCAAAAGCGTTGGAAAACTTAAAAATCACATTCGTTGACCACATAATTATATCGGGGAACAATTACTTTTCTTTTTCAGAAAACAAAATAACAAAAGACACTCTTAAAACAGAACATATCAATGCATTTATTGCAGATGAAGAAAATAACTATACGGAGGCTGATTATGCTCGGACTGATTGACGTAGGCGGCGGTATGCGTGATATCTACGGCGCAGGTGCCATCGACTGCTTTATTGATAACGGAATAAAATTCGATATCTGCATCGGAGTTTCCGCAGGAAGTGCAAATCTTGCCACATTCCTTGCAAATCAAAGGGACAGAACTTACAGATTTTATTCCGACTATGCCCAGCGTAAGGAATATATGAGCTTCGGCAATTACAGAAGAATAGGCGAATTTTTCGACCTTGACTACATCTATTCCGTGCTGTCAAACGATGACGGCGAAGACCCTCTTGACTGCGATGCAATATTCCGCAACGATGCAGAGCTCGTAGTTGTTGCCACCGATGCAAAAACAGGCAAGCCGGCGTATTTTACAAAAAAAGAAATAGTTAAAAATGATTTGTGGCTGCTCAAAGCATCAAGCTCTCTGCCGATTGCAAACAGAGCTCACACACACGGCGACTGTGAATATTTTGACGGCGGACTTTCTGACCCCATCCCCGTTGAAAAGGCGTTCGAATTGGGTTGTGACAGGGTTGTTGTTATTGTTCCCCGTCCTCTCGCAGAAAAAAAACACGAATTCTCTTCCGTAATGAAGCCCTTTCTTAAAGATTACCCCGAAATCGTCAACCTTATGGCAAACCGTCCCCGAACCTACAACAGTCAGATAAGATTACTTCGGGAATACGAAAAACAGGGTAAGGTTATACTCATCTGCCCCGACAGCGATAAAGGAATGTCACTGATAACGAAGGACAAGCAAAGACTTGACGATTATTATAAAAAAGGCTACAATGATGCAGAAAAGATAATGGTGAAGATATAAACAATAATTTATCAGTTAGCAGTGAGGAGTGAGAAGTGAGGAGTGAAGGAAAAGGCTCCGCCTTTTGAACCATTTAAATCCAAGCCGCTTTGCGGCTTCCTTAACTCCTAACTCATCACTCCTGACTCCTAACTACAATAATAAAAAAAATGCCATCGGATTCTCCGATGGCTGATTTTTTATTTTATCTGTTAAGGATAAGCTTTGTAAGGTCAACGGGGTCAACGATTTTGCCGTCCTTATAAACACGCATATTGCCTGATGCGATTTCATCGATAAGGATAACTTCGTCGTTGTTGTAACCGAACTCAAACTTGATATCCCAAAGGTCAAGACCGATTGACTTAAGGTCATCAGCGACGATCTTTGTAATTTTAAGAGTCTGCTCTTTCATACTCTCAAACATAGCGGGAGTCATAACGCCGAGTGCTGCAAGACCTTCACCTGTAACAAGGGGATCGCCTTTAGCATCGTTTTTGAATGTGCACTCAACATATCCGCCCTCAAGAACTGTACCGTCCTCAATGTACTCGCCGTATCTGCGGATAAAGCTGCCAGTTGCAACAAGACGGCAGATAACCTCAAGACCGTGACCGAATACGGTTGCGGGAAGAACCTCCATAGTTGCATCGTCAATGTTTGCACCAACATAATGTGTCTTGATGCCGGCATCCTTAAGAAGCTCAAAGTAATGGATTGATGTTTCAAGGTTTGCCTTACCGATACCCTCAATTGTAAGACCTACACTGTTCTCACCGGGATCAAAAACGCCGTCTTTACCTGTGCAGTCATCCTTGAACTTAAGCATTACGTTGCCGTTATCAAGAGAATAAACATCCTTGGTTTTACCTTCGTAAATCTTTTTCATTTGTGCAGAACTCCTTTGTTTGCAAATTTACAGAAATATTTTAGCACCATTTTTTTTATTTGTACATACTTTTTTTATAATTTTTATGATTTTGTTTAATTACATATTTTTCAATCGAAAAATATCAGAATATATAGTAAAAAAATAATATATCATACCGATTGACGGCAGAATTAAGCTTGAATTTTCAAACGATTATTGTCATTTAACATCTCTCGGAGAAATTGAATATTAAAAAAAAAGCTGTTCGTAATAACGGCTCTTTTAAAACAGTTAGGAGTGAGAAGTGTGCAGTGAGGAGTTGTGGAAAGGGCGTTGCCCTTTAACCCATTTTATATAAATCAAGCCCATAGGGCTTCCTCAATTGCTCATTTCTCACTGCTCATTGCTCATTACAATAATTTATAGGCTCACGCCTATAAATTATTGTTCAGTATTTCCTTGAAAGCTGTTTTTCGGCTTCTTCTCTCGTGATTTCGCCGCTGTTGCACTTTGCCATTATCTGCACGTCCTTATCGTTAAGCTTATAGAATATGTACAGTCCCATTGAAAGAATATAGCCGACAACGGGAATGAGTGCGTAGGTTATCCAGAGACCTTTAAGCGCTTCGGGGGTCTGAGTGACACCCATTGTTGCAAGCTCTTCAAAGCTTGATGCGGTAACCTCTTTCCAGCCGAAACAGCCGAGCGCAAACAGACTCAGCGCAGATGCAACTGCCGCCGCAATTTTAACGGAGAAGGTCTGTATTGCAAATGTGATACCCTTTGCCTCCGTGCCTGTTTTGTATTTGCCGTATTCTGCACAGTCGGGAGTGAACATAAAGTTCATAACGCCCACAATGGCGGCAGGAACAGAACGGATAACCGTAAGAACAACAAAGAATACAACGTTATCATAGCCTGCAATAAATATTGCAAGACCTGTTACGATCATTGCGACATTGCTCCAGAAATATACCTTGAACTTGTCGAATTTACGGACAAGTGCAGGCACAACGAGAGCCGCAATAAACTGCGGTGCGGCTGAAAGCACGCTGATGATCAGATTGAACATTGAATTGCCGAAAAGATAATACGATGCAATCAGATTAAGCGAGCTGTTTGTAAGGCAGGCGTTTGCAATAATATACGCGCCGTAGAAAAGGAGCAGATACTTATTTTTAAAGAGATAGGAGAACATCTCTTTCATTGTAAAGCTGCCGTCGTTTGCAGAGGGCACATAGTTTCTTTCCTTGCCTGTGATACCTATGGGCACCATCATAGCCGCCGCAAGAAGTGACACTATAACAACAGTCCACGTGTAGCTCAAGCCTACATATTCACCGGGAAGTACGGTAAATGCAATAGTGATAATACCCATACCTACGCCGCTGAGAATCTGCCGCCTTGCCATAAGAATGTTTCGCTCATCAAGGTTGGATGTAATGGTTGTAACCATAGTATAAATGGGAACATCGCAGATTGTGTAAGCAGTATCCCAGAAAATGTATGCAATGCCGAACCAGATAAGCTTTACCGTTTCGCTCGATGCGGTGGGAATTGCAAACAGCATAACGGATGCTACGGGAATGAGAACTGTCGAAATTCTTACCCAGGGCAGACATTTCTGTCCGTTTTTGAACTTAACCTTGTCAAACAATGCGCCGAACAATGCATCATTCACCGCATCCCACACCTTGACCGCCATAACAACCGCGCTTGCCTTGACCATATCAATGCCGGTCATCATAAGATAGGTTGTAAGGAAGTTTGCAACAAGGAAATAAAACACGTTCTGCCCCGAAAAATAGACAAGATATGAATTTCTCTCTTTAAGGGAAGTCTGCCATTGAATTGCAGATTTGGTCATAATAAAACCACCTTTTCTACATTTGGAAAAATGAGCAGTTAGCAATTAGCAGTGAGTAATGATGGAAAGGGCGTTGCCCTTTAACCTATTTTATATAATTCAAGCCCGCAGGGCTTCCTCAATTACTCATTGCTCCCTGCTCATTGCTCATTACAATAATTTATAGGCTCACGCCTATAAATTATTGTTTACCCTCTCTGTTCAATCTTTATTTTCTTGAGGCGTTTCATAACATCATTTTCGCCTCTGCCGAAGTAATCGTGAAGAGTCTGGTATTCTGCAAAGAGCTTATCGTAAATATCGGAATTCTCTTTAATGGGTTCATAAACCACATTCTTTATACTGCCCATAGCTCTTGCGGCATCGAATACGCTGTCGTAGCCGCCCTTGTCTGCACCTGCGGCAACTGCACCGAAAATAGCACTGCCGAGAGCAGGACCCTGCATTGAACCTGCAATCTTAACAGGCATTTTGAGCACGTCTGCATAGATCTGCATCGTCATCGGGTCTTTCTGGCTGATACCGCCTGATGCGTAAAATTCCTCAACGGGTACGCCGTTTCTGCGATAATTTTCAACAATTTCTCTTGTGCCGTATGCGGTAGCCTCAATCAGAGCTCTGTAAATTTCTTCGGGCTTTGTTGTGAGTGTCATACCTATAAGAATACCCGTAAGGTCAACGTCAACAAGCACGCTTCTGTTGCCGTTCCACCAGTCGAGAGCAAGAAGTCCGCTTTCACCGGGTTTCTGTACCTCCGCTTTAGAACGAAGATACTTATGTATGTTCATTCCTGCCTTTTCGGCTTCGTCATAATATTCTTTGGGAAGGCAGTTATCAATAAACCAGGCAAAATGGTCACCTACACAGCTCTGACCTGCCTCGTAGCCGTAAAATCCGGGCATAATGCCGTCTGCAACCACACCGCACATACCGGGAACCTGTTTTTCCTCTTCGCCCATAAGCATATGACAGGTGGAAGTACCCATAATTGCAAGCACCTTGCCGGGGCCGTCGATACCGACAGCAGGAACGCATACGTGAGCGTCAACGTTACCTACAGCAACTGCTGTGCCGACCTTAAGACCTGTAAGAGCGGCGGCTTTTTCGTTGATTTCGCCCGCTTTTGAGCCAAGGGGCATAATCTCTGTTCCGAGCTTATCTTCAACAACATTTTCAAGTCTGGGGTCAAGAGCCTTGAAGAAATCCTTTGAGGGATAGCCTGTTGTTTTGTTCCAGAGCTCCTTATAGCCTGCGGTGCAGGAGTTTCTTGTTTCGTTGCCGCACAATTGCCATACGATCCAGTCTGCCGCCTCAATGAATTTATCAGCCGCATCGTAAATTTCGGGAGCTTCGTCAAGAATCTGCCAGATTTTCGGAATTGCCCATTCGGATGAAATCTTACCGCCGTAGTTGTCGAGCCACTTTTCACCTCTTGCCGCCGCAATCTCATTGAGCTTGTTTGCCTCGTCCTGTGCGGCGTGATGCTTCCAGAGCTTTACGTATGCGTGGGGATTGTGCTCATATTCGGGCATAAGACAAAGGGGTGTGCCGTCTGCCTTTACGGGGATAAGAGTGCAGGCGGTGAAGTCAGTACCTACGCCGATAACGTCATCAGCGGAAATTCCGCTTTTTTGGAGCACCTCGGGGATTGTATGTGCAAGCACGTCAAGATAATCCTGAGGATGCTCAAGAGCCCAGTCTGTGCCGAGCTTTGTGCCGTCGGGAAGATACTCATCCATAACGGCGTGGGGGTATTCATAAACAGCACTTGCCTTTTCCTCGCCTGTTTTTGAATCAACAATAACAGCTCTTCCGGAAAGCGTGCCGTAGTCAACACCGATTACATATTTACTCATAAAAAATACGCCTCAATTCATAATATAATTTTACATTATATTTTAGCATATTTTAACATTGATTATCTATTGACCGATTCAATAATGAAATAGTTTTAATATTGTTGAATTTGCACAAGAGGATAAACAATAATTTATCGCTGTGTGATAAATTATTGTAGTTAGGAGTTAGGAGTGATGAGTTAGGAGTTAAGGAAGCCGCAAAGCGGCTTGGATTCAAATGGTTCAAAAGGCGGAGCCTTTTCCACAACTCCTCACTCCTCACCTCTAACTACTAACTGATAAATTATTGCAAAAAAATCTGCCGTTGCCGACAGATTTCATATTATTAGTTTAGACCGTTTTCATCAAAATCAAACACAGTCTGGAGGGCAAGCTCTATTGACTGCTCGATTACTTCGGGGATAAGGATATCCGCGTCATCAATTCTTGTGTGATAATATCTTGCAGGAGAGGGGTCCATAGCAACAAAGCTTGCGGCGGGCACACCTGCCTGTGATGCGGCGGCGGCATCGGTTGCACCGAGAGGTACTGTACCGAAAGGCACATCAAGACCGATTTTCTTTGCCGCGTTCTGCATAAGAGCGCAGGCTCTTGCATCGTTATTGACCGTACCGCTCATATCCTTATTATATATAGTCATAAATTCTGCATCACGCAGAGTATCAAAGGACATAAACACGGTTTCAACGCCGTCAGAGCCGTCAAATTCGGGGTGAGCCTTGAAGAATGCCTTTGAGCCTCTGAGTCCTGCCTCCTCACCGCCTACCATTGCGGCAATAACCTCAGTGTTCTCAAATCTTATGTCATTTTCATCAAGGAACTTGAGCACAGATGCGGCAACATAACAGCCTGTAAGGTTATCAACCGCACCGGGGACATACTTTTTATGATTTGTGAACTTGTAAAGCAAAGCGTAAGCAGGTAAAAATGCAAGCTGACTTAAGCTGAGCATTTTTGCTGTTTTCTTATTCTTTGAAAGAAGCATCGCGGCAGTCGTTGCTGTAGTGTACAAAAGTCCGCCTATAGCTGTTCCGCCTACGAGCATAGAGCCGTGCGAGCCGAGCTTGTATGTATATGTCCATTCGGGAGCTGAATCAGTATGACCTGCGATTATTATTCTGCGCTTGGTTTCACCCTTTGCTTTTCTTACTGCAATAACATTGCCCGACTCTTTCTTCTTGAAAAACGGGTCAAGCACCTCTTTGTAAAGAACAAACTCACCTATTATACTTCCGATTGCCGCGCCTGTAAGTCCGAGAGCTGCAGCAGAAGGCAGTTTTTTGTTTTTCAACGTACCGATAAGGTTGCATACCGCCGCGCCCGTTGTCAAAGCACCTGCAACGGGAACAAAGGACATAAACGCTTCGGGATGAGCTTCATAAGTTTCTCTTGAAACGGAATCGGAATATTCTTTAAGACTGTCCATCATATATTCCTGCGCCTTTTTTTCGTTTTCATCACCGCAGGGACGGGGACCTATCTCTTTGCAGATATAGTCTATGGAATCAACGGAATATCTTGTGCAATCAGATACCTGATTTTTTGCGTTTTCGATTAAGTCTTTGAAGTTCATCGCAAAAGCTCCTTACATACAACATTAACAAAATTTTAACATAACATCAAAAAATTTACAAGTGTATATTAACTTATTATTGTCTAAAAATAATGGTGAAACAATATTATTTTTTGGTGATTAAAGTGGAAAGAACAGGAAGATACACAATAAAGCTGTCGGGCAACACGGGAATTATCGGCTCGGCGGCGGTAGGAGCAAAGGCAGAGGGTGAAGGCCCTCTTGCCTCGGAATTCGACTATTTATATCCCGATGACGGCATAGGACAGGACACCTGGGAGAAGGCAGAAAGCGAGCTTCACAAAAAAGCGGTTGAAATTGCAATAAAAAAATCGGGCAAAACACCCGATGATATTGATATTCTGTTTGCCGGTGACCTGTTGAATCAGTGCACAGGCTCGACCTTCGGAATAAAGGATATGAATATCCCGTTTTTAGGCATATACGGAGCCTGCTCAACGATGGCACTGTCGCTTGCAACGGCATCCGTTTTTGTTGATACAGGCGCGGCAAGAGTTGCGGCAGCGTCAACGTCATCACACTTCTGCTCTGCGGAAAAGCAGTTCAGATTTCCCCTTGAATACGGCGGTCAGCGCTCCCCTACCGCACAGAGAACGGCAACAGCGGCAGGATGCGCCGTAATCGAACAAAATCAGCCCTGCGGAATACTCGTAGACAGCGTTCTGTTCGGCAGAGTGCAGGATTTAGGCATAACCGACGCCAACAATATGGGCGCGGCAATGGCACCTGCGGCGGCGAGAACCATAAAGGATTATCTTACGGACACAAACACAAAGCCTGAGGATTACGACCTGATTCTGACGGGGGATCTGGGTGTTGTTGGTTCAAAATTGCTTTATGAATTGCTTGAAACAAGAGAAAACCTTAACATTCAGAGCGTTCACAACGACTGCGGAATGATGCTGTTCAGCCGTGAGAATCAGGATGTTCACGCCGGCGGTTCGGGATGCGGATGTGCGGCAAGCGTGCTCTGTTCGCATATTTTCAGACGAATGAGAGAAAAAGAGCTTACAAACGTGCTTTTCGTCGCAACAGGCGCGTTGCTTTCGTCAACATCTGCATTGCAGAATCTGACAATCCCCGGAATCGCCCACGCTGTGCATTTGATTTACAGATAAACAATAATTTAATGTACAATTTACAATTTACAATGTACAATTAACGGATAATATATAAATCGGGTTAAAGGGCGAAGCCCTTTCCACCATTGTACATTATACATTGTACATTGTTAATTCGATAAATTATTGTTTATCCAAACAATATCTGCCCCTGTTCACTGTTGCTTTTCCGAACTGGATTGCTTTTGTGGGGCATTTATTTATGCAGGCGGTACAATGGGCGCATTTTGATGCGGTCCAAGTGGGTTTGCCGTCCTGCATTTTAATTATATCAATGGGACAATCCTTTGCACATTTTCCGCAGGAGATGCATTCATCCGTCACATAAAAGGGCTTTGTTACACGCATAAGGGCGTAAGCTTTTTGCATAACAAAGCTCATCATTTTACCCTTTGCGCCGCTGTTGAAGCCGCCTTTTTTATTGTTCTGCAAATCTTCAATAATGTCACATATATCCCTGTCTGCGTGAGCCATAAATTTCTTTGCTTTTTCCTCGTTGCAGGGATCGTAGAGCATAACATAATTATCGGGCATTTTCAGCTCGTATACATAAGAAGTATCAAAAGCGTATTCACCTATGGCTTTGCGGAACATTACATCTGCGCCCACAGCGGATGCGCCGCAGGTGATAACGGCATAAATATAACAGTCATTATCGGCAACAATATTTATGTTTGCAAGAAAATCTGCCACAACCGACGAAAGTCCGCTATAATAAATCGGAAAAACAAAACCAAGCTTTTCACCTGTTTTTACGGTATAACTCATTTTACCGTTTTTCAGAAGCTCCGCCATATCGGCAACGCTGTCACCTGTCCCCTCGGCTATTTTGTTTGCGGCATAACGGGAATTTCCCGTTCCGGTAAAGTAAAAAATCATAATTTTCCCTCCGTATACTTTTTTGGGTTAATTGTAGCATAAATAAAACGTAACTTCAATATTGCACAAAATATAAAATTTTCGATTATTCAGTATTAGTAAGATTTGCTGTTGAATTGAAAAATGAAAGTGCTATAATTAGATTCAGAGTTAAAAAAATAAGGCGGCGATGATTTTGGATAATATGCTTAAAGAGATACTCAGAGCAGAAAGAGAAGCCAAGGCTTTTGCCGATGAAGCAGAACGCTATAAAATACAGATAACGCAGGAAATCGAAGCTGAAAAAAACCGAATAAAAGAGGAAAAAGCTGCTCAGGCAAAGAGCGAAGCAGAAAGACTGAGGCTTGAGCATAAGCAGTCGGTTGCAGATTCAATGAAAGCAGACGCGGCTGAAAGCGAAGCTGAAATATCAAGGCTCAGATCACTTGCGAAGGATATGTCCGCACAATGGGAAGATGAGATTTTCCGCAGAACGGTAAGTGTATAATATGAAAATGCCCGATTTTGCATTGAATTCGGTTTATGCGAAGGTCAAAGCTCTTTACGGCAAGCGCTTGACCGACAAGAATTACACCGATTTGCTCAAACTGAATTCAATTAATGAAATTGCCGAATATCTGCGCACGAAAACAGCCTATTCGGAAATATTTGAAGGCTTGTCCTCAACGGAGGAGCTGCAGAGAAGCAGGCTTGAAACTCTGCTTTTCAATAAAATGTATAACGATATGCTGTCGGTCATCCGTTTTCAGAAAGCGGCAGGCAGTAAGCTTTACGAATACTTCATAATGAAGTACGATGTTGAGCAGATAATAAAAGTGCTCAGCTCTCTTGAAACAAAAAGCGATAATTACTTTTTCACTTTTCCTGTTTTTTATAACGAGCATTCACACCTTGACTTGTGCGCCCTTGCGCTGGCGAAAAATGATATGCAACTGCTCGAATGCACAAAGCACACGGTTTACTACCCTGCCCTGCGTGATGCGCTGACAAAATACAGATTAACAGGCAGTCTTGCAGCATTGCAGACGGACTTGAGGGATTTTCTTGATAAACAGTTCATATCCCTTACGTCAGGCAAGAAAAAAATTGACGAAAAAAGCGAAATTATAAATCTTTACAAATGCATTAACGATATAAATTTTGTAAGCACGCTGTACAGAATAAAGCGTTTTGATGTTGACTACAGGCTTTCTCAGCTTATGGCAAATCCCATAATGACAGCCTTTACAAAAAAGGAAATTACCGCGATGCAACAGGCATCAACGGTTCAGGAGCTTGACAGTTGTTTTAAATCAACATATATGAAACAGGTTTGCAACACTCCTGATATACATCGGGCACTTGATGAATATCTGTACAGAAAGCTTACGCTGACCGTTCGCCGTTCATCCTCGGCAGATGCGGTTATGTTTGCATATTTTCATTTTACGGAGCTTGAGATCCGTAATATTATCCATATTATTGAGGGCAAACGCTACTCTCTTCCCGAAAAGGAAATAAGCGATTTGCTCTGCGGCACAAATATGTCCTTTTAAAGGTCGGTGATATTTTTGGCAATAGAAAAAATGATGTTTGTACGAGCAACGGGACCGATTGACAAGCTCAACGAATTCAATCTGACAACCCTGCTCACAGATTACTTTCACCCTGAAAATGCGGCGGATTATATGTCCGGTGCTGACGGTTGGCAAAGCATTACTGAAAGCAATCCCTTTGAAAAGTCAATAAGAAATATTGAGGAGATATCAAAGCTTACCGGATTTGATTTTTCTAAAGATGCTCCTTCCATATCCGATGCGGATAAGCCTGTCAGCAAGGAGTACATTAAAACACTCAAAAAATACCTTACATCAAAGGATTTTGAAATAAGTGACATAAGCACGTTCCTTTCCGCGTTGCAGGCAATCGTAGGCACTTACAGCCAACGTCACGCTGAATTGCAGGCACACAAAAAAGAGCTTGAACAGAATATCAACAAGCTGAGCCATTTTGCACAGCTCGATATTTCTCCCGACGAGCTTATGAGCACAAGCCTTGTTGAAATTCATTTCGGCAGTCTGCCGAAGGATTCAATGGTCAAGCTGTATATGTACACAGACGAGAGCAAGCTTATGTTCAAAACCTACTCCTCCGATGAAAAGTATTTCTGGGGCGTTTACTGCGTACCGAAGCACCGTGCACAGGAAGCGAAAAGAATAATGTCCGCCTTGTATTTTGACGAGCTGACACTTGATATTTCAAAGGGGTCGGTTCAGGAAATGGCGGAAAACTGCCGCACGGAGCTTGCAGACGTTACCGAAAAGATTCGTTTGCTCACCCAATTCTGGGAAGAAAACCGCGACGAGCTGACATACGACTACTCAATTCTTCAGAATATGCAAAAGCTCTGGAGCTTCAGAAAATATGCGGTGGTAAAGGGTGAAACCTTCTGCTGTCTTGGCTGGATTCCAAAGAAAATGTACAATGAAGCAAGCGAGCTTTTCTCAGGCATCAGCGAGATTGAATTCACAATCAAAGACCCCGAAACTTCCATAACTGCAACGAGCAACTCAAGCTCAAGCCCGTTTGAGAGGTCGATCCGTGACATAGAGCACCTTGCTCATCACGTAGGCTTTCAGCTCACACCCGATAAGCTCCACAACTGCATAGGCAACAGAAGAACGCTGACAAAAGAATATCTTGAAAAATTCACCCGTTATCTGGGCGGTGCAGACATCAATTCCGGCGACAGCGGAATGTACAGTCTCAACGGCAAGATTCACTCACTTGCAAAGGGCAGAAAAGAGCTCAGAGCAAAAGAAAAGCAGCTCAGAGCACAGGTAGAGATCTTATCGCACTACACCTCACTTGATATTGACTTATCACAGCTTATGAGCGTGAATTACACGGCGGTGCACTTCGGCTATATTCCCGTTGAGCATACAGACACCGTAAAACATCTTGCAGACGAAAAGAATTTTATTTTCAACGACTGCTCACAGGACAAAAACTACTGCTACTGTCTTTACTGCGTGCCTAAAAAATATGCAGAGCAGACAGCGGAGCTTTTTGAATCGTTCCGTTTTAAGGAAGTTAAAATTTCAGACACATCGGGCACGATAGATTCAATTCTCAGCAAACAGAAAAAAGAGCTTGAAACCGTAGAAAAGCAAAAACAGCTCATTACGGATTTCTGGAACAGACACGAGGATGAAATCATTGACTGCTATTCCATTCTTGAAGATTTACAAAGACTGTGGAATTCGAGAAAATACATTACAGAGAAAAACGGAAAATACGTTTATTCGGGCAATGCAACACTTCAGGATAAAAAGGAAATCCTGACCCTTTATGAAACTGTAGGCGGCTTCTCCGTAAGCGGAGCAAAGGCAGACAGTGAAGACGCACGTTCAAGTCATCTGTCACCGCCCACTAAGCTGAGAAACCTCAAAATATTCCGTCCTTACGAATATTATGTAAAAATGTACGGAATGCCCGGCTACAATTCCATTGACATCACATCATTTGTTGCAATAACCTACACACTGATTTTCGGCATAATGTTCGGCGACTTAGGTCAGGGCTTCGTGCTTGCTGTATTCGGCGCACTTGCGTGGAAATTTAAAAAAATGGAGCTTGGTAAAATCCTTGTTCCCTGCGGAATCTCATCAATGTGCTTCGGTCTTGTATTCGGCTCATTCTTCGGCTATGAGCATTTCCTTGACCCGCTGTATCATTCACTGGGAATGAAAGGCAAGCCCCTTGAGGTTATGGACAATATAAATACAGTCCTGCTGATAGCAATCGGCATAGGTATAGCACTTGTGGCGCTGTCAATCATAATAAATATTTACGCAAATATCAAAAACAAAAAATTCGGCGCCGCTCTGTTTGACAACAACGGTCTTGCAGGTCTTGTACTGTATCTGTGCGGAGTAAATCTTGTTGTTGATTTTATGGCAGGTATAGAATTTATACCGAACTCAATCTGCGTTGTATTTATGGTGATATGCGCGGTGATGCTTTTCCTTAAAGAAATACTTATCGGTATTGTTGACAAGCACGACAACTGGAAGCCTGACAGCATTTCAGACTTTGTTATGCAAAATGTTTTTGAAATGCTCGAATATGTGCTTTCATATTTCAGCAATACCGTATCATTCCTTCGTGTAGGCGCATTCGTGCTTGTTCATTCGGGTATGATGATGGTGGTATTCTCTCTGGCAGGCGAAAGTGAAAACATTTTCGTAGTTATTCTGGGCAACATTCTCGTTATCTGCCTTGAAGGTCTGCTTACGGGTATTCAGGCACTGCGACTTGAATTTTACGAAATGTTCAGCAGATGCTTCGCAGGTGACGGCAAGCCCTTCGTTTCTGCAAAATCTATTATAAATTCCGACAATTAATGGAGGTAACAAAAATGTCTACATTTATTTATGCTATGTTAATAATTCTTCCTTCAATCGCTCTGGGCGTGCTCGCTTACAATGCTTTCAGAAGCCATCTCAACGGTGTAAGCGGTAAAAAAATCATCAAGAAAAACCTTATGAGCTTTGCTGTTGTTCTTATAGTTTCAGCGGCACTTATGTTCAGCGCATCAGCGGCAGATACAACCGATACAGACACTGCATCTGCAGATACAGCGGTATCAGCTGAAGAAGCTGCAGAAGAAACAGCAGATGACGGCATTTCAAAGGGTCTCGGACTTCTTGCGGCAGGTCTTGTTACAGGTCTTGCAGGTATCGGCGGCGGTATTGCCGTTGCGGCAGGTGCTCCCGCAGCTATTGCGGCTACAAGTGAGGACCCCAAATCCTTCGGTAAATCACTTATCTTCGTTGCTCTCGGTGAATCAATCGCTCTTTACGGCGTTGTTATCTCAATTCTTATTATCAACAAGGTATAACACAATGGAGCTCAGGCTTATTACGGACAACCGTGACACCGCCGTAGGTATGCGTCTTGCAGGAATCGAATACACTCTTGTACAGACAAGGGAAGAATGTGAAAATGCAATCAAAAGCTTCACGGCTGATAAGGATATCGGCATAATCCTTATAACACAGGGGATTTATGAAAAGTGTGCAGATATAATTGACGAAATCAGAAAAACCGTCACTCTGCCTCTTATTACGGAAATCCCCGACAGCGGCAGTAAATTTGAAAGTAATGCTATTACCCGCTGCTTATCCGACGCTATGGGTATATGAGGTGAACAGAATTGGCAGAAATCGGCGTTAAAAGCGCGGCTTTTTTCAAAGCCATAAACGATGCTTCAAGGTCGCACAACGATGCGATTATAAAAGAAACCGAAAACTTTAAGCTTCAGCAGCTTGAAAAAGCAAAGGCTGATGCACAGAAGCTCTATGACGAATACGTCATTGCCGCAACGGAAAGAATAGCTCTTGAAGACGGTATCGAGGCGCAGAAGCTCTCCCTCTTACATAAAAAGCAGGTTATACAGGCAAGACAGGAAATAACAGATTCGGTTTTTGCAAACGTAACCGAGAGAATTAAGGAATTTACAAAAACCGATGCATACGGCGAAATGCTCGTTGCAAGTGCAAAGAAAATGGTTCAGCTTTGTGACGGATGCAGAATTATCATTTATATGCGCTCCGAGGATGCAAAATATGAAAATGCAATAAAAGCTGTATCAGAAAACATCTCAACAGCCGTTGACGGTTCAATCACATTGGGCGGCATTTACTGCGTCTGCAATGAAAAATCAATCAGGCTCAACGACTGTCTTGAAACAAAGCTCGAAAACCAGAAAGAATGGTTTTATGAAAATTCCGGTTTATATCTGAGGTGATAGATTTGTCACAAATTAATTATATATACGGCATCAACGGTCCTGTTGTAACAGTAAAAGGCAAAACGGGACTAAAAATGATGGAAACCGTTTATGTGGGTGAAGAAAGACTTGCAGGCGAGGTTATAAAAATAACTGACGACCTCACAACCATTCAGGTATATGAGGACACTGCAGGACTTAAAGCCGGCGAAAAGATAGTTTCCACAGGTGAGCCTATGTCCGTAACCTTAGGTCCAGGACTTTTGGGCAACATTTACGACGGCATACAGAAGCCTCTTACAATTATCGCAAAGGAATCGGGCATCTTCCTTACAAAAGGTGTCAGCACTCCCGCAATTGACGAAAATAAAGAATGGGAAATTCAGCTTCTTATAAAAGAGGGTGACACCGTCACAGGCGGTCAGATTTTTGCTCAGTGCGATGAAACTGCAATAATAAAGCACAAATCCCTTGTACCCGCAAATGTAAGCGGCGAGGTTGTTTCCGTCAAGCCCGACGGAAGATACAAAGTAAATGACGTTATTGCTCAGGTCAGAGATGCAAAAGGTGAAATCATTGACCTCACACTCAGCCAGAAATGGCCCATAAGAACGCCCCGACAGGCTAAAAACAGACTACCCATTTCGGTTCCTCTTGTTACGGGTCAGCGTGTTATCGACACGATGTTCCCTGTTGCAAAAGGCGGTGCGGCGGCTATTCCGGGCGGTTTCGGCACAGGTAAAACAGTTACACAGCATCAGCTCGCAAAATTTGCGGATGCTGATATCATAATCTATGTTGGCTGCGGTGAGCGCGGCAACGAAATGACACAGGCGCTCAACGAATTCTCCGAGCTTACGGACCCATCAACGGGCAGACCTCTGCTTGAGAGAACAATTCTTATTGCAAACACGTCGAATATGCCCGTTGCGGCAAGAGAAGCATCAATTTACACGGGCATCACCCTTGCCGAATACTACCGTGATATGGGTTATCATACAGCTCTTATGGCGGACTCCACTTCACGTTGGGCAGAGGCGTTGAGAGAAATTTCGGGCAGACTTGAGGAAATGCCTGCCGACGAGGGTTATCCTGCATATCTCCCCTCCCGACTTTCCGAATTTTATGAGAGAGCAGGCTATTTTGAAACTCTTTGCGGCGAAAAGGGTTCGATTACACTTATCGGTGCGGTTTCTCCTCCCGGTGCAGACTTCTCCGAGCCTGTCACACAGAACACAAAGCGTTTTACGCGCTGTTTCTGGGCGCTTGACAAATCTCTTGCCTACGCAAGGCACTACCCTGCCATAAACTGGAACGACAGCTACAGCGAATATCTTGCAGAGCTGTCCGACTGGTACACTGAAAACGTGCATCCCGATTTTATTAAATGCAGAAACGAAATTGCATATATTCTTGCTCAGGAATCAAAGCTTATGGAAATTGTAAAGCTCATAGGCTCTGAAATTCTGCCCGATGACCAGAAGCTTACCCTTGAAATTGCAAGAGTGATAAGAATCGGCTTTTTACAGCAGAATGCCCTGCACGAAACGGACACATACACACCCGTTTACAAGCATTTTAAAATGATGCAGACAATTCTGCACCTTAACAAGTGTGCAAAAGCGGCATCTGCAAAGGGCATACCTATGACAAAACTGCTTGCAACAGGTATGTTTGAAAAGGTAATAAGAATGAAGTATGAAATCCCCAACGACAATGCGGATGCACTTGATTCACTTATTGCAGAAATATCCGATATTTACGAAAATTTAGGGTGATAAAATGATAAAAGAATATATCGGCCTTAAAGAAATAAACGGTTCTCTTGTGCTTCTTGAAGGTGTCGAGGACGCTTTCTTTGAAGAAATGGTACAGCTGCGCCTTGACGACGGCACGGTCCGTGACGGCAGAGTCGTTATGATTGAGGGTGACAAAGCCGCCGTACAGGTGTTTGAGGGCACAAAGAATATGTCCGTTCTCAACACATCAACACTGCTTAAAGGCAAGCCTATGGAGCTTGCGCTCTCTCCCGAAATAGTCGGCAGAGTTTTTGACGGCTTAGGCAGACCGAAGGACGGTCTGGGAGATGTTTTCCCTCTTTGTAAAAGAAATATAAACGGCACGGCTATCAACCCCGTATCAAGAGTGTATCCGAAAAACTACATCAACACGGGTATTTCATCAATTGATGCCCTTACAACACTTATCAGAGGACAGAAGCTCCCCATTTTCTCCGGCTCAGGTATGAAGCACAACGAGCTTGCCGTGCAGATCGTAAAACAGGCATCCGTTGCTGATAACGAAGATTTTGCAATTGTTTTTGCGGCTATGGGCGTTAAAAATGACGTTGCAGACTACTTCCGCCGCTCATTTGAGCAGGCAAACGTTATGAACAAGGTTACAATGTTCCTTAACCTTTCCAACGACCCTATTATTGAGAGAATAATCACTCCCAAATGTGCTCTCACAGCCGCAGAATATCTTGCATTCGAATGTCACAAAAATATACTTGTTATTCTTACGGATATGACATCTTACTGCGAAGCTCTGCGTGAATTCAGCTCTTCAAAGGGTGAAATTCCAGGCAGAAAAGGCTATCCGGGATATCTCTATTCAGACCTTGCGGCAATTTACGAAAGAGCAGGCATTGTTGAAGGCTCAAAGGGTTCAGTTACACAGATACCCATTCTTACTATGCCCAATGACGATATCACTCACCCCATTCCCGACCTTACGGGATTCATAACAGAGGGGCAGATAGTTCTTGACCGCGCACTTGAAACAGGCGGTGTGTACCCTGCTGTGAGTATCCTTATGTCACTTTCTCGACTTATGAAGGACGGTATCGGTAAAGGCTATACAAGAGAGGACCACAAGGCACTTTCCGACCAGCTTTTTGCATCATACGCGCTTGTACAGGATGCACGTTCTCTTGCATCGGTTATAGGTGAGGATGAACTGTCCGACGGCGACAAGCTGTTGCTTGAATTCGGCAAAGCCTTTGAAAGCAAATTCCTCAGTCAGGGCGAAAACGAAAACAGAACGATCGACGAAACTCTCGACCTCGGCTGGTCACTCCTGTCAATGCTCCCCAGAGAATCGCTTGACAGGGTGAGTGAAGAATTATTAGATGAACATTATAAAAAATAATTTAGCGAATTAACAATGTACAATGTATAATGTACAATGGTGGAAAGGGCTCCGCCCTTTAACCCGATTTGTATATTATCCGTTAATTGTACATTGTAAATTGTACATTGTACATTAAATTATTGTTTAAGAAAGACTAACTATAAAAAGTCAAGCCCCAAAATAGAAAAAAATCAAAAAATATCCGTCGCCCTTGACAAACAGAAATTAAATGCATTTCAAAACGAGCGAAGGTGATGGATGACACAGCAAAAAGACGTAACCACCTTC
>JAFTVI010000016.1 GCA_017465825.1 Clostridia bacterium
GATTTTTGCAGTATGCACATCGCCCTTTGTTGTCCAGTTCGCTCTGTTGCTCAGGTATTCTGCATAGTTTTCTGTTTCCACTGCATTACTCTGAATATCCTTTGCCGTCACTGTTACCTTTACATCATCTGCACGGAAATTATGCTCTTCTACTGTAATGGTTGCTGTTCTGTCTGCATCGTAATTATTCTCATTGAGTGCCTCATTGTTATCGTACTCAACATTGATTACGGGAGCTGTTGCATCTATTGCAATTGCGGGAGATGTATAGCAGAGATGAACGCAGAAAGCTTATTTTTCTGTTTTTTTCTATGAATATCATCTATTTCCTCATAGTGTTCAAGAGCATACATCAATTCTGCACAGGACTGATATCTGTCCTCAGGATTACGCTGTGTACATTTAAGGATAATTCTTTCAAGACCGCTGGATAGGGTAGGATTTACTTCACGGATTGGTTTTATTTCATAAGGGGGTTCGCATGGGTTCATACCTGTTACAAGATGATACAAGGTTGCACCAAGACAGTAAATATCGGTGCGAGCATCAGTCTGTCCCATTCCACCAAACTGTTCAGGAGCTGCATAACCGACTGTACCAAGACATGTGGTATCCGCAAGATTTTTTTCTTTATATTCTCTTGCCGTACCGAAGTCAATCAGTGTAATATTACCGTCCGGTTTAAGCATAACATTTGCAGGCTTCATATCTCTGTATATAATTGCAGGCGTTCTGCTGTGTAAGTAACCGAGAACATCGCACAATTGCTTTGCCCAATCTATAACAAGCTCCTGAGGCTGCGCACCAAATTCATCCAAAGCTTTATTAAGAGAGTTTCCCTGAATATAATCCATTATAATAATAAATGAGTCTTCAGTATCGATAACATCTATTATACTAGGAAGGTTTGGATGACTCAGTTTTTTCAAAATATCAGTTTCAGCAACAAGTCCCTGCTTGACGGACTCAAAATCCAATACGCCGTCTTTACGAACTTCTTTAACCGCCCATTGTTTGTTTGCCTTTTCATTCATCGCGAGGTATACAACACTCATACCACCCTGACCGACTTTATTAAGTATTTTATACTTACCGTCTACAAGCGAACCTATTTCAAGCATTTGACAGCCTCCTTAAAATGTTCTTACTAAAACAACTGAAATATTATCACGCTCATTGCGCTGTTTGTTAAGTTCAATCAAATCAAGTGTATTCTGATTCATAGCAACATCATTCAACAACATATCGGGATGAAATTTTGCATAAATCTCGTCAGGGGTGATTTCATGCCGAAAACCGTCAGAACAAAGCATATACGTTGCATTCAGACAAGACCTGCCAACAAAGAAATCCGGATAAACCTCTTCTGATGCACCAATGCACTGAAGCAGAACGCTGCGTCTTTCGTCTACCTCTGCCTGTTCGGGCGTCATATTGCCGAGAGCTACTTCTCTTGCTACAAATGTCTGATCGTTTGTAAGTTGTTTAAGACTATCGGAAATTTCGTATGCTCTGGAATCGCCCACATTCATTATGTAATATTCCGAATTCGTAATAAGCATAACCACAACTGTTGTTCCTAATTTTACACCCTGTCTGGCACCATACTGTTTTATTATGTTATTTTGCTCAAGCAGTATCTTTTCCCACCGTACTTTAAGAGCCTGAGCATCAACAGCACCGTTATAAACGGATGATAATTCGTTATAAACCCATTGATCAAAAGCCCTTATAACAGATGCACTTGCAACTTCACCTTTTGCAAGACCACCCATTCCATCACACAAAATCGCAAAGGCTATTCTTCCGTTAGGTGTGTTGATTACTTTTACCGACAGACTGTCCTGATTGGTGCTTTTTACTATTCCGATATCCGTATTTGCAGAAACAATAAAATTCATCTCTATTACCATCCTTTATTTTGTCAACTTTCAAACACTTTGTGTTTATATTTTTATATCAAATAAGCTCAATAAACAAAGGTTTGCAACAAAAACTCCACACATTCTAATTAATCTTTTTTAATATAAATAAAAAATATAAAAATAGATATATTCTGTCAAAAATCGACTTTTAAATGTCAAAAAAAGTTTATTTTTACAATTTTTTTTACAAACAATTATAGTCCATACGAAATATTTCTATCTATAGCCATTATTATGTAAGACTGTATCATTATGCAATTACCGGTATAAAACAAATGAAATGCAGTTAAAAATGTAACGGAGTGATGACCGTAATAATCCCATAAGTTCCGTGATGCCTTATGAAAAAAGATGGATGGGATATTCCGGATTATGAATTAGAAGCAATGGTAAAATGTTTTCTGCCCGACATTTAGGCGTTTTTGCCACCGATGAGGGCAAAGAATACCGAGAAGAGTCAAGGCAGAGAAAGAATAGAAAACACCACTACAAACCGATAAAACGGCTTAAAACGCAAGCAAGGGCAGGGAGTGAAAGCTCTCTGCCCTCGTGGCTTATTTCTTATGACTAAAGTTTGGATATTCGATAGAAAAAATAAATCCGAACCCATCTCCAACTATGAGAAGGTTCGGATTTATACTGTTTGGTACGGATACTCATAAGGGACTTGAAAAATCCCTTATATATCAAGGCTTACAGTCAACAGCAATGTAAGATTACCTAATAATATCCCTCTTTACTTTTGTCTGATGAAGTAAACATCTGCCTATATCAAACACGTTTTTCAGTATATCCTCTCTAAGACCTGATTTCATAAGTGCTTGACTGATGAGCGAATTTAATTTATATCCCGTTAGTAGTTGAATGTGACGATAAAACCCGAAAAGAGAAACGTGAGAAAAATCATAACTGCTATCATTAAAGGCAACATACGGAAATGCTTTGGGGATCCAAAGTTCAGTTATATCACAAAAGTTTGTATTATTAATAGATCTGGTTAATTTAGGGTAAGTTAGAAAATCATGATGTGTACCCATCATTTTGGCATATGCTTCCAAAAGATCGGTAAGTTCATCGTACTTTAAACCAAAAACTCTTCGTGTTAAATCTTCGTCCTCTTCGTGGTTCATAACAACTGCATAATTGCAACTAACAGGGCTTGCTAATTTAACACCGGTATAAAGTCTTTTATATAGATGTTTGCGATAATACTCGTTATCAACATAATCGTCTAAAATAATACATCCGTCAATAATTCGATAGAACCCTTTTATTTCTTTGGATACGATTTCATCGGTACTGTGTTTTCCGCACATATAATATGGATGCATAAACGATGCTCTGTTTCTATGTTCTTCATCACCCAAACACATTCCCAGATAACAAAAAACCTCATCCGTTTCAGATACAAACATCAAAGGGAAACAATCTCCGATAGTAACATCATCTCCTTTTATAGGCTCAACGTCATAACGATCAAATAATTCTCCCATACTTTATTTACACTCCTATCCAATTATTTACTGATATTCATTTTTTTCAACTGAGCATTTTTGTAAGATACCAAAATGTCGCACAAAGTTCCAAAACCAACATTCCTATGAAACAATACGCAACGATTGAGTTACATTCTTTTAGGAAAGCAGTAGCGCTAAGAAAAAGAGGTAGCACAATATTAAATACAGAGAAGAGAGCAAAAGTTATCAACCCGGTTTTCATTCTTTTAGGTTTCTTTGCTTGAACTAAGTCCATTTTATATCGTTGCTCTTGAATATATAATGCTGCCGCTTGCATAATGACACGTGAAACTTGTTCTTTGTTTTTTTCGCACCAAGGAGCTCTGGTGTGAAGTGGACGATTTTTCAATATTATCAGAAAAGCCCCAACCGGCATACATCATAAGAAATTCGTAAGCAAACGGGTCATCAGTGTTTTCTTCAGCTAACTCATAAGGAATCATATTGCTGTTAAATTGACAATTCTCTTTTTGTATGTACTCATTAAATTGGTCTATATAAACCATGCTTTCTTCCAATGTGGAAGGAGGATTTCAAAATCTACGGTTTGCAACTCATCTTCTGTGTAGACTTCCTCCAACTCAAGACCGGATGTCAACTCTTCCATATGTCCATACAAGTAAACAAGAGAGTCTTCTTCATTCATAGCACGACGTGATAAATCGTGTTCTTTGGTTTTTAAGAATTTTGATTTTGACCTCTTCGAGATTGCTTTATGCCACATCACGTTCGTTATTAATAGAAATATTTGCTGGCAACAAAGCCGGAGAATACCCCTGCTATGGTAAGCAACAAGGAAGATATATCATTAGGCATAACTTGTACATCTCCTATTTGTTTCTCAAATTCTTGTTTTTAAGCATTATCCATATGAAACTGCGATGCAGCCCAATGGTTGAAGTGATAAATGTTTTCTTCTGTTAAATACATGTTGGAATAAAGGTTGGTAACTATATCCATATCGTCGAATATTTCAAATGCCCAATCCTCCACCATATCCAAACCACTAACACCGTAGTTTTCCATATCAACAAACATACAATCCATTAAAAAAACAGATTCTTGCATAAACATATATATAACTAATTCTTGTAAAACGCTATGTGCCAAAAAGTAGTTACCACTACGTGCAATTGCCCTAATGTTTATTACGGTACTCCTCAGCTGATATAGAAAATCATAATTATAACGCATTAAAAATTGTTCCGGCAAAGAATCTCTCATCATAGATATCGGAATTTGTCCCAGATGGCTTCCTATAGGCATAGTGGATAGTTCACGCAAGTCCTCTTCAATGTGCTCCAAAACAATGTCACTGCCAATTGCAAATGAAATTGCTGCCGCTTCACCGAATTCGTCACACAGATATTGTGACCATGCTTTGTGTTTTTTGTACTTTTCAAAATCAAACTTAAATTCATCTGTGTCAGATTCATCGGGAAACGTATTCCAGTTAAGGGCTTTGCAAATTCCTTTTGCTTTGTCATTGCGAATGGATTCACCGGATTCATAACGACACCAGCTCTTTGTACCAACGCCTGCCTTGGTAGCCGCCTCTTCGATGGTGAGTCCAAGTTCTTGTCTTCTGCTTTTGATGGATTCACCCAGTTTAGTTGTGCCTTTAATTGTTTTTTGACGCATATTTTTATTCACACCTCTTAGTAGTGACTTGTCAGTATAATGTCATTATGTCACATACAATTATTATTGTCAATATTTTTTAAATTTTTTCTTCGTAAATCAATAATTTATCGATTTGCGGTTATTTAACGACGCAATATTTAGTTTTAAAAACTAATCAGAACTGAAATTCTAAAATATGAATCTGCAGAAAAAAAAGAAAAATCTGCCCAACCGCAAAGGTCAGTAGGTTTACTTATTTAACCAACTTGTCATAATCTCTTTTTGCTTAAACAACTCTTGAAACTGTAACAGTTTTAGATTTTTCATCAACAGTATAGAAAATCAAGTAATTCTGAATGCTGATTTTTCTGTATTCGTTTTTTGTTGGGCGAATCGGAGTATACGAAGGATGAGCATACGGAAAATCCGCAAGTGTATCAGTTGCTTTTATTATTCCATCAGCTAACCTAATTGCAGCTTGCTTGTTATGCAAATCGTTTGCAATGTATCCTACGATTTCAACTAAATCATTTTTTGCCAACGGAAGAAATTGAACTTTATACATCTTATTACTCTCCAATTGCTTCACACATAGCTTTCAAAACATCTTTTGATGAATAGCGAACGTCGGTTAACTCCGCTTCTCGCTCTGCTTCCAGCAACTTGCAATAAACATCGCTGTCAAAATGAAGCTTTTCAAAAGCTTCCATACTCATAACAACCATACCACCCGTAACCATTCTTTGTTAAAAAAACGGGTTGTGATGTCTCGTGTACTGTTTTTGATATATCGGCAAAATTATTTCGTAAATCAGATACGGGTCTTATCATTTCCATATTATCTACCTCCTGTTGAAAAGTTATCATAATTATGATAACTTTTCAAAAACATATTCAGATATTTAAAATTTTTTTAATGTTTGGAAGCGTTTTTATATATGAGTCTTTTGACTTGCATTTTAAGCAGAATTATATGTAAAAAAGGACACAAGCAGACATTCTAAAAATTAAAAATAAAAAAGTAAAACCTCGAAGTGCTTGATTTACAAGCATTTCAAGGCTTTTTAAGTTGGTGCGGATAACAGGACTTGAACCTGCACGCATCACTGCACAAGATCCTAAATCTTGCGTGTCTGCCAATTCCACCATATCCGCAAATATTAAAGTAACAAATAACAGTGAACAGTGATGAACTTATTACTTATTTTAAAAAATCACATCAATTATTCTATCACAATAAATACCGTTTGTAAAGAGCCGAGAGGTGAATATGCCTGCAATTTTATCAAAAATAGTATTAAATGCGAAACAATGCAATGAGTTTCCTATTTTTTATCCGTAAGGTCAAAGCTCAGGTCAATCAGCGGAATTATATCATCCTCATTAACGGTACCGTCAAGGAGCAAGGTTATCCAATGCTCTTTGTTCATATGATAACCCGGGAAACAGCCTTTTCCGTCGTGCAGAGAGCCGGACATCAGCGGGTCACATTTCAAGTCCAGAATATCCACAATTCCCTCTTTTGCAAGACCTAATTTCTCATAAGGCACGCTCAGAAGTGCGGCATACCACTTTTTTGTGTCCGAATGGCGGAATACACAGGTCGTGTCGTTCCTTTTCCACAGATATTCGGGTTCATCACCGTAGGTCTGCATTATATATGCAACAACATTCTCTCTAAACATCATACATCACCGCCGAGAAGCTTATTCAGCGTATCCATAAGTTCTTTTGTGGGCTCGGGAATATCCTTAAACGGAAAGTCGATTTTCATTTTGTCGTACTTGACCTGACAAATCTTTCTGAACGGCAGAAGCTCAATTTTATCAACACAGCCGTGATTTTTTACAACAGCTTTAAGTTTTAAAATATTATCCTCATTGTCGTTGAGGGTGGGAATAATAACCTGTCTGAGAGTTGTGGGAATTTTTTTTGCGTTAAGATAATCAAGGAACTCCTCAACCGCTGACATTGGACACCCCACATTCGCTCTGTAAAGCTCATCTGATGTATACTTGAAATCAAGCAGTACACGGTCTGTATGCTCCAAAAGCTCTTTTACTTTATCATTAAACACACATCCCGATGTATCAAGACAGGTATTTATGCCCTCGCTATGGCACAGCTCAAAGGTTTCGCGGACAAAATCCGCCTGCAACAGCGGCTCGCCTCCCGAAAACGTGATTCCGCCATCATTGCCGAAATATTCACGGCAACGCAAAGCCTTTTTTACGATTTCTTCGGGAGTGAAAACCGTGTCCTCGTTCATATCCCAGGTGTCGGGATTATGACAGCATCCGCACCTGAGGCAACAGCCCTGTGTGAACACAACAAAGCGCACACCGGGGCCGTCAACAGTGCCTAAGGACTGAATTGAATGTACTCGGCCTTCGGTCATATGCTCTCGTGGAAGGTTCGGCTGATAACCTCTCGCTGCTGTTCTCTTGAAAGCTTGTTGAAGTTAACAGCGTAGCCCGATACTCTTATGGTAAGGTTTGGATATGCTTCGGGATTCTCGTAAGCCTTCATAAGCACTTCACGGTTCATTACATTGACATTGATGTGATGTGCATTTTTCCTGAAATAGCCGTCAAGGATTGAAACAAGGTTGTCTACCCTGTCCCCGTGAGTTCTGCCCAATGCCTCGGGAGTTATGGAGAATGTGTTTGAAATACCGTCACGGCAGTCATCATAGCTGATTTTTGCAACTGAGTTAAGGGATGCCAGCGCGCCGTTCTCCTCTCTGTTGTGCATCGGATTTGCGCCCGGTGCAAAGGGAGCGGCAGCCTTTCTTCCGTCGGGAGTTGCGCCTGTATTTTTACCGTACATAACATTGGATGTAATGGTAAGCACGGAGAGAGTGTGTATTGCGTTACGGTAAGCAGGAGTTTTGCGAAGCTCTGTGATAACACGGTGTGCCATATCCTTTGCGATAAGGTCAACACGGTCATCGTCATTGCCGTATTTGGGGAAATCGCCCTGAGTATCAAAGCCTGTGATGTAGCCGTTTTCATTCTTTACAGGCTTGACGTCTGCAAATTTTATTGCGCTGAGAGAGTCTGAAACAACCGACAGACCGGCTATACCGAATGCCATAAAACGCTCAACCTCGGTATCGTGGAGAGCCATCTGTGTTTTTTCGTATGCGTACTTGTCGTGCATATAGTGGATGATATTCATTGTGTTAACATACAGACGGCTGAGCCAGCGGATGTAAACATCAAAACGCTCCATAACAGCATCGAAATCGAGCTTGTCCGCGTTCATAACGTCCATCTGAGGACCGATATGCATACCGCTTGTAGTGTCGTAACCGCCGTTGATTGCAATAAGCAACAGCTTTGCAAGGTTGCAGCGTGCGCCGAAGAACTGCATCTGCTTGCCCACCTTCATTGCGGAAACACAGCAGGCTATGGCGTAATCGTCACCGTAAATGGGGCGCATAACATCGTCATTTTCATACTGAATGGAATCCGTTTTAACGGAAACCTCTGCACAGAATTTTTTGAAGTTTTCGGGCAGAGAATCTGACCACAGAACGGTAAGATTAGGCTCGGGAGCGGGACCGAGAGTATAAAGCGTGTTGAGAATACGGTAGCTGTTCTTTGTGACAAGAGTTCTGCCGTCCTCACCCATACCGCCTACAGCCTCGGTAATCCACATAGGATCGCCGCCGAAAAGCTCGTTGTATTCGGGCGTACGAAGATGTCTTGCCATACGAAGCTTCATAACAAAATCGTCAATAAGCTCCTGTGCGCCCTCTTCGGTAAGGATGCCATTTGCGATATCACGCTCAATATAGATATCAAAGAAAGTGCTTACTCTGCCGAGTGACATAGCCGCGCCGTTCTGCTCCTTAATTGATGCAAGATATGCAAAATACGTCCACTGAATCGCCTCACGGGCATTCTCGGCAGGATTGCTGATGTCGTAGCCGTACATAGCCGCCATTTCTTTCATATAGCCAAGGAATGTAATCTGCTTGTGAAGCTCCTCGTCAAGTCTGATTCTGTCTGCATCAAAAACGCCGTCAGCAAGCTTTGCCTTATCAGCCTTTTTGACCTCGATAAGACGGTCAACACCGTAAAGGGCAACTCTGCGGTAGTCGCCTATGATTCTGCCTCTGCCGTAAGCATCGGGCAGACCTGTAATAACGTGGCACTTGCGCGCCTTGCGCATTTCATCGGTATATGCTCTGAAAACGCCGTCGTTATGAGTTGTGCGGAAGCGGAATTCTTCCTCAATCTTCTCGCTGAGCTTGTAGCCGTAAGCCTCACAGGCCTGACGCACCATACGCATACCGCCGAAGGGATTTACTCCCCTTTTAAGCGGTCTGTTAGTCTGCAGACCTACGATAATCTCGTTCTCCTTGTCGATATATCCGGGAGAATAGCTTGTAAGAGAAGATACGGTTGACGTATCGATCTCAAGCACACCGCCGAATCTGCGTTCAAGGGCAAAAAGCTCCTCAACCTGTTTCATAAGATTCTTTGTGCGCTCAGTTGCACCTGCAAGGAAGTCATAGTCACCTGTGTACTCCTTGTAGTTGGTCTGTATAAAATCGCGGACATTTATTTCGTCCTGCCAGATTCCTTTATTAAATCCGTTCCAGTTAATGTGTTCCATATGGGTCTCCTTAAAAAAAACTAAAAAAGGGCAAATCAGCTGTAAACTGACTTGCCCAGACGGTCGGCATTATAGCTTTTACACTCCAATGCGGTGCTCCGCAAAAATCCGTCAGTTATGTAAAAGTTTTATTGTGAGTTTATTATACATTATTGCGGTGAGAATGTCAATTGCAAATAATTCATAATTCACGGTGCATAATATATAATTATTTTGTCAATGTAAGCAAAACCGACGGGAACAAAAGTTGAAAAAACAGTTGCAATAACAGCTGAATAATGATATACTGATTATGCGAAACAAAACTCAATAAACTAATAGGAATATTCTCTTTTTTTATTTTAAGGGGGTATTATCCCCTTTTATCTACACACATATATTTGAATTTGGTAAAAACGCAAATTCCACTATATGTGTGCTCTGGATATTCCTTAATACACTTGGGTTTTGTTTCGCGACAATCGGGGTTTGCGTTTTTCGGTGCGTTGACTTCGGTTGGCGCACTTTTTTGTTTTTCAAAGGGAGATTTTCTCAGATAAACCATAAAGTGCATACGCTCCTCTGTCGCCGGACTAACAAAAGCAACGCAGTTACCGCTGAAAGGCAGTAGCTGCGTTGTGATTTTTTGCAGTTTATTTCGTAAAAATAATTCATCCGTGAATTTGTTTGATGATTGTAGGGAGCGCATTGGGTGTCCGTTTGGAGATGCAAATATCTGCACAAACAAACACAGAGAATGCGGCTCCCTCACTGAGGGAGTTAAAATTTGCTGTAAACTTTACTCCATCCGTCGCCTTCGGCGCCACCTTCCTCAAGGAGGAAGGCTTGTTCTCTTTATTGATTTTGTGCTGTCACTTTGCAGATGCCCAATTTTCCGTCTACAGGATACCATTAAAATTCTGCTGAATTATTATTTAACGGGGTTGCGTCTTTTTGAAGTTTGTTGTGTAAAAATAATTCGGCGATATGTTGCTGACGCAACGCGATATATTAATAAATGCGATATATTTTCGCTTTGCTCAAATGCGATATAATATAAATCCGCGTGCCGACAGGCACATATCGTATACGAATGTATATATCGCACCGTCAGGTATATCGCAAATCCGTTTACGGATTTATATCGCTGCAATAATTTATCTGCGATAAATTATTGTCTACCCTTCCGCCAATCCCGTTGTAAGTATGCCTATATTATCCCTGTAAATTTTATCAAACTGAGAAATGGGCAGAGGGTTTACGCCTTTTCCTGCTTCAACCGTATACCCCGGCAGGTTGTAGGTCTGTATAAACCAATCCTTATATCCTGCGTAGGATGAAAATTCCGGTGTTATCTCAAGCGGATAGCCGCTGACACGGCTCATCTCCTCGCCGATTTCCTGTGCTCTCGGCGGGTCGTAATCCATAAACTTCCAATAAATTATCTCCCCCTGCGTGTGATATGCAAGTATGAGCCTGAAATCGTGTGCCTGTGTAAAATCATACATCACCCTGCTTTCCGGAGCGGACAAGGGAGCAGTACCCACAAAATCCCTCGGTGCAGGCGAAACAAAGCCCTGTGCCTCTTTAAGCTGTTTTGCCCTTTCCCATTCGGCAGGATAGTTCAGATTCAGGTCCGTACCTGCAATATTTGCTTTCCACCCATCGGGAAAACGTATATTCGGATAATGCTCGGAGATATTCACCGCTCTGTCATAATACTCGCCGGAATGAAGTGCACCTGTTGCAAGGTCTATGCCGTCGGGATTGACAAGCGGCACAGTAAAAAGTGTTGCCCTTTCATAGAGCTGCTGTGCGCTTTTTGTGCCGATTGCTTTGCCGTTGGCATAAGCGTAAGCATAATCCTCAACAAATTTAAGAAGCACGGGCACAGTTATCCATTCGTTTGCGTGGTGCGCCGCGTTGTAGCCGACTTCTCGCACGCCTCTTCCCTGTCTGATTGCGTAAATATCCTTGCCCATTACGCTCTTGCCGATAACACTGACCTGTAAAAACGGATATCTTACGCTCAGGCCTTCAATAACGAGCCGTGTAAGGTCGTAGGAATACGGGATATCGGTAGGCACAACATTATAGCCGAAAGGAATATTTATAATCTGCCCTACCTGCAGAAAATCCGAATTGATATCGGGATTTGCAAGCCGTATCCCCTCAACGGTCGTGCCGTATTTGTTGGCAAGCAGCCAATATGTATCGCCGCGCCTTAGTGTGTATCTGAAATATCCTTTTATATATTTTTCCAGCAATCTCCACGTCACGGGACCCACTATGCCGTCAGCTCTTATTCTGTTGACGGACTGAAAATATCTCACCGCCGCTTCTGTTCTTGAACCAAAAATTCCGTCAAGCTCTCCCGAATAGAATCCCGACCTCTTCAATGCAAGCTGAAGCATCGAAACAAGAGAACCCGTACTGCCTCTACGCAAAATCTCCATAAAATCACCTTTATCAGATTTAATACACAAAATACTAAAAAATGTCGTAAAACTATTGACACATTTTCCAATCTGTGCTATAAAATATATGTAAACATTGGTTGCAAAATTAATGTTCAGTGTGATTTCTTCAGTGTTTTTCATAATATACTCCTTCAAAAGAAAACAGGGACCGAAGCATATCGGTCCTTGTTTTCACTTTTTTATGCAAAAATTCATTTTACAGGCATTTTAAGGCATAATAATAAACGGATTAATTTTTCGGAGGACTTATTATGTGCGGAATTATCGGCTACACGGGCGACAAAAGCGCTCAGCAAATCATTATAGAATCGTTACACGCTCTTGAATACAGAGGCTACGATTCAGCAGGAATGTCACTGTTTACATCCGAGGGAATACGCACGCTCAAAACTCAGGGCAGAGTTGACGAGCTTGACAAAAAAGCAAAAGAATATGATTTGAACCAATCAAACTGCGGCATCGGTCACACAAGATGGGCAACTCACGGCAAGCCGAACGAAACGAATGCTCATCCTCACGGCACGCAGAAGCTGATGATTGTACACAACGGAATCATTGAAAATTACAAAGAGCTTAAAAAAATACTGATTAAAAAAGGCTGTGTTTTTGTTTCCGATACGGACACTGAGGTTATAGCACATCTGCTTGATATGAATTACACCGCCCTTAATGACAAAATAAAAGCCATAACTCAAACCGTGAAAATGCTCAAGGGCTCTTACGCGCTGAGCATAATCTTCCGTGACGAGCCGAACACCGTTTACGGCGTAAAAAAAGACAGTCCTCTGCTGGTGGGCGTGGGCAAAGGTGAGAACTTTCTTGCATCGGACATCTCAGCTTTTATTGCTCATACAGAAAATTATCTTCGTCCTGAGGACGGCGAAACAGTGAAAATCACACCTTATGAGGTGGATGTTTTTAATGCACAGGGAAAAAAGACAGAAAAACCATTGCAAAAATCCGCAAACACCGCTGAGGACACAGACAAATGCGGATTTAATCACTATATGCTCAAAGAAATTTTTGAAGAGCCGAAAGTTCTTTTAAAAACCCTCGACTCTCTCACCTGTAACTTTTTGCCTTGCTTCAACAATGAAAATGACCTGACGTTTTTTGAAGATATCGGCTCAATCCGAATAATAGCCTGCGGCACGGCGATGCATTCAGGGCTTGTGGGCAAATTCTACATCGAAAAATACGCCCGAATCCCCGTTACTGTTGAAGTGGCAAGTGAATTCAGATATTCCGACCCTATTCTCGACGAAAAAGACCTTGTAATCATCATTTCACAGTCAGGCGAAACAGCAGATTCACTTGCGGCTTTGCGACTTGTCAACGAAATGAAGCTCCGCACCCTTTCAATCGTCAACACACCGGGCTCCACCATTGCAAGAGAATCGGAATATGTAATTCACACCCCCGCAGGACCTGAAATAGCCGTTGCATCAACCAAGGCATTCAGCGTGCAGACACTGGTTCTTATGCTCCTTGCGCTGAGACTTTCCGGGCAGAACAATGAATTCATCAAAGAACGAATCAAATCACTTTACAGCACTGTTACCGATTCACTCCACAATGTCATAACGGACACGGCGGCAATCAGATCCGCCGCAAAAATTCTTGCAAAGCACAGAAATCTTTTCTTTATAGGCAGAGGCTGTGACAATTATCTGGGCACGGAGGGCTCACTCAAGCTAAAGGAGATTTCATATATCCACTCGGAGGCATACGCCGCCGGTGAGCTCAAGCACGGCACGATTTCACTCATTGAAAACGGTACACCTGTAATTGCCCTTGTAACGGACGATGCATACAGCGAAAAAATGCGCAGTAACATTGAAGAAGTGAAGTCAAGAGGAGGATATATTATATCCGTCTGCGCCGAAAGCTGCAACAAAATAAAAGATGTGTCGGATATAAATATAACCGTTCCCGAGGATGACACCTTCGCAAGACCGCTGACAGCCGCAGCCGTATTGCAATTGCTGGCATATTACACCGCTCTGGAATTGGGCAGAGATATAGATAAACCGCGTAACCTCGCCAAATCGGTAACGGTGGAATAACAATAATTTAGCGTACCGCTAAATTATTGTGATGATGGATGCCTGACGGCATATGATGGTTTGCTACGCAAAATGATATATGACCTGCGGTCAAATGATATATTTGCCTTTCGGCAAACATTGCGGAAGGGCGTTGCCC
>JAFTVI010000017.1 GCA_017465825.1 Clostridia bacterium
GACAGACAGACAGACAGACAGACAGGATAACTGCGCCTATTTTTGCAATTTAAATAATAATACCATATATAATAAGTCGTTTGCAGAGTGTGAGTAACATCACGCTTTGCAGACGGCTTTTTTGTATTTTAAATCCATTAAAGGAGGCATTTAATATGTCAAAAACAAAAAAATTATTGTCAATCATCCTTGCAATTTTAATGATTGCAAGTACAGTCTCTGTTGCCTTTGCGGCAGAAACCCAGGTATTATACATCGGTGAATTAGGTCTGAATAACCAATATACCACCGACGGTACAACGGCGGTGGATGGTGCGCCCGGAGATGATGTTTCGTCTTATGCGTATTGGGATTACGAAACTAAAACCCTTACGCTCAAAAATTATACCCAGACCATAACTGCCAAGGAATATGCAGGTAATACCTATCACGGCATATATTATGCAAATGATATAAACCTTGTTCTGATCGGCGCAAATGAGATCTCAGTTGTTTCTACAGATTCTTCCTATGAGAAAGATAAAAATACATCAGGTATCGAGTCGAGTAATTCGATTACCGTTACAGGAACGGGCTCTCTTACAATTTCATCTCCCGTTCTTGCGTTGTCCGCAATGGGTGACATTACCCTCAACTGTGACGGTCCCATTAGTGTTACAACTACCAGTTACGAAAGCGGAATTCGCGCCGGTAACACAGTAGATATTAAAAAAGGTACAATCAATATTTCCAGTGACGAATGGGCAATAAGTGCATCACAGTTAAGCGTTGCAAATGCTGCTGTGACTGCTTCTTCAGACTATGATACCGTAATTTCGGTTTATTATGATGTTGCAATTAAAGATTCAACGGTAAAAGCGATTTGTAACAAACCTAATTTTACAACAGCTTATAACGGAATTGATTCCTCAAATGGCTCAATTACCATAGAGGGCTCTGAAATTGAAGCAAGCGGTTCAATTGGAAACAATCGTGTAGCTGGTATGGCTATTAAAGCGGCGGATAATATCATTATAAATGATAGCACTGTAACCGCATCAGCAGGAACGGGACTTCGTTTTAACGGCAGCAGCTGCGCTATTGCCAACAGCACGGTAAATCTCACAAGCACTGGTACTGCCAACTCCGCCAGAGGTATTTACGGAAAAGGTGTTTCAGTTACCAACAGTACAGTTACTATTACAAGTGCAAAGGCTGCATATAACAATGTTCCGACTGTGAACGCTGATGAAAGTGTTATATTTTACGGTGCAGATGCAGCCGCCGCTAACGGGGCTGGTGTAAAATCCGCTGAGAATCTGAGCAGTGCTTACAGTCAGAAATATGTAAAAATAACTCCTATTCCCGAATCGTGCCTTGCAGGTGAACACAATACTGAAACAGTTGGAGCAAAGGCTAAGACTTGTACAACAGTTGGTTGGGATGCATACGAATACTGCAAGGATTGTACATACTCAACTTATGAAGAAATTTCTGCATCACACAATATCGAAACAGTAGAAGCAAAAGCAAAGACCTGCACAGAAGCCGGTTGGGATGCTTACGAATACTGTAAGGATTGTACATACTCAACTTATGAAGAAATCCTTGCATCACACGATATTGAAACAGTTGAAGCAAAGGTACAGACCTGTACAACAGTAGGTTGGGATGCATATGAATACTGTAAAGACTGTGACTACACAACCTATAAAGAAATTCCTGCTGCTAACCACATTGACAATGACGGCGACAATAAGTGCGACAACGGTTGCGGTTATGAATTTGAAAAGCTTGCAGAAGATACCGGTGCCTGCGAACACTGCGGTAAAGAGCATACAAGCTTTATTGATAACATTATCTGTGCAATCAAACGCTTCTTCAAGCTTCTTAAAGATTTTGTTACAGTAATTGACCCTGAAATTTAATATAAAATTTTCCGCCTCAACCGAGGCGGATTTTTTTTATCGGCTTCACCGATAAAATGAATAATTAGCAATGAGCAGTTAGTAATGGTGGAAAGGGCGTTGCCCTTTAACCTGTTTTATACAAATCAAGCCCGTAGGGCTTCCTTAATTGCTCACCACTCACTGCTAATTGCTCATTATACAGAATTATTATTTATTTTTTTATTTTACCTCTTGACATTTGCATTTTTCAATTGTATAATATCTGCAATACAGATTAAACGCAATGACAAGGCTAAAGGGTCATTCGCAACGGATTTTCAGAGAGCAGCCGTCCGGTGCAAGGCTGTAACCGTGAGTGATCGTATCTCTCCTTCGAGCGGTCGACTGAACACCGTCAATGACGGTCGTGTAGGAAGAACGGAGCTTCATCGTTAAAGAAGTATCATATTCGGCTGTGCGCCCGATATGAGAAGAGTGGGTGATTTAATCACCAATTAGAGTGGTACCACGGACTTTACTGTTCCGTCTCTTTGTTGAGACGGGACATTTTTGTTTATTCTGTATAGTATCAAAAAGAGGTGAACTTTATGAAAGGAACACAAAAGTATACAAGACAGTTTTTTATGCCTCCCGAGGTCAAGGGCGAATGGATGAAAAAGACTTATATCGACAAAGCTCCCATTTGGTGCTCCGTTGACCTGCGTGACGGCAATCAGTCACTTATTATTCCAATGAGCCTTGAAGAAAAAGTAGAGTTTTTCAAGCTCCTTGTCAAAATGGGCTTTAAGCAGATTGAAGTTGGTTTCCCCGCTGCAAGCGAGACCGAGTATCAGTTCCTGCGTACACTTATCGAAAACGACCTTATTCCCGACGACGTAACCATTCAGGTGCTTACTCAGTCGAGAGAACATATTATCAAAAAGACATTTGAGAGCCTTAAGGGCATCAAAAATGAAAATCACGTTATTGTACATCTGTACAACTCAACGTCAGTTGCACAGCGTGAACAGGTTTTCAGAAAGAGCAAGGAGCAGATAAAGCAGATTGCCATTGAAGGTGCAACTTTATTTGATACTCTTGCCAAAGAATACGGTGTAAAATACCGCTATGAGTATTCTCCCGAATCATTCACAGGCACAGAGCCCGAATATGCTCTTGAAGTCTGTAATGCTGTTCTCGACATCTGGCAGCCCACCGCTGACAGAAAGGTCGTTATCAATCTTCCCGTTACTGTTGAGCATTCAATGCCTCACGTTTACGCTAACCAGATTGAGTATATGAGCAACAATCTCAAATACAGGGAGAATGTTGAAATTTCACTTCATCCTCATAACGACAGAGGCTGTGCAGTTGCAGACTGCGAATTGGGACTTCTTGCAGGCGCAGACAGAATTGAAGGCACTCTCTTCGGCAACGGCGAGAGAACGGGTAACGCAGATATCGTAACACTCGGTATGAATATGTATTCACAGGGTGTTGACCCCAAGCTTGATTTTTCCAATATGCCCGAAATCGTACAGGTATACGAAAAAGTTACAAGAATGTCTGTTTATGAGCGTTCACCCTATTCGGGTAATCTTGTATTTGCCGCTTTTTCCGGTTCACATCAGGATGCTATTGCAAAGGGTATGAAGTACAGAGAGGACAATAACTGTGAATTCTGGACAGTTCCTTATCTTCCCATCGACCCCAAGGACGTGGGCAGAGAATATAAGACTGATGTTATCCGTATCAATTCTCAGTCAGGTAAGGGCGGTATCGGCTATCTTCTCGAAAAGCAGTACGGCTATGTTCTGCCTATGAAGATGCGTGAGGACGTCGGCTATTGCGTAAAGGATGTTTCCGATAAGGGTCATAAAGAGCTTCAGCCCGATGAGGTTTTCACCGTATTCAACGACAATTATGTAAATGTTATAGACGGTCCTGTCAAGTATATGGATTGTCACTTCGTCCGCAAGCCCGATACAGTTGTTTATCTGACTGTTGAGCATAACGGCATTGTGGATGATGTAAGTGCAAGCGGTAACGGACGTCTTGACGCTGTTGCAAATGCTCTTCATAAGTGCGGAATTAAATTTGACCACCTTGAATATACAGAGCACGCTCTTAACGTAGGTTCA
The DNA here is from genome assembly GCA_017465825.1 of Clostridia bacterium. Classification (GTDB taxonomy): domain Bacteria; phylum Bacillota; class Clostridia; order Oscillospirales; family Acutalibacteraceae; genus UBA1081. The sequence goes on from JAFTVI010000017.1 coordinate 4,010, forward strand.
ACCTCAAAAGCTGTTTCCTATGTGAGCGTTACTATGGAAGACGGCAAAGTAAGCTGGGGTGTCGGCGTTGATGACGATATCATCGTTTCATCAATCTACGCTCTCTTCTCCGCTATTAACCGCTACGAAAAAAATAAGTAAGGAGTGTATTGATAATGGGAATGACAATGACACAGAAGATTCTTGCCGCACACGCAGGTCTTGAATCTGTAGAAGCAGGTCAGCTTATTATGGCAAAGCTTGACCTTGTATTGGGTAATGATATTACATCACCCGTTGCGATTAACGAATTCAGCAAAAACGGATTTGATAAAGTTTTTGACAACACAAAAATCGCAATGGTAATGGACCATTTTGTTCCTAATAAGGACATCAAGGCAGCACAGCAGACAAAGCAGTGCCGTACCTTTGCAAAATCATTCAATATCAAAAATTATTATGATGTGGGCGAAATGGGCATTGAACACGCTCTTATTCCCGAAAAGGGACTTGCCGCACCCGGTGACTGCATCATCGGTGCAGACTCACACACCTGTACATACGGCGCACTGGGCGCATTTTCAACAGGTATCGGCAGTACGGATATGGCGGCAGGTATGGCAACAGGTAAAGCCTGGTTCAAGGTTCCTTCCGCAATCAAATTCACTCTTACAGGAGCTCTGCGCAAGGGCGTATCAGGTAAGGATGTAATTCTTCATATCATCGGAATGATCGGTGTTGACGGTGCTCTTTACCGCTCAATGGAATTTACAGGCGAAGGACTTCATTCACTTTCTATGGATGACCGTCTTGCTATGGCTAATATGGCTATCGAAGCCGGCGCAAAGAACGGTATTTTCGAGGTTGACGACAAAACTCTTGAGTACGTCAACGGCAGAGTAAACCGCGAATTCACAGTTTATAAAGCAGATGAAGATGCTGTTTATGATGAAGAGTACGTAATCAATCTTAGTGAAATCGTTTCGACAGTTGCCTGTCCTCATCTTCCCGAGAACACAAGACCTGCATCCGAGCTTACGGATATAGTTCCCGATCAGGTTGTTATCGGCTCCTGCACCAACGGCAGAATTTCAGATATGAAAGCCGCGGCAGAAATACTCAAAGGCAAAAGGGTTGCAAAGGATATCAGATGTATCGTTATTCCCGCAACACAGTCAGTATATAAAGAGTGCATTAAGCTCGGCTATATGGATATTTTCATTGATGCAGGCTGTGCAGTTTCAACTCCCACCTGCGGCCCTTGCCTTGGCGGTTATATGGGTATTCTTGCAGACGATGAAATCGCAGTTGCAACCACAAACCGTAACTTTGTAGGCAGAATGGGTGCAAAATCATCAAAAATTTATCTTGCAAGTCCCGAGGTTGCGGCGGCAACAGCAGTAGCAGGTCATATCGTAGACCCAACGGAGGTAGAATAATGAACGTTAACGGCAGAGTACATAAGTACGGTGACAATATTGATACGGATGTTATCATCCCTGCAAGATACCTCAATACAGCTAACCACAAAGAGCTTGCGGCTCACTGTATGGAGGATATTGATGCAGAATTTGTAAATAAAGTTTCAGACGGCGATATTATGGTTGGCGGCGCAAACTTCGGTTGCGGTTCTTCAAGAGAACACGCCCCCATTGCTATCAAGGAGTCAGGCATTTCCTGTGTTATCGCATCAACTTTTGCAAGAATTTTCTACAGAAACGCTATAAATATCGGTCTTGCTATCCTTGAATGTCCCGAGGCCAGCGAAAAAATCGCAGACGGTGACGAAGTAAGCGTAGATTTTGATACAGGCGTAATTAAAAATGTTACAAAGAATGAGGAATACAAGGCACAGCCTTTCCCCGAATTTATAAAAGAGATCATTTCCGCTAACGGACTTCTCAATTCTTTAAAGTGAGGCATATACAATGAAAAAGGTTATTACTGTTCTCAAGGGCGACGGAATAGGCCCCGAAATCGTTGACGAAGCATTGAAAGTGCTTGACAAAATAGCAGAAAAGTATTCCCACGAGTTTGAGTATAAGTATGTTGATATCGGCGGTTGCTCAATCGACAAGTACGGAGTTCCCATTACCGATGAAGGTATGGCGCAGTGCAAAAACTGTGACAGCGTTCTTCTCGGCGCAGTAGGAGGCCCCAAGTGGGATAACTGCCCGCCTGCAATCCGCCCCGAAAAGGCTCTTCTTGCCGTAAGAAGTGAATTGGGACTGTTTGCAAACCTGCGTCCCACAAAGCTCTTTCAGCAGTTGGCTGACGCATCACCTCTCAAGCAGTCAATCGTAGGTAACGGCATAGATTTGCTTATCGTCCGTGAACTTACAGGCGGTATCTACTTCGGTAAGAGAACAACAGGCGAAGAAAACGGTGAAAAATTCGCCGCTGACGAGCTTAAATATTCAGAACACGAAATTGAGCGCATCGGCAGAGTAGCATTTGAGTCTGCAAGAAAGAGAAGAGGCAAGGTTTCTTCCGTAGATAAGGCAAATGTTCTCGATTCATCAAGACTCTGGAGAAGTGTTATGCACCGTCTTGCAGAGGAATATTCAGATGTTGAATATGAAGATGTTCTGGTTGATAATACAGCTATGCAGCTTATTAAAAATCCCTCAAGATTTGATGTTGCCGTTACAGAGAATATGTTCGGTGATATTCTTTCCGATGAAGCAAGTATGCTTACAGGCTCAATCGGTATGATGCCCTCTGCGAGCCTTTCCGAAGGTACACTCGGTATGTATGAGCCCATTCACGGCTCAGCTCCCGATATTGCAGGTATGGATATAGCAAATCCTCTCGGCACAATTCTTTCAGCCGCTATGATGCTCCGTTACTCATTTGATATGATTGAAGAGGCGGATGCAATCGAAGCTGCTGTCAATGCAGTCCTTGATGATGGTTACAGAACAGTTGATATTATGCAGGACGGTATGAAACAGGTCAAATGCTCTGAGATGGGTACTCTTGTTGCCGCAAAACTGTAATTTATGCAAAATTTTTAAATTTTTGCAAATTATTCATCTTGCATTGTGCATTATGAAGTATAATAAATGCTTGCTATTTTAAAACGTTTATATTATAATTATATGTAATTCAAATAATTGCAAAATTGCAAATTTTGCATTAAATGTGTGGTGAAGTAATGAAATTATCAGGATCTGAAATTCTTATCAGAACTTTGATTGAGCAGAATGTAGATGTTGTTTTCGGTTATCCCGGCGGACAGGTTATCAATATTTATGATACACTTTATCAGCATCAGGACGAAATAAAACATATTTTAACTGCTCACGAGCAGGGTGCGGCTCACGCGGCTGACGGCTATGCAAGGTCAACGGGCAAAGTCGGCGTTGTTATTGCAACCTCAGGCCCCGGTGCAACAAACCTTGTTACAGGTATTGCAACTGCATATCTTGATTCAGTACCTCTTGTAGCCATTACAGGCAACGTGTCACTTCCTCTTATCGGACGCGACAGCTTTCAGGAGGTTGACATTACAGGTATTACAATGCCCGTTACAAAGCACAATTACTTTGTAAATAAGGGAGAAGTGCTTGCCGACACGGTAAGAGAGGCTTTTAAACTAGCTATGTCAGGCAGACCCGGTCCCGTACTTATTGATATCCCCAAGGATATACAGACATCCCTTTATGATTATGAGCCTCAGCCGGCAGTTACTGCTGATGAAAAAACAGCAGGTGATGGTGATGATATATCAGCAGCTGTTGAACTTATAAACAACGCAAAGAAGCCTTATATCTATTGCGGCGGCGGCGTTATTTCAGGCGATGCATCCGAAGAAGCAGTTGAACTTGCCGAAAAAATTGATGCAGTTTTAGGTTGCTCATTTATGGGACTTTCCGCTGTATCTACCGATAATCCGAGATTTCTGGGAATGCAGGGTATGCACGGCCACTATGCATCCTCTATGGCTCAGCATAATGCCGATTTGATTATAGCAATCGGTGCTCGTTTCAGTGACAGAGCTACAGGAAATAAGGCTAAATACGCTCCCAAAGCAAAAATTATCCACATTGATATCGACAATGCGGAAATTGATAAAAACATTTCGGTTGACTGCGGAATCTGCGGTGATGTAAAGCTTACATTGCAGAAGATTATTGATTCTGTTGATGCAAAAAACAATCCCGAATGGATTGAAAAAGTTTCGGCATTTTCTGCACAAGAAAAAGAACAGCTTAAACTGACTTCCGATATGACCCCCTATAACCTTATCGATGTTATCAATAAAACTGTTGATGCCGATACAGTTATTGCAACAGATGTCGGTCAGCATCAGATGTGGGCGGCGCAGTATTGCAAATTCTCAAAGCCGAGAAAGTTCGTTTCAAGTGGCGGTCTCGGTACAATGGGATTCGGTCTCGGTGCGGCAATCGGTGCACAGATAGGCTCGGGCAAAAAGAGTGTTCTCATTACAGGCGACGGAAGCTTCGGTATGTGCCTTAATGAGCTTGCAACAGCGGCATCCTACAATGTTCCCGTTGTTATTGTCATTTTCAATAACGGCGTGCTCGGTATGGTTCGTCAGTGGCAGACGCTTTTCTTTGATAAGCACTATTCAAATACCGTGCTTGACAGAAAAACCGATTTCGTAAAGCTTGCAGAGGCATTCGGAATAAAAGGCTACAGATGTACCGAAATGGCGGAGTTTGAAAAAACTATGAAATCCGCTTTTGAGGACAACGGCCCTGTTCTTATTGAATGCTTTATAGATAAGGATGAAATGGTTCTTCCTATGCTTCCTCCCGGCGGCTCAATGGATGACATAATCGTCGAAAGGTTAGGTGACTGATATGGACAGACATATTCTTTCCGTTTTCGTCCGTAACCAGTACGGTGTGCTTGCAAGAATTTCAAGTATGTTCAGAAGACGCGGTTTCAACATTGATACTCTCACCGTTGGAGCAACGGAAGACCCCGATTATTCAAGAATGACCGTTACCTTTGAGGGGGATGATGCTGTTAAGAATCAGATCATCCGTCAGCTCGGCAAAATGCCCGATGTTGTAAGCATTTCAGAGCTTCACAGAGGTGACAGTGTTTCAAGAGAGCTTGTTCTTATCAAGGTACGTAATGATAAAGATACAAGACAGGATATTATGTCCGTTATTGATATTTTCAGAGCAAAGGTCGTTGATTACGGCACAGAAGCTATGACTATTGAAATAACAGGCGAGTCCTCAAAAATTGACGCTTTTGTCGACCTTGTAAAAGAATTCGGAATTATAGAAATCTGCCGTACCGGTATAGTAGCTCTTGAAAGAGGTTCAGGCAGTATTCGTAACAAACAGTAAAATTATTAAAGGAGATCTTTAAAATGAATACATCAGCAAAAGTTTATTATCAGCAGGATTGTGACCTTAACAGACTCAGCGGCAAAACAGTTGCTATCATCGGTTACGGCTCACAGGGGCACGCACACGCACTCAACCTTAAGGAGAGCGGTGTTCACGTAGTTATCGGTCTTTACGAAGGCTCAAAGAGCTGGGCAAAGGCTGAGGCAGCAGGCTTTGAGGTTTATACATCAGCAGAGGCTGCAAAGCGTGCAGACATCATTATGATTCTTATCAATGACGAACTTCAGGCAAAGCTTTACAAAGAAAGCATTGCTCCCAACCTCACAGCAGGCAAGACTCTTGCATTTGCTCACGGCTTCAATATCCACTACGGCTGCATCAAGCCCCCCAAGGATGTTAACGTTATTATGATTGCTCCCAAGGGTCCCGGACACACTGTAAGAAGTGAGTATCAGGCAGGTAAGGGCGTTCCCTGTCTTATCGCTATCGAGCAGGATGCAACAGGTGATGCACTTGATATCGGTCTTGCATATGCTCTCGGTATCGGCGGCGCAAGAGCCGGTGTTCTTGAAACAAACTTCCGTACAGAAACAGAAACAGACCTCTTCGGTGAGCAGGCTGTTCTTTGTGGCGGTGTTTGCGCACTTATGCAGGCAGGTTTTGAAACACTTGTTGAAGCAGGCTACGACCCCAGAAACGCATATTTTGAGTGTATCCACGAAATGAAGCTTATCGTTGACCTTATTTACCAGAGCGGTTTCGCAGGTATGAGATATTCAATCTCTAACACAGCTGAGTACGGCGACTACATCACAGGTCCTAAGGTTATCACAGACGAAACAAAGAAGGCTATGAAGAAGATTCTTGCTGATATTCAGGACGGCACATTTGCTAAGGACTTCCTTCTTGATATGTCCGATGCAGGTTCACAGGTTCACTTCAAGGCTATGAGAAAGCTTGCAGCTGAGCATCCCGCAGAGGTTGTTGGCGAAGAAATCCGTAAGCTTTACAGCTGGAACGACGAAGCAAAGCTTATCAACAACTAAAATCAGCATTTTTGCACCTCCCGACGCTAAAAAAGTCGGGTTGGTGCTGTTTTTGCTAAAGGAGGCAAATTCCCAATGGTTAGTGATTCACTTAAAAACGGTGCAAATAACGCTCCTCACAGAGCGTTGTATCACGCACTCGGTATGACTGATGAAGATATCAGAAAACCTCTCGTAGGTATTGTCAGCTCATATAACGAAATCGTACCGGGTCATATGAATATCGATAAAATCGTTGATGCAGTAAAGCTCGGTGTAGCTTCTGCAGGCGGTAATCCCGTAGTTTTCCCCGCAATTGCAGTCTGTGACGGTATCGCTATGGGACACAAGGGTATGAAGTATTCACTCGTTACCCGTGACCTTATTGCCGATTCAACCGAAGCTATGGCTCTTGCTCACGGCTTTGATGCACTTGTTATGGTTCCCAACTGTGATAAGAACGTCCCCGGACTTCTTATGGCGGCGGCAAGACTCAACATTCCCTGTATTTTCGTCAGCGGCGGACCGATGCTTGCAGGCAGAATGAACGGCGAACTGATAAGCTTTTCGACTATTTCCGAGGCTGTAGGTCAGTACAATGCAGGTAAAATTACAGAAGAAAAGCTCCACGAGTACGAATGTAAAACCTGTCCTACCTGCGGTTCCTGTTCAGGTATGTACACCGCAAACTCAATGAACTGTCTTACAGAGGCTATCGGTATGGGACTTCGCGGCAACGGCACAATACCTGCTGTATATTCTTCAAGAATAGAGCTTGCAAAGCACGCCGGTATGAAGATTATGGAACTTATCGAAAAAGATATCAGACCTCGCGATATTATGACAGAGTCTGCATTTATGAATGCTCTTACAGTTGATATGGCTCTCGGTTGTTCAACAAATACAATGCTTCATCTTCCTGCAATTGCTCACGAATGCGGCATTGAAATTGACCTTGATATTGCAAATTCAATCAGCGACAAAACCCCCAATCTCTGTCATCTTGCTCCTGCAGGCAGAAATTATATGGAAGAACTCCAGGAGGCAGGCGGTGTTTACGCTGTTATGAATGAGCTTAACAAAAAAGGACTTCTTGACACATCCTGCATTACAGCAACAGGCAAAACAGTAGGGGAGAATATTGCAAATGCATATAATCTTAACCATAATGTAATTCGTCCTGTTGAGGAGCCTTTCAGTGAAACAGGCGGTATTGCTGTCCTTAAAGGCAATCTTGCAATGGACGGCAGTGTTGTAAAGCGCTCTGCGGTCGCGCCCGAAATGCTTAAGCACGAAGGTCCTGCAAAGGTATTCGATTGTGAAGAAGATGCGCAGGCAGCTATCAACGGCGGTAAAATTGTTCCCGGTGATGTTGTCGTTATCCGTTATGAAGGTCCTAAGGGAGGCCCCGGTATGAGAGAAATGCTCAATCCCACTTCTGCAATCGTAGGTATGGGACTCGGCAGCAGCGTTGCACTTATCACAGACGGACGTTTCAGCGGAGCTACAAGAGGTGCCGCAATCGGTCACGTTTCACCCGAGGCTGCATCGGGCGGTATGATTGGTATTGTAAAAGACGGCGATATAATCAGCATCGACATCCCTGCAAACAAGCTTGAGCTCAAAGTTCCTCAGGCTGAAATTGACGAAAGAATGAAAAACTTTGTTCCTAAGACAAAAGAGCTTTCCGGTTATCTTAAGCGTTACGCATCAATGGTAGAAAGCGGTTCAAAGGGTGCAATTGTCAATAAGTAATTATGAATGAATTAAAAATACTTGCATTAAGGCTCCATTCTGTTGCTGTTTTCAGAAATCTTCTTGCAGACAGTGTAATTAAAGCGCTTGCTGAGCTTCTTGATTCAACAGAAAACGGTAATGTAACCGAACAGGTTGATAAATACGGCAATTTTGTATCGGAGCTTTATTCACATACCGATAATCTCAGCAAATACATTCTCAATATCGTGACTGATGATGAAAATGTGTTTATCAAAAAGGTTGCCGCAGGGCAGATAATATCTGACGAGCTTAATGAGTGTGTAAAGGAAGAGCTTGCTGTTTTCGGTGAACTTTCTACTCTTACAAGGTCGGATTTCAGAAAGTCTGTTGACTATCACGGCTATCTTCCCGAATGGAAAACCGAGCAGATTGACTTTGAAAACGAATACTTCAAACGCCGTGATGAAATAGGCAGATTCGGTTATGGAATCTATGCTAAATATCATATGTTCTGCATTAAAGACGGTGCTATTATTCCCATAAAACACCCCGATCCCGTAACACTTGCCGATTTGTCTGGTTATCAGAATGAGCGTAGTGCCGTAATTAATAATACAAAAGCTCTTCTTGAAGGTAAGCCTGCCGCAAATATCCTTTTGTCGGGTGATGCAGGTACAGGCAAATCCTCAACTGTAAAAGCTGTTGCAAATGAGTTCAGAAGTGAGGGACTCCGCATTATTGAAGTCCGTAAGGAGCAGATTGTGGAAATCCCCACTATCATTGATGAACTCAGTGCGAATCCGCTGAAATTCATTCTTTTTATAGATGACCTTTCATTTAATCAGGCTGACGATAATTTCAGCACGCTTAAAGCTATTCTTGAGGGCTCAGTTGCCGCAAAATCAGGCAATGTAGCTATTTATGCCACAAGCAACCGCAGACATATTGTCCGTGAATCATTCAAGGACAGGGACAGCAGTGACGATATTCACCGTAATGATACAGTTCAGGAGCTTATGTCACTTTCCGAGCGTTTCGGTCTTACGATTACATTTGTAAAGCCCGGTAAAGAGTGCTATCTCGACATTATGAAAAATATCGCAGTTCAGCACAATATTGAGGTTACAGAACAGCTTTGTATGGATGCGGAGAGATTTGCTCTCATCAAAGGCGGCAGAAGCGCAAGAACGGCAAAACAGTTTATTGACAGTATTTTATCCCAATGAAAGGATGACTAAATATGAAAAATATCCCTGTTATCAAAGCGGCAGTAGTTGCCGTATCAAGAGATTGTTTCCCTATGTCACTCTCAGAGGGCAGAAGAAAGAATCTTGTTGAAGCTTACAAGAAAAAATACGGTGACATTTATGAATGCCCCGTGTGTATTGAAAACGAAAAGGATATGCTCAAGGCTCTTGAAGATGTAAACAATGCGGGCTGTAACGCTCTTGTTGTTTATCTCGGCAACTTCGGTCCCGAATCTTCGGAAACACTTCTTGCAAAGAAATTTGACGGTCCTGTAATGTTCGTTGCTGCGGCAGAGGAAACAGGTAGTGACCTTATCGACGGCAGAGGTGATGCATACTGCGGTATGCTTAACGCAAGCTACAATCTTAAGCTTCGTAATGTAAAAGCATATATCCCTGAATACCCCGTAGGTACTGCAGAAGAATGTGCAGATATGATTGCTGAGTTTATCCCTGTTGCAAGAGCAATTGTAGGTCTTCTCAATCTTAAAATTATCTCATTCGGCCCCAGACCTCAGGATTTCCTTGCCTGTAACGCTCCTATCGCTCCTCTTTATGAGCTTGGTGTTGAGATTGAGGAAAATTCAGAGCTCGATTTGTTTGAAGCATTTAATAATCACGCAGGCGATGAAAGAATCCCTGCAGTTGCGGCTGAAATGGCTGCAGAACTCGGTGACGGCAATAAAAAGCCCGAAGTTCTTGAAAAACTTGCTCAGTATGAAATCACACTTCTTGATTGGGTAGAGGCTCACAAGGGCTCAAGAGAGTTTGTTACAATTGCAGGTAAGTGCTGGCCCGCATTCCAGACACAGTTCGGTTTCGTTCCCTGTTATGTAAACGGCAGACTTGCCGCAAAGGGCATCCCCGTATCCTGTGAGGTCGATATCTACGGCACACTCAGTGAGTACATAGGCGCTTGCGTAAGTGAAGATGCTGTAACGCTTCTTGATATCAACAACTCCGTTCCTGCTGATATGTATAATGAATGCATCAAGGGCAAGTATGATTACACACTCAAAGATACATTTATGGGCTTCCATTGCGGTAATACACCTATCTGTAAGCTTACAAAGGGCACAATGAATTTCCAGCGGATTATGGCAAGAACTCTTCCCGTTGAAGTTACAAACGGAACTCTTGAAGGTGACATTGTTCCCGGAGATATCACATTCTACAGACTTCAGAGCACAGCCGATGCAAAGCTTCGTGCTTACGTTGCACAGGGAGAGGTTCTTCCCGTGAATACAAATTCATTCGGCGGTATCGGTGTGTTTGCTATCCCCGAGATGGGCAGATTCTACCGTCACGTTCTTGTTGAAAAGAATTATCCCCATCACGGCGCAGTTGCTTTCGGTCACTACGGAAAGACACTTTTCAGCGTCTTTAAATATCTTAGCGTAGAAGATATAGGCTTCAATCAGCCAAAAGGTATGCTCTACAAAACTGAAAATCCATTCGGATAATCAATAAATCATATTTTTTCTCCTTAAGACATATTATTGAATGATATGTATTAAGGAGGTTTTTTCTTGAGCACGCTTGTAGAAGAACGGGCAATTGAGCTCGGCGAGTTTATTGTGGAAAACAGAGCAACAGTAAGAGCAACGGCTAAAAAATTCGGTATATCAAAAAGTACGGTACACTCTGATGTGTCAACAAGACTTAAAAAAGTAAGACCTTCATTGTATAATGAAGTAAGAAAGGTGCTTGACGATAATAAAGCACAGCGGCATATAAGGGGAGGGCTTGCAACGAGAGAAAAATATCTTAATAAAAAATGATTTACATAGTGAGTGTGTGCCGGTCATACACTCTTTTGTTTTTTTGTTAAGCAAAATTGTTCTTAATGGTATTGCAAAAAACTCTGAAATATTGTAAAATATAATTCATTTAGTGTGCATATCGGAGGTTATATTATGTTTGAAGAATTGAAAAAAGAAGTATATAAAGCGAATATGATGCTTCCTGAATACGGTCTTGCGCCATTTACCTGGGGCAACGCATCGGGTGTTGACCGTGACAGGGGAGTTATTGTAATAAAACCTTCCGGTGTTGCATATCCGGAGCTTACCTGGGATATGATGGTCGCTGTTGATTTTGACGGTAACGTGATTGACAGTAAATACAATCCGTCATCAGATACTCTCACGCATATTGAGCTTTATAAAGCATTTCCCGATATAAAAGGTGCAGTGCATACACATTCAAAATTTGCAACAGCGTTTGCACAGGCAGGCAAGGCAATTCCTGCTCTCGGCACAACTCACGCTGACTTCGCATACGGCGAAATTCCTTGCACAAGAAGTCTTACGGAAGACGAAATTAATTCTGCGTACGAAAAAAACACGGGTGTGGTTATTGCAGAGCATTTTAAAAATAATAACCTTGATGCTAATGCAATTCCGGGTGTTATTGTTCATTCACACGGTGTTTTTGCCTGGGGTGCTTCTCCCGTGAAGGCATCCGTTAATGCGGCTACACTTGAAATTGTTGCTGATATGGCACTTCACACGCTTATGCTCAATCCCGAAGTCCCTGTGATCGACAGCTTTTTATTGGACAAACATTATAACCGTAAGCACGGCGCAAATGCTTATTACGGTCAGGGTAAATAATAAAAAAGGAAGTAAAAAATGGTAGATTTTACACATCTTCACATACATACTGAATATTCAATTCTTGACGGTGCCTGCCGTATAAAGCCGTTGATTAAGCACGTAAAGGCAATGGGACAGACTGCGATTGCAATTACTGACCACGGCGTAATGCACGGCTGTATTGATTTCTATTTAGCTTGTAAGGCTGAGGGAATCAAGCCCATTATCGGCTGCGAGGTCTATGTTGCCCCCCGTTCCCGTTTTGATAAGGTACACGGCCTTGATAATGCAAGATATCACCTTGTTCTTCTTGCTAAGAATTATAACGGCTACAAAAACCTTATTAAGCTTGTATCTGCTGCCTGGACAGAGGGTTTTTATACCAAGCCAAGGGTAGACCACGAATTGCTCGAAAAATATCACGAGGATCTGATATGTCTTTCAGCCTGTCTTGCTGGTGAAATCCCCAGAGCGCTTATGAAAAATGATTATGAAGGCGCAAAGGCAACCGCAAAATGGTACAAAGATGTATTCGGCGAGGGAAACTATTACCTTGAAATACAGGATCACGGTCTTGAAGAACAGAAGCAGACCAATCCCGATATAATTAAAATTGCAAGAGAGCTTGATATTCCCATTGTTGCAACCAACGATGCTCATTATGTTGCAAAAGAGGATGCTGAAATTCAGAAAATTCTGCTTTGCATCCAGACAAAACATACAATAAATGAAGATACGGGAATGGGATTCTCAACCGACGAATTTTATGTAAAATCCGGTGAGGAGATGCTTGCTCTGTTCCCCGAGTATCCCGAAGCAATTGAGAATACAAATAAAATTGCAGAACAGTGTAATGTTGTCTTTGATTTCGGTAACACCATTCTTCCCAATTATGATGTTCCCGAAGGTCAGACACATTTTGAATATTTTAGAAATCTCTGTTATGACGGTTTTAAGAGAATATACGGTAACGAAGCACCTGCAGAGTATCTTGAACGTCTTGATTATGAGCTCGGTGTTATCGACTCAATGGGATTTACTGACTATTTCCTTATAGTCTGGGATTACATCAACTATGCCCGAAGTGTCGGTATTCCCGTCGGTCCCGGACGAGGCTCGGGTGCGGGCAGTATTGCCGCTTACTGTTGCGGTATTACAGCCATCGACCCGATGCGTTACAGCTTGCTGTTTGAGCGTTTCCTGAACCCCGAACGAGTAAGTATGCCTGACTTTGATATTGACTTCTGTTACGTACGCCGCCCTGAGGTTATCGAATATGTTAAAAGGCGCTACGGTGCAGACCACGTTGCTCAGATTGCAACCTTCGGTACTCTGGCGGCAAAAGGTGCAGTGCGTGATGTCGGACGAGTTCTCGGCATAGACCTTGCCCTTGTTCAGTCCGTTACAAAAGAAATCCCCGGTGATTTGGGTATGACAATTGAAAAAGCACTTGAAGCCAGTCAGGATTTCCGTAAGCTCTACGAATCAGATGCACAGCTGAAAAGACTTGTTGACATTTCAATGAAGGTTGAGGGAATGGTGCGTAACACAGGTATGCACGCTGCCGGTGTCGTTATTTGCCGTGACCCTGTTGACGAATACGTTCCTCTCTTTAAGAGCGGTGACTCAGTTGTTACTCAGTATTATAAAGGCTGGGTTGAAAAGCTCGGACTGCTCAAAATGGACTTCCTCGGACTTCGCACCCTTACCGTTGTTACTGATGCAGAAAAGCTAGTTAAAGAAAAATTGCCTGATTTTGATGTGTACGGTATTGACGTTGACGATCAGGAAACATATCAGATGCTTGCAGAGGGCGGTACTAACTGCGTATTCCAGTGTGAATCTGCAGGTATCAGATCACTTATGATAAATATGCATCCTAACTGTCTGGAAGATATTATTGCTGTTATCGCTCTTTACCGTCCAGGACCTATGGACTTTATTCCCGGTTATCTTGCAAACAGAGCACATCCCGACCAGATAAAATATCACACTCCTGAGCTAGCCCCCATTCTTGATGTTACCTACGGTACAATTGTTTATCAGGAGCAGGTTATGCAGATTTTCCGTGACCTTGCAGGCTATTCTCTCGGTGCATCGGATATGGTTCGTCGAGCCGTTGCCAAGAAACAGGCAGATGTTCTTGAACAGCAGAGAAAGTATTTCCTTTACGGCTCAGACGGCTCAGACGGAAGCTCTCCCTGTGACGGTTGTGTAAAGAGAGGAATTACTGCTGATGCGGCAAATGCCATTTTTGACGATATGGCATCTTTTGCATCGTATGCGTTCAATAAATCACACTCCGCTGCATATGCTTATGTTACTTATCAGACAGCGTGGCTTCGCCGTCACTATCCCTGTGAGTTTATGGCGGCTATGCTTACCAGCGTTCTTTCCAATACGGATAAGGTTGTTCCCTATATTGCTGAATGCGGAAATTTAGGCATTTCTGTTCTTCCTCCTAACGTAAACAATTCCCGTGAGCAGTTTACCGTTGAGGAAAATTCTGTCCGTTTCGGTCTGCTTGCCGTTAAGAATGTTGCTCAGTCCTATATTGAACTTATTATTCAGGAGCGAGATGCAAACGGCGCATTCGATTCATTCTATTCATTCTGTAAGCGTACTTACGGCAAGGAATTTAACCGCCGTTCAGTTGAACACCTTATAAAAGCAGGTGCTCTTGACGGGCTCGGCACAAACAGAAATCAGATGCTTTCAATGATGGACAAGGTCGTTGAAAGTCTTGAATCGGATAAAAAGCAAAGTGTTGACGGTCAGATGGGCTTCTTTGATATGAGCTATGAGCTTGCAAAAGCTACCGAGCCCGAAATTCCCGACCTTAAAGAATTCACCGAAAAGGAAATTCTTCAGCTCGAAAAAGAGGCAACAGGTATCTATATGTCAGGACATCCTATGACAGCATATAAGTCCTATGCAAAGAAGCTTCACGCCGCAAATGTTATTGATTTGTTAGAATCGGATGTAAATGACCCGCAGTCAATGTATAAAACAGGTCAGCGAGTAAAAATTCTTACAATTCTTTCGACTGTAAAGAAAAAAGTTACAAAGAATAATACTACAATGGCGTTTTTGCAGGCTGAGGATGTTACAGGTTCAATCGAAGTTGTTGTATTCCCGAAAAAAATGCTGCAGATTGCTGAACTTCTTGTTGAGGACAGCATAGTTATAATTGAGGGCAGACTCGAGCTTAAAGACGACGAAGCGGCAAAGATTTCTCTCGATTCAATTGAGGTTGCGCCCTCACAGGAAGAAGTGAAAATGGGCAAGATTGCCGCTCCGCCACCTCCCGATTATAAACCTATTGCAAGAGAAATTCCCATTGCGGTTGAATATTCCGAGCCGGAAAAGCCGGCAATGCAGCCTGCGCCACAACCGGCAAGACAGCCTGCATCCGCACCGGCGCAGAAAAAAAGCTCAACAAGAGGTCTGTTCCTGCGAATTGAGTCAGAAAATGCACCCGTTATGGCTGATGTAATGGCTATGGTTACTGAGTTTTCAGGCCCTACCACAGTGCATTTTTATTTCACGGATGTGAATAAGTATAACCTTGAAACAGGAATAAAAACTTCTGTAACAGCAACACTTTACGGAAAATTGCAGAATCTTTTAGGTAATAGTAATGTTGTATTAAAAAACTGATAAAATATGTAAATATTTGACGAAAAAATGCATTGACTATTATTTCCATAAATATTATTATATAATTTGTATAAAATCAGAGTTACATTTTGGAGGTATTTACCACTATGAAAACAATAGCTGTGCTTACAAGCGGCGGTGACGCACCCGGTATGAATGCTGCTATAAGAGCGGTTGTCAGAACAGGTTGTGAGAACGGTATGAAGGTTCTCGGTATTCGCAGAGGCTATAACGGTCTTATGAACGGCGATATGTATGAGATGAATCTTCGTACAGTTTCAGATATAATCCACAGAGGCGGAACAATGCTTTATTCAGCAAGAAGTCCGGAATTCAAAACAGAGGAAGGTCTGCAGAGGGCTCTTGATGTATGTAAAGCAAACGGAATCGAAGGTGTTGTCGTAATCGGCGGTGACGGCTCATTCAGAGGCGCAAGAGATCTTTCACTTCACGGAATTCCTACTATCGGCGTTCCCGGTACAATTGATAACGATATTGCCTGCTGTGATTACACAATCGGCTACGATACTGCAATGAACACCGTTATGGATATGGTAGACAGAATCCGTGACACAACAGAATCTCACGACCGTTGCTCTGTTGTTGAGGTTATGGGCAGACGCGCAGGTTATATTGCTCTTAATTCAGGTATCGCAATCGGTGCTACCTCCATTCTTATTCCCGAAATCGAGTTCGATATTGAAAAAGATGTTATTGAGAGAATGAAGAGAACTCAGAAAACCGATAAAAAACACTTTATCATCATTGTTGCTGAAGGTGTTTCCGAGAAAATCGGCGGTGTTGACAATCTTGCTAAGCTCATAGAAGAGCGAACAGGCGTTGAAAGCCGTGCAACTGTTCTCGGTCACGTACAGCGTGGCGGTTCTCCCTCACTTCGCGACAGACTTGTTGCAAGCCAGATGGGTAACTATGCAGTTCATCTTCTTATGCAGGGTATCGGTAACAGAGTTGTTGCTATGCAGAAGGAAGAGGTTATGGACTTTGATATTTACGAAGCACTTAATATGAAGAATACAATCAATCTTGATCTTCACAGAGTTGCTCTTGAAATTTCAATCTGATTACAAAAAAATTAAGCTCCCCAATCGGGGAGCTTTTTTACTGCTGTTGGAATGTTTCGCTTGACACAATGTTTCCGTTGCCGTCATATACCGTAATTGATTTTGTTTCTCCTGAATCATAGTATTCAGTTACATAGCGGCTTTGAAGAACATTATTACCGTCAAAATATTTTTCAGATATCTTCTGACCTTCCGAGTTGTATTCAAAAGTTGTATATTTCTCTAATTCATCATCTGCTGTGAATGTTGAAAACTTTTTCAGCTGAGAATTTTCATTATAATCATAAACCGAATATTCCAGCAGATTATCATCACCGTTATAACGCTGAGCCTTAACAACAAGATTTTTATCATTGTAGCTGTTAAGAATATATTCAGTAATGTTCTCGTTGGCATCATATGTTGAAGTTTTTATCAATAAACTGTTTTCATATGTGCTGATTGTTGTACCGGTAAGTACACCGTTATCCGAATAGGAATAAAAATACACAGTGTTTGACTTTCCGTCGGGAGATATTTCTTCCCTTGTTGAAATCAATCCTGATTCGGTATATTGCATCACATTGTGAGAGATTTTCTCATCACCGTTCCAAACATATTCTTCAACAGGATTGTCCTTATTATCGTAATAGGTAACAATGATGTTTCCGTCATCATCAGTGTCTGTTTTTGTTATCAGATTGCCGGATGTCAAAGCAGGTGATTTTTCTATAACAGCAATCATCTCTTCATTAAAATCAGTTGATTGCTCTTCATCATTTTTTGCATTATCGCAACTGCACAGAAAGAACAATGAAATAACTGTAATAATCAGTATAGCTGAAAATACTTTTTTCATCCGTTACACCTCATATTAATGATGCTGCATCCTTATCTATGAATATGTGAACATTACTGTGCTTCTGCAGAATTGAAGCAGGACAGGCAGGAGATACTTCACCCTTAACCATATCGTGAATTGCCTGAGCCTTATCGGTGCCTGTTGCAATGAGGATGATTTCCTTTGCATCAAGGATTGATTCAACGCCCATAGTTATTGCTTCTGTAGGCACATCCTCAACCTTGTCGAAAAATCTCTTGTTAGCTTCAATTGTGCTTTCGGTAAGCTTAACCTTATATGTACCTTTTGTAAATTTCTCTGCCGGTTCATTAAAGCCGATATGACCGTTTCTGCCGATGCCGAGAACCTGAATGTCTATGCCTCCTGCATTTTTGATAGCTTCATCATAGCCTTTGCAGAATACTTCAACATCTTCGGGGTTACCGTCAGGAACCTGAGTGTTTTCTTCCTTTATGTCGATTGAATTGAAAAGATTCTGATGCATAAATGTATAATAGCTGTTTCTGTCAGATGCAGGAATGCCGCAATACTCATCGAGATTAAATGATTTGACATTCTTAAATGACACAACGTTATTATTATAAGCTTTTATAAGCTCATTATATGTAGGAATTGGTGAAGAACCTGTTGCCAGACCTAAAATTGCCGAATCGTCAGCCTTGATTTTGTTGATAATGATTTCTGCAGCAGCAACACCTATTTCCTCTGCTGTGTTAAAAATTTTTACATCCATTGATTTCACGCCTTTATATAAAAATTATTAATGTAATATTATCATATACTGTAATTTTTTGCAATGGGAATTTATTAAATTCTCATTTTTTCTTTTCCGATACAATGGTGAAATAATCATCGAAAAATGCATATATATATACATTCGTAAGTAAAAATATCAAACATTGTTTAATGATAATACATAAATCTGTAAATATATGGAAAATTTTCCCAAAAACGTGTTGACAAATACATTTTTATATGTTAATATATGGCAAGATTTGGGAATAGAATGATGAAAAAGAATATAAATTTGTATTAAACATCAACTTTTAAGTGATGTATGAAAGGATTTGTTTATATGAATCAACTCAAGGTATTGTTTACACAGGATCAGAATGAATTTTCATCACATTGCGTCAGAGCAATGACAAGCTTCGGCTTTGATGTAACGGGTGTTCCGAAAGACGGCGCTCAGGTTCTGAAATTTATTGAGACCCGCAGTCCTGACGTGGTGCTTATGGATGCATTTATGCTCCATCTTGACGCTATTGCGGTTATGAAACGCATCAAGTCAATGAAACTTGCGAAAGAGCCGCTTGTCTGCATTTTATCAGGTGTTGACAATCCGGATTTTGAACAGCAGCTTTTAACTTCGGGTGCAAGCTATTATTTTCTTAAGCCTGTTGAACCTAATCTGATTGCCGAGCGGATTTCACAGATGATTCAGTGGCATTCAAAAGGTGATAATGAGAAAAGCGTTAAAAGCTATTCAAAGAACGACGATCTTGAGCTTACCGTATCGGAAATTATGCACCAGATCGGCGTTCCCGCACATATAAAAGGTTATCACTATCTGCGCGAAGCAATAATTCTCTCAATCAACGATACAGCTATGCTCGAATCAGTTACAAAACTGCTTTATCCTACTGTTGCCAAGCATTTCAACACAACTGCTTCAAGAGTTGAACGTGCAATAAGGCACGCCATTGAGGTTGCCTGGGATAGAGGGGATGTGGATGTGCTCAGCTCATATTTTGGTTATACTATCCAGAATACGAGAGGTAAGCCTACAAACAGTGAATTTATTGCAATGATAAGCGATAAACTCCGCCTTAAGATGAAAGCATCATAATATGAACGTCGCTGTGGATAAATCTGCAGCGATTCTCTTTTGGTTAAAATTGCTAAAACGCTTTAGGTTTATCTGTAACTATTTCCAATTGCAAGTCAGTTGAATTTCTTTTACAATTAAGCAAAAGGGGCGAAATATATGAAAATTGTTAGTTTTACCGATACAAAACTTACAGACGGATTCTGGAAAAACAGACTTGATACTGTGTCAAATGTAAGTGTATATAATGTACTCCGCCGTTTTACCGAAACAGGCAGATTGGATGCACTTCGCTGTGAATGGACTCAGGGAGATGCCAACGAGCCGCATATTTTCTGGGATTCGGATATTGCAAAATGGATAGAAAGCGTTGCATATATACTTGAATCTGAATCACATCCGGAGCTTGAAAGTGCGGTTGACTCTGCGATTGATGCAATTGCGTCAAGTCAGCTTGTCGACGGATATTATAATTGCTGTTATATTTCAAAACATCTTGATAAACGCTGGACGGACAGAACGGATCACGAGCTTTACTGCGCCGGACACCTTATTGAAGCGGCGGTTGCTTATTTCAATGCAACAGGTAAAAGAAAACTGCTTGATGTAATGGAAAAGTATCTTGAACATATCTACAATGTTTTTGTTGTTGACAAGTCGGCTACCTTTACAACACCGGGACACGAAGAAATTGAGCTTGCACTTGTAAAGCTTTATAACTTGACAGATAATGAGAAGTATCTTGAGCTGTGTAAATTCTTTGTTGACAGCCGAGGTGTCAGTGATGAGCAGGAGTACAATGGTGTTGCTCATAAATATTCTCAAAGTCATCTGCCTGTAAGGGAGCAGTTTACTGCTGAGGGACACTGTGTGAGAGCCTGCTATCTGTATATGGCAATGGCAGACCTTGCAAGACTTACCGATGATGATGAATTACTTATATCCTGCAAACGCATTTTTGATGATATCATTTCGAAAAAAATGTACATAACAGGCGGAATCGGTTCATCAGGCAGGGGAGAGGCATTTACCGTTCCCTATGATTTACCTAATCTTACGGCTTATTCCGAAAGCTGTGCTGCTCTCGCATTGGCTTGGTTTGCTCAGCGAATGACCTTGCTTGAAGCTGATTCAAAATATGCCGATACAATTGAACGTGTGCTGTATAATAACGGTCTTTCATCCGTATCTCTTGACGGCAAGGCGTTTTTCTATGTGAATCCGCTTGAAATAAGAACAGAGCTTCTCGAAAGAAATACTTCTCAATGTAATACTCACGAAAATCTGCCAATAACCGAGCGCAAAGAAGTATTTGACTGTTCCTGTTGTCCTCCCAACATAACAAGATTTATCGCTTCTGTTGCTGATTTTCTTTATACCTGTGATGACGATACAGTTTTTGTGCATCAGTATATGGCAAGTGAAACTAAGTTTGATGATATCCGTATTTCACAGAAGACCTCATATCCGAATGACGGAA
Organism: Clostridia bacterium; assembly: GCA_017465825.1. Taxonomy (GTDB): domain Bacteria; phylum Bacillota; class Clostridia; order Oscillospirales; family Acutalibacteraceae; genus UBA1081. The sequence continues at coordinate 24,801 of JAFTVI010000017.1, forward strand.
AGATTGAAATTGTTGCAGAAAACGTAAAAACGCTTGCAGTCCGTATTCCGTACTGGTGCTCGGATTACAGTATCACGCTCAACGGTGCTGTACTTGATTCAGAGCCTATATACGGCTATGTGTATATTGATTTGACAGACGAAGTTAACAGTATTGAGCTTGACTTTGATATGTCACCAAGAATTGTTTATCCCAATTCAAAAATCCGTGATTGCTCGGGTAAGGTTGCCGTTGTCAAAGGTCCCGTTGTTTATTGCGCGGAATCAACCGATAACAATTTCAATCTTATGGCGTTCAAAGTTGACACTACCGCAGAATTTACGTCTGAGTATTCAGAATTTTACGGAACATACGTGCTTAGTGTTGAGGGTAAGATACCGACGGCAGGGGAGCAGCTTTATTCCTTTGGAGAGGAGAAATATGAACCTGCAACGCTTAAAATGATTCCTTATTTTGGCTTTGCAAACAGAGGTCAGACTGATATGGAGATATATTTTTTGCATTAATCTCTTGAAATTGTATATGCAATGTGATAAAATCTAATGGAAATATTTGTTTATATTACGGAGGTAATAATATGCTTAAAAAGACAATGAAATTCATTTCGGTAATTATGAGCATAGCTATGCTTGTAGGTATCTTTGCTTGTGTTTCTTTTGCAAAGACAAGTGAAGAGGTTGACACTCATCTTCAGTTTAATGAAGACGGCGAATTCAAAATCCTTCAGATTGCAGATATGCAGGACAGTTATCCGCAGAAAAACATTACAAAAAATCTTATCAGAGCTTCAATTGAAGCTGAACAGCCTGACCTTATTGTTCTTTCAGGTGACAATATCAACTCCGGAGCAGGTGAGTCTGCATTAATTGCTCCTCTTGCAATTAATGAATTTATGAGTATCTTTGAGGAATATGGTATTCCCGTAGCCGCAGTTTTCGGCAACCACGATGCCGAGGGTAAAGTATCAAGAGCTCAGCAGATTGAAATGTACGAAAAATATGATTGCTTTATCGGCTGTTCAGGCGTTGATTTCGGTGATTACACAAGCGGCACATACTATGTACCTCTTTATTCATCAACTGATGCCAATGATATGATTTTCAACATCTGGATGATTGACTCCGGTGATTACAACCGCGAAAACGACCTTGGCGGCTATGCGGCTGTTACAAAAGCACAGATTGAATGGTATAACGAAACATATGCTGCTCTTGCAGAAGCTAACGGTGAAGCTGTACCTTCAATTGTGTTCCAGCACATAGTCGTGCCTGAAATATTTGATGCTCTTGAAGTTACAGATGCTCAGTCAGGTACAATTTCTTCCGAAATTAACGGTGAAATGGTATATTATAAGCTTCCTGAAGGTTCAGTAGGTGTTCTTCCCGAATGGCCCTGTCCTCCCGATTACAATAACGGCGAGTTTTCCGCGTTCGTTGCAAACGGCGATGTTCAGGCTATATTCTTCGGTCACGACCATCTTAACACATACGAAGTAGAGTATCAGGGTATCAAGCTTTGTAATACTCCCGGTGTCGGCTTTGCATCCTATAATGGCGAGAATGTCGGCGTAAGAACAATTACTCTCTATGAAGACGATCTTGAGAATTTCAGCACAGAGGTACACACATATTTTGATTATCTTGATACCGATGCGGACAGATATCTCTATGAGCTTTATTCTGACACTACAGACGTAATGACTAAAATCAAGGCATTCTTCCTTTATGTGTTTGAAATGCTTAAAGGCTTCGGCGGTTTTTCTCTGTAAATTTAACAAAAGGAGCGGCATAGTGCTGCTCCTTTTTATGTCAATTATATCTTGAATTATTTTTTGATTATATGTATAATTACTGTAAAACAAATACAGGGAGCTGTTTATATGAATTCCCATATTTCAGAGCTTGATATTTACGATTTTGACAAAACTATAGTGCCTTTTGACAGCGGTTCTCTTTTTTGTGTATATGCTATGCTTCATTATCCGAAAGCAATAAGAAATCTTCCGAGAATGTTTTTTGCGGCTGTTAAATATTTAAAGCATAATGACCTTACCGCGATGAAGAGTGATATTTTCTGCTTTATACGCGACATCCCCGTTGAAAAAGCGGCAAAAAAATTCTGGGATAAGTATGAAAAATACATATACCCTTGGGCAAAAAAAGAGAATAGAGAACGTTATTCCGTTATGATAAGTGCAAGCCCCGAATTTCTCATCAGAGAAGTTGCAGGACGGATTGAGATTGATGATTATTTTTGTACACAGCACGACGCTGACGGTAAAATTATCGGTATAAACTGTCACGACAGAGAAAAAGTTCGTCTTTTTAAAGAAAAATATGACGGTACTCAGGTTGTCAGCGTGTATTCTGACAGTATCGAGAATGATAAGTACATTTTTTCCCTCGCTAAAAACTGCTATCATACGGTAAAGGGTAAAAAAATACCTTTCAGATATGAAGACAAATACAAAAATGATAAAATCTGACTTTAAAACTCTTGACATATTTAACAAATATGATTATAATGTTTTTATCACAAAATCAGTCAGTATGGCTGTTTGCAAGTGAGTTGCACGCATATGTGCAAAATTATATTTTATGGAGGTAATTCCAATGAAAATCAAAAAGATTTTGGCTCTCGTACTTTCTCTTGCAATGGTTTTCTCCTTCGCTGCTTGTACAGACACAAAGGTTGATGAAGAATCATCAACAAACGACGCTGTTTCATCAGAAGGCACATTCGCAAAAGAGGGCACAATTAAAATCGGCGGTATCGGTCCTCTCACAGGTGACAATGCACAGTATGGTGTTGCAGTTAAGCTTGGTGCAGAGCTTGCTGTTGCTGAAATTAATGCTGCAGGCGGTATCAACGGCTACAAGGTAGAGTTCAAGATGGAAGACGATATCGGTGACGCAGAAAAGGCTGTTACCGCATACAACAGTCTTAAGGACTGGGATATGCAGATGCTTATGGGTACAGTTACATCTACACCCTGCGCAGCAGTTGCAGCTGAAACTGAAATTGATAATATGCTTCTTATCACTCCTTCCGGCTCTGCAATCGACTGTATCAATCCCGACACTGCTTTCCGTGTTTGCTTCGCCGACCCTGCTCAGGGTTCAGTTGCTGCTGACTACATAAAGAGCAACAACCTTGCAACTAAGGTTGCTGTTATCTACAACAGCTCAGACAGCTATTCAACAGGCATCAAGGATTCATTTGTAGCAAAGGCTGCAGCAAATGGTCTTGTAGTTGTTGCTCAGGAAGCATTCACAAATGACAGTGCAACCGATTTTAGTGCACAGGTAACAAATGTTAAGGCTGCAGGTGCAGAGCTTGTATTCCTTCCCATTTACTACACTCCCGCTTCTCTTATCCTTAAGCAGGCAAACGATATGGGCTACAATCCCGTTTACCTTGGTTCTGACGGTATGGACGGTATCCTTGGTATGGAAAACATCGACACAGCTCTTGTTGAAGGTCTTATGTATCTCACTCCCTTTATGGAAACAGCTACAGACGACGTAACAGTTAACTTTGTTACAAAGTTCAAGGCTGCATATCCTGACCAGACACAGTATATGAACCAGTTCTGCGCAGACGCATACGATGCAATTTATGCTATCAAGGCTGCTGCTGAGAAGGCAAATATCTCTGCTGATATGTCTGTTTCAGATATCGGTGATGCAATGAAGGTTGCAATGACTGAAATCACACTTGACGGTGTAACAGGCTCTAACATCACTTGGGATGCAACAGGTGAACCCACAAAGACTCCTAAGGTTGTTAAGATTGTTAACGGTTCAGTTGCAGAAGCTTAATTCTGTAAGATTCTGATTATATTCGGGTATGTCGCTGAAAATGCGGCATACCCTTGCACAATGTTTGGAATGTTGTTTCAAGAGCTTTGAAACAAAGTATCATTTGGGTTTGATGCCTTGTTTCAGGGCTTTTGATCAGGGTGGTTCTGAAAAATCACCTTACCCCTTGTAAGGAGTGGAAAATATATGGTATTTCTTTCGCAGTTGATTTCCGGAATCAGTCTTGGCGGTATATATTCACTTATCGCACTTGGATATACAATGGTTTACGGAATTGCTAAAATGCTTAACTTTGCTCACGGTGACGTTATTATGATCGGTGCGTTTGTAATTTATACAAGCGTTGTTTCTGCCGGTCTTAATCCTGTTCTCGGTGTGCTTATTGCTATGGTATTCTGTACTGTTCTCGGTGTGCTTATTGAGCGTCTTGCTTATAAACCGCTCAGACAGGCTACATCACTTGCTGTTCTTATTACAGCTATCGGTGTAAGTTATTTCCTGCAGAATGTAGCATTGCTCATCTTTGGTTCTGATACAAAACAGTTTTCTTCAGTCGTATCTCTTGAACCCGTTTCCTTAGCAGGAGGAGAGCTTGTTATTTCAGGTGAAACTATAATAACTATTGCTGTATCTGTTGTTATAATGGTTGCACTTTATCTCTTTGTTAATAAGACAAAGCCGGGTAAGGCTATGCTTGCTGTTTCAGAGGACAAGGGTGCCGCTCAGCTTATGGGTATCAATGTAAACGGCACAATTGCTCTTACATTCGCAATCGGCTCTGCTCTTGCCGCCGTTGCAGGTGCTCTTCTTTGTTCATCATATCCGGCACTCAGTCCCTACACAGGCGCAATGCCCGGTATCAAGGCATTTGTTGCGGCAGTTTTCGGCGGTATCGGTTCAATTCCCGGTGCTATGATTGGCGGTATTCTTCTCGGTATAATCGAAAACCTCAGTAAAGCGTATATTTCATCACAGCTTTCTGATGCTATCGTTTTTGCTGTTCTTATTTTTGTTCTTCTTATCAGACCTACCGGTATTATGGGTAAGAAGATTAACGAAAAGGTATAAGGAGGGATACTGTATGGCTATAAAAACACATTCAAAGCTTGAAAAGAAAAACACAAATACTGTAAAGCCTTTTAAAGGCAAAGACCTCATAACATATCTTATCGTTGTTGTATTTTTTACTGTATTCCAGGTTCTTGCATCAACAGGTACACTCAAAAATTCGTTGAAAGCTCTTCTTGTTCCTATCTGTGTTCAGGTTATTCTTGCAGTATCGCTCAACTTAGTAGTCGGTTTCCTCGGCGAATTGAGCCTTGGACACGCAGGTTTTATGTGCGTAGGCGCATTTACAGGTACGTTTTTCTCCGTTCTTATGGAGGATGTAATTACCGTTGTCTGGGTAAGATTTGCATGTGCATTTGTAATCGGTGCAATTGCCGCCGCAATTTCTGGTATCCTTATCGGTATTCCCGTTCTTCGTCTTAAAGGCGACTATCTTGCTATTGTTACTCTTGCGTTCGGTGAAATTATTAAAACAATTGTCAATGCTCTTTATATCGGCAAGGATTCCAACGGCTTCCATATGTCTCTTGATTCATCAAAGCTTGGTATGGGCACAGACGGACAGATTATTCTCAACGGCCCTCAGGGTATATCAGGCACACCAAAGAATTCCACATTTTTAATCGGATTTATTCTTGTAATGTTAGTGCTTATCATTGTCAACAATCTTATGGATTCAAGAACAGGCAGAGCTATTATGTCAATCCGTGACAACAGAATTGCCGCAGAATCTGTTGGTATTGATATTACAAAGTACAAGCTGATGGTGTTTACTATTTCTGCTGCTATGGCAGGCATTGCAGGTGTGCTTTATTCTCACAACCTTTCAAAGCTCACTGCCACAACTGCAAACTTCGGTTACACTATGTCTATTACAATTCTCGTATATGTTGTCCTTGGCGGTATGGGTAATGTAAGAGGTTCCGTTATTGCTGCAACAATCCTTTATGCTCTTCCCGAGCTTCTCAGAGGTATTGGTGATCTCAGCAGTTACAGAATGCTTATTTATTCAATACTTCTTATTCTTATGATGATTTTCAATAACGGCACATATTTTGTATCGCTTCGTGAGGAGATTGCATATAAGTTCAAGAATAAAAAGACTAAAACAGCAGGGGAGGCGGCATAAATGGCATTACTTGAAGTTAAAAATTTAGGTATTACATTCGGCGGTCTTCACGCTGTTGATAATTTCAATCTTACCCTTGAAAAAGGTGCTCTCTACGGACTTATCGGACCTAACGGTGCAGGTAAAACTACCGTATTCAACCTTTTAACAGGTGTTTACGCACCGACAACCGGCACATTCTATCTTGACGGCAAAGAGTTAAAGGGCAAAAAACCTGCTGAAATCAATAAGGCAGGTATTGCACGTACTTTCCAGAATATACGTTTGTTCAAGAATCTTTCTGTACTTGATAATGTTAAAGTCGGTCTTCATAATCAGATGAAGTATTCAACAATTGAGGGAATTTTCAGACTTCCCGGTTTCTTTAAGACCGAGAAAAAAATGAATGAAAGAGCAATGGATCTTCTCAAGGTATTTGATCTCGATGACAGCGCCGATACTCTTGCATCAAATCTTCCTTACGGTAAACAGAGAAAGCTTGAAATTGCCAGAGCTATTGCGACAAACCCCAAGCTTTTGCTTCTTGATGAGCCTGCAGCTGGTATGAATCCTAACGAAACAAAAGAGCTTATGGAAACAATTCATTTTATAAGAGATCATTTTGACCTTACAGTTCTTGTTATTGAACACGATATGAGCCTTGTTTCCGGTATCTGTGAAGAGATTACTGTTCTCAACTTCGGTAAAGAGCTTGCCAAGGGTAATACCGCTGATGTCCTCAAGAATCCTGAGGTTGTCAAAGCATATCTTGGTGAATAAGGAGGATTATTTATGGCGATGCTGGAAGTAAGAAACCTGAATGTATACTTTGGTGTTATTCAGGCTATTAAGGATATATCATTTAATGTTGATAAAGGGGAAGTCGTTGCTCTTATCGGTGCTAACGGTGCAGGTAAAACAACAACTCTTCACACCATAACAGGTCTTATTGCTCCTAAAAGCGGCTCAATTACTCTTGACGGTAAGGACATTGTTAAAGTTCCTGCTCATAAAATAGTAAGTATGGGTATGGCTCATGTGCCCGAGGGCAGACGTGTATTTGCATCTCTTTCTGTATATGACAACCTTAAAATGGGCGCATATACAAGAAAAGATAAGAATGAGATCAATAATTCTCTTGAAATGGTTTTTGAATATTTCCCAAGATTGAAAGAACGCCGCAGTCAGGTTGCAGGCACTCTTTCAGGCGGGGAACAGCAGATGCTTGCAATGGGCAGGGCTTTGATGTCGAATCCGTCAATTATTCTTATGGATGAGCCTTCTATGGGACTTTCTCCCTTATATGTCGGTGAAATTTTTGAAATTATCAAAAAAATCAAGAATGAGGGCGCAACAGTTCTTCTTGTTGAACAGAATGCAAATATGGCACTTTCTGTTGCAAACAGAGCGTATGTTCTTGAAACAGGAAAAATTATTATGGACGGTGCGGCATCCGATCTTCTTAATGACGAACGTGTCCGTAAAGCTTACCTTGGTGCATAAATCAATAAAAAAACAGAGATAAGTATGATGCTTATCTCTGTAATTTTTTTATTTGCTTTTATAGTATAACAGACAGTGACAGTAACCTTCAAATTCAGGATCAGCAATCTGCTCCTTGAACTCCTTACACATACATTTGTTGTCCTCAGTGCGTTTCAGCTTGCAAGGACAGTAGCCGCCTGTGCGTTTAAGACCTTCTTTAATTGTTTTGACTATCTCTTTGTTTTCGTTAAGTGTGATTTTCATTAATTAATAGTTTTCAGCTTTAATTTCAAAATATGCCTGAGGATGAGCACATACAGGACATACTTCGGGAGCCTGTTTGCCTACGACAATGTGTCCGCAGTTGGAGCACTGCCAGATTTTCTCTCCGTCTCTTGAGAATACAAGACCGCCCTCGATGTTAGCAATGAGCTTTCTGTAACGCTCTTCGTGTTCTTTTTCGATCTTGCCAACTTCTTCAAAGAGATATGCAATGTTCTCAAAGCCTTCTGCTCTTGCTTCCTCAGCAAAGCCTGCGTACATATCTGTCCATTCATAATTTTCTCCTGCTGCAGCATCAGCAAGGTTTGCAAGTGTTGAAGGCATACCGTCGTGAAGAAGCTTGAACCAGATTTTTGCGTGTTCTTTCTCGTTGCGTGCTGTTTCTTCAAAAAGCTTGCCTATCTGAACGTATCCGTCTTTCTTTGCCTTTGATGCATAGTAGAGATACTTAGTATGTGCCTGAGATTCGCCTGCAAAAGCAGCCATAAGATTTTTTTCAGTTTTTGTTCCTTTAATGTCCATAACAGAATTCTCCTTTGTGATTGTTTTTTTATTTTCAATAGGTTCAAAATCTTCCGCGCCGTGTTTGCAGAGTGGGCAAACAAAATCATCGGGTAATTCATCACCTTTATATACGTATCCGCAAATTTTACAGCGATAGCCTGATTCAGTAGTGTTTTCTGCAGGTTTCGGCTTGACATTAGCGTGATAATAAGCATATGTCATAGATGGTAATGATGACATAACTTTTGCATCCGTTATATCAGCTATAAACATTGTATGCGTAATCAGGTCAATTTTTTCAACAACAGAGCAGGAAAAATATGCATTAGTGTATTTTTCGAGATAAGGAATACTGTTGTCGCCTGCTGAAATTCCTTTGAAGCTGCTTATTTTGTCTACATCTCTACCGCTTTGGAATCCGAAATGTTTGAAAACATCAAAAGGCGCAGATATGTCGAGCACAGAGACATTGAATTTGTTCGAGTCTGAAATTAAATCGTGTGTATAATTTGCTTTGTTTACTGTAATCGATAATCTGTTTGGTGCTGATGTTACCTGAATGGCGGTATTAATGATACATCCGCTTTGAGCTGCTTCTGTCGAACTTGTAAGAACGAACAGTCCGTAACTCAAATTAAACAGTGCCTTATTATCCACTCTTATCACTCCTTCAGTATAAACAAATAAGAATCATTCTTATTATGGTGTTATTATATGCCATTAATTTATAAAAGTCAATAGTTTTATAATAAAATATTATTTATTTTTATCAACTGTTTTTATTATTAGCTTCAGCTGCACTTTCATTCTGCGCAATATGTTTGATTTTAAGCACCATTTAGTGCAAAAAAATAAGACCGTCATACGACGGTCGATAATTTTTATTTATTGCATCCGCAACCGGAGTTGCAGGAACCTGATGTTGAGAATGAGTCAAAATCTGCATTTCTCTCGCTAGGCGGGAAAAATTCTCCCACAGGGAATTTAATCTTTCTGAATGAATCACAGGGATCTTCTGTGTTGCAAGTACATTCTTTGTTTGGCATACAGAAATCATATGCAGGAATCAGCATCTGCACATCACGCTCAAGCTGAACGATTGTAAAAAGACCGATAGTAACACGTACAGCTTTTTCCGTGCTTTCGTTTACAAATCTGCCGTTAAAAATGCGTCTCACGCAAGAGGGGACGCTGCAGGAAATGTCGGTAACATTATTACAGCAGTCGCAAGGTCTGCAGAGCCTTGCATCAAGGCAAAGTGGTTCCGCTACCTGAATTTTTGCTCTCGGATTGCTTGACACCATAGGCAAGCTTTCACCTGAATCCTTATCACAGAGCTCGGATGTAAAGATTTTTACATTACCGTCACTGCCGAAGAGTATACATTTTTTTGAAAATACTGCAAGACCGCTGACATTTTCAGATGGGCAGTTAGGTGAAGTAATAACTTCAAGATTTACACGGAAAAAGAAAGTGATATCAACCGAATAGAAACCTCTGTTGAAGGGGACGCAGTCTACATCGGAAAATACACTTATCACTTCACATCCTTTGCAACGCACGGTTGTTGCATTGTCAATTACCTGCTGAGCGCAATCCGTGAAGTACACCCTCATATCAGCAAGACAGTCCTTATCTGCACAAGAATCATAAACACGTGAAGTGTCAATGCAAACTGCTTCCTTGATTTTTTTGCAGGATGCGTCAAAAATATCGTTCATAAAAAATCCTCCCGTAAAATGAATTTCAATACATTTTATGGGAGAATTGAATTTTTGTTACAATTATAATTCTGTTTTAACCGGCATACCGTTATTTTCCATTGATTCATCTGCGCAAAATACAACGAGATGACCTGCAACGGAATCATCAAGTGAGGTACAGGATATTGACGGCTCAGAATCGGTTATGTACTTGATAAAGTCTGCTACAAGAGCGTGGTCACCGCCACCGTGACCGATTGAAGCTGAATATGATTCGGATAAATCAACTATTCGGTCTGTGTGGTCACTCTCATTGTGCGGATTAATGTATGAAACGGTAAACTTCTGATCTTCAAAAATGCCGTTAATTTCACCTTTTGTGCCTATAATATGTACAATTCTTTTTGAAAATGCACAGCCTGCCGTAAGATTATGTGTGCCTGTAGCGCCGTTATTGAAACGAATCATAACAGTCTGGTGATCAACCACGTTGTTATCGCATTTATATGCACATCTGCCGTAAGGACTTACATTTTTAAGATATTCGTATTTTTCATCGTATGATGCGTGATGAAGCTCAGGCCATACATAAAAATCCCATCTGCCCGGAAGGTCAAGATAAATTCTTCTTGCGGAAAGGTTACAGGTGTCAACATATTTGCAGTCCACCATACATCTTTCGCCTGCACCTTCAGGAGCATTTTCTGCCTTGAAATATTGCAGAGAACCGGTGCTTGTTACAAATTCTGGTTTTACATCGCCCATAAGCCACATCATAAGGTCAATATCGTGACAGCATTTTGCAAGGAGCATTGATGTTTTTGAACGGTCAGAATTTGCCCACTTGCCGCGTACGTACGATGTTGCATAGTGATGATAGCTGACATCCTCACAAAGCTGAATGCTAATAATGTCACCGATTTCGCCGCTGTGTATGGTCTTTTTGATTTCTTTATAAAACTCGGAATACCTGAGAACGTGGCAAACCATTACTTTATTGTTATGCTCTTTTACAACGTTCACAAGCTCAATCATTTCAGCTTTGCTGACGGCAAATGGCTTTTCAAGAAGCATATCATAGCCTTTTTTTAGCAGAGGTACAGACGTTGATACGTGGTCTTTGTCCATAGTTCCGTTAATGATAACATCAGCAAATCTGTCACGCTCAGCAAGCTCAGCGGCATCTGTAAAACAGTTTTCTTTAGGAATTCCGTATTTCGCGGCTGCTTCGCTGACCCTGTCACTGTCAGGATCTGCTATTCCGACGATTTTGAGTTCATCGGGATGTTCAATTGAATAGTCGGCATAAATTATGGATCTGTGACCTGCACCGACAATAATAGCTGTAATAGGTTTCTTGTTCATAAATATATTCCTTTATACATTTATAATAATCAGTTGATGATTTATGTGCGTTATGAATTTCTCCGTTATATCACCGGTTTTAATTTTTAGTGTTGATGTGTTTTTGCAGGGATGACACCCGATATACTCATTTTTCAGCAAATCTGAATCAACAGCAACCGTAACCTTATTTTCTGTATCGTTAATAAGACTCAAAACACTCACCGAGCCGGGAGTTGTACCGAGATAACGCATTAATTCACCGTCGGATGCAAAAGACAGTCTGCTTGAACCGATCTGTCTTGAAACTATACCTGCTTCATACTTTTTGTCGCCTTTAAGCAGAAGCAGACAGTAAACATCTTTTTTGTTGTTTGTCAGAAAAATGTTTTTGCAAATATGCACGTCCAGAAATTTTTCAATCGCGGCACATTCGTTAATTGTTGCGGCAGGAGAGTGGTCAATCCTTTTAAACTGAATATCCAGTTTTTCAAGAGTATCGTATACCTGCTCCTCGATGCGACTTCTTTTGTCATTCGGGCGTGAATCGTACAATAAAAAATTCATTACATCACCGATAAATGATTTTGCAAAAGAATATTAGCACAAATTATCAGTTAATTCAACATCTTTTTATAAAATAATAAAATAAAATCTGCACACTTTATCGGTGTGCAGAGAAACTATGTATTATTCTTCCTGAGCAGAAAGCTTGGCAGTAATCTCTTTCATTCTGTCATCAGTAAGCTTGAATTTAGTTGAGAATACGATAAGTGAAAGCGCCATAAGCACCATTGGCAGAACCAGCATCATAATGCTGATAGTTGTGTGTGCCATTTCGGGGTTTGCAGAATGCAGATCACCGTCATAATGAGAAATTGAGAGTCCCGAATAAAGAATAACTGTCTGCACCGTATATGCCATTTTCTGCAGTAATCCCTTCATAGAGAATGTGACTGATTCGGCTCTGTATCCCATTTTATATTCGCCGTAGTCAACAATATCTGCAAGGAAAACAGTCTGTGAAACAAACATTGAAGCTGTGCCGATTTGTGCAAGAAGATATGCTATACTCATTGCGGTAATACTTCCGGACTGACCTGAAATAAACATTCCGAGATAACCCGCAATTGCAAGAGAAAGTGAGAACTGATACGTTCTTCTTCTTGAAGTGAATTTCATCATTATGGGAATTACAGCAAGACCGAGTATTGAACCCACTGCACCGAAGGTGTTAAAACCGCTCTGGCTTTCGCTGTTGCCTACTACAACATCAAAGTAATATGCCCCTACACCTGAAATCATATAAAAGCCGGCGTTTGACAGCATAGCAAAAAGTATAAACACTCTCAGCTGGTCATTACTTTTGATAACCTCAAATATTTTTTTGAATGAAAATTTTTCCTCAGGCGGAGTTCTGTGTTTTTCTTTTGTTGTGCTCACGCTTATTGTTGAAAAAAGAACAAGACCAACTGCGCAGACAACGGACATCACTGTAAATGTTCTTGCGTCATATACAGCTTCTCCCGTGTTAGGATCTTTTGTAATGCTTACCAATCCCATAAGGAGCGGTCCGCCGATAGAAACGATTCCCTGACCGAGACCTGAGAACGTTCTTGCAATGGTTGCAATAAGACTGCGCTGTTTTGCATCGTTTGTAAATGACGGAACCATTGACCAATAAGGAATATCAGCGAGTGTGTTTGTCATATCCCATAATATATACATAAATGCTATGTAAACATATAGCGATACGCCCGATAATCCGAAAATATTGTTGAAAAGCAGGCCTAAGATTATTGAATTCAAAAGTGAGCCTATAAGTATCCAGGGTCTGTATTTACCCATTCTGAATTTGCCGTTATCAACAATTGAACCCATCATCGGGTCATTAATGCCATCCCAGATTCGTGCAAGGGGAGTGAGAACAAGCAAAAAGTTTGAACTAAGTTTCAATACGTCTGTCAGATACTTATTAAGGTATGAGTTGAATAAACCGTAGCTGAGGTCAAGTCCTATTGCACCTACGCCGTAGCCCAGATAACTAAGCAGACCGCCTTTTTTTTCTTTTCCGTTTTTAGCCATATATATAACCTCCTGAATCGTTACCGTAATATATTATAATATTTTAACAAAACTATCAATAGAAACATAAATTTTTGTAATAATTTTTTTAAACTTTTCTATACTGTCTTGTAATTTTTTTTTGTATAGTTTATAATAACAAGATAAGGTGGTATAGTATGCATTTAAATAAAATTTTTAATAATAAAAAAGCTTTGATTACACTAATTTCAATAATTTTGCTTATTGCAATTGCCGTAGTGTGTATAATTGTTGCAGTTTCTGATACAGACGATATAGCGGGCAGCGAAACAACAACAGGCATTCCTGCAGATAACAATAGCAATGTTCTTTCCGGGGACAGCACTTTTCTGGTTGTTATTACCGATGAGTCCAATGACATTGTTTTGCCATTGCTTGCGGAATTTAAAATTTATTCTAAATGTCTTGTTCTGACACCGTTGGACAAAGATACTTTATCGTCTGACGGCAGAAGTTACAGCGAATGTTATTCGTACGGCGGCATCAATCTTTTGGAAAGCAGTGTTGAGGGTGTCAGGAATGTCGATATTGACAGATATGCTGTTATAAATAAATCGGGTTTTAACCGTCTTACAGAGCTGATGGGGGAAGTTTCTCTCTATATCAATGAGGATTTTACGTATGCAACATCCGATAAAACATATACCGTTACAATGGGTAACAACGATATGGGGTCGGATATGCTGTTTACTTACATAGCACTGCTTGCTGAACGTGAAAACGGCGAAACAGCGGCGGCAGAAATTGTTTGTACCGTAGTCAACTCATATTTGCAGAATCTTGACTCCTATGATTCCGAGGAGTTATTCGGTGATGTTACCAACTGTTTCTCAACAAATGTAACCATTTCAGATTATTATACTGCTGAAAGTGACATTTCCTATTTGATTGAAAACGGTTTTGAATGTATATTATCAAGTGGTATTGATGGCTGATGAAAAAGAAAATATTTAAAATTGCTGTTGCATTGATTTGTGTGCTTGTTGCATACGGTATTTTTCAGAATTTCAATTACGAAGATGCAGAAAAAATCAATGCTTACTTTTCTTCGTTTGCGTTTGACGAAGATTTTGACGCATCTAATCAACCATACTCAATGCATAACTATAATGAATTATCGGCTGTTGAAAAACAGGCATATATATGTATTTTCAACAACATTGCATCACATCCGGATTACATTAAGATTCCGAACCTGACAAGTGAGGAATTCAACAGAGTATATTTCGCAGTAAAAAATGATAACCCCAATATGCTCTGTTTTAATGAGTCGTGTTCAATGCTTGAATTCTTTAATTCCTGCCTGATTCAGCTATCATACGAACATAATTCCGATGAATGCAAATCAATGCAGACTCAATTGATGCAGACTGTTCGCTTTATTGTTGATGAAATGCCCGAATTCAATGATGATTACAGCAAGGAATTGTATATTCACGATTATATAGTACAGAACTGTGTATATAAAGAATCACAGTCGGCTTCAACTGCATACAGCTGTCTGATAGACGGTTTTGCTGTCTGTTCAGGGTATTCCCGTGCGACGATGCTGCTTTTGAATGAAGCCGGTATTGATTCTATGCTTATTGCCGGTACAGGTGAATCCTCATCACAAGGTGCAGTCAGTCATATGTGGAATCTTGTATGGATTGAGGGTGAACCGTATCATCTTGACGTAACGTGGGATGATCCTGTTACGGAAAGCACAGACGTAATTTCGCATCTGTATTTCAATCTGACCGATACTGAGATTTCTGCTGATCATTCAGATTATAAGGTCTTTTACGAATGTACTGCAAGAACTTATAATTACTTTGTCAATAATAATCTCAGCTTTGATTTGTACGGACAGAATGTTCTGGATACAATAAAGCTTAAGCTTGCAAATAATATCAATAACGGACGTTATTATATAGAATTCACATTTGACAATGACGATGCTTATAAAACGGCACAGTCAAGACTGATTGATGACACTTCAACCCATTCGGACATATATGATTTGCTTGACTATATATCCAGATATGCCGCTGACAAGGTTGATAAAACTCACATAAATTTTGCCTGTGACGATAATAAAAATTACATCAGGATGATGTTTGATATACTTTAAATAAAAGGACTGTTTATTTTGGATAGTGAAAAAATTAAAAGAGCTGTAAGAGATATACTTGAAGCTATCGGTGAAGATCCCGACAGGGAAGGGCTTGCTGAAACACCTGCCCGCGTTGCCGCAATGTATGAGGAGATTTTTTCGGGAATCGCTGATGACCCTAAAAAATATATGAAGGTGTTTACCGAAAAGGATAATGATGAAATCGTTGTAGTCCGTGATATTCCATTGTATTCTATGTGTGAGCATCATCTTCTGCCGTTTGTGGGTAAGGCTCATATTGCATACATTCCTTCAGACGGCAAGGTCATAGGTCTTTCAAAGCTTGCAAGAATAGTAAGTTCATTTGCCAAAAGACCTCAGCTTCAGGAGCGTATTACTTCACAGGTTGCAGATTTTCTTGATGAAGAGCTTAATCCTTTAGGCATTGCCGTTATTGTTGAAGCTCAGCATCTGTGTATGACTATGCGCGGAGCAAGAGCGGCTGGAGCAGTAACACAGACATCAGCCTTGAGAGGTATTGCAAAAAGCGATGCGCGAACAAGAGCTGAAATTATGTCTTTGCTGAAAGGTTAAGGTGGAATTATGTATAAAAAAATTATAGCATTGTTTTTGCTCGTAAGTATTGTTTTTACTTTCTCATCCTGTGCAGATAAAGATACATATTATACCGCTGATGACGGTACTCAGTATCTTGTTTGCAGAGATGCAGAAGATAATCTGGTCATAAACGACAGCGGAAAACTGCTCGTTTACACTTTGAACGAAAACAACAAAAAAATTAAATCTGATTCAGGTGAATATATTACCGAGTATGTGGATTTTAACGGTCAGGTTGTGTATGACGGTACGGTAGAAACGGCAGAAATGCGTTTTGAGCTTCCGAACGGATTTGTTGAAAGTCGGGAGAATCCCGGTTATTTTTTCAATTCTGCATATCAGGGTGAAATTTTCATAGATTATTATGCCAGCGGAATGGATATTCATATTCAGGCACAGGAAACTAATTGTGAGGATTTGCTTGAAAGCTTCGGAAGTGAAGTTTTTTCTTACAAAAAATATACGGTTGATATCAGTGGTATCGAATGTACAGCCTTCAATAGCCTTTCTACAACTTCCGAATACTACAGAAATGCATTTTTCTATTTTATACCTTATGATACGGGCTATTATATAATAAACTGCAATATCAGCACTGATTACAAAAATAAGGTTGATTTTGATTCATTTGTTGAGGATATATTAATAAAGTAATTCCGATAATGTGTATAAAGGCGGTGTCTTTGTGGATAAATTTAAGCTTGTTTCAGAATATAAACCCACAGGTGACCAGCCTCAGGCAATCTGTGAGCTTGTTGAGGGCGTGGAAAACGGCTATGCAGAGCAGACCTTGCTGGGCGTAACCGGTTCGGGTAAAACCTTTACAATGGCAAATATTATTGAAAAGGTAAACAGACCGACCCTTATTCTTGCTCATAACAAAACACTTGCGGCTCAGCTATGCTCCGAATTCCGCGAGTTTTTTCCCGAAAACGCTGTTGAATACTTTGTTTCATATTATGACTACTATCAGCCGGAAGCGTACATTCCGACCACTGATACTTATATTGAAAAAGATTCAGCCGTAAATGACGAAATTGACCGTTTGCGCCATTCCGCAACCTCTGCATTATCCGAGCGCCGCGACGTAATCATCGTTGCCAGTGTGTCCTGTATTTACTCTCTCGGTGACCCGATTGATTACAAAAGTATGGTAATATCTTTGCGTCAAGGGATGGAAAAAAGCCGTGATGAGCTTATTGAAAAACTGGTCGAACTTCAGTACGAAAGAAATGATATCAATTTTATCCGAAATAGATTCAGAGTAAGGGGAGATATCGTTGAAATATTCCCCGTTTATACATCAGAATTTGCCATAAGGGTTGAGTTTTTCGGTGATGAAATTGACCGTATTACAGAGTTCAATCCTGTTACGGGCAATGTGAATAACGTGGTATCTCACGTTGCAATATATCCTGCATCTCACTATGTTGTTTCCAGAGAAAAGCTGGAAAATGCTATCAATGAAATAATGTTTGAAATGCTTGAACAGGTCAAGCTGTTTGAATCGCAGGGAAAATTGCTTGAAGCACAGCGCATAAAACAACGGACAGAGTACGATATCGAAATGCTCCGCGAAACGGGTTTTTGTAAGGGAATTGAAAACTATTCCGCTGTTATGTCAGGCAGAAAGTCGGGCGAACCGCCTTATACATTAATAGATTATTTCCCTGATGATTTTCTTTTGTTTGTTGATGAATCCCACGTTACATTGCCGCAGGTCAGAGCAATGTTCGGCGGCGATAAATCACGAAAGGATTCTCTTGTAGGCTTCGGTTTCCGTTTGCCGTCGGCATATGATAACAGGCCTCTTACATTTGATGAATTCTATAATAAAATCGGACAGAAGATATTTGTCAGCGCAACACCGGGCGACTTTGAGCTGTCAAAAAGCTCTCACGTTGCTGAACAGGTCATCCGTCCTACGGGACTTCTTGACCCCGAAATTTCAGTAAGACCCGTTGACGGTCAGATTGAAGACCTTATTTCCGAAATCAATATACGTATTGAGCAAAAAGAACGTGTGCTCGTTACCACACTTACAAAGAAAATGGCTGAAAGTCTTACCGATTATCTCACGGATTACGGCATAAAGGTAAGATATATGCATTATGATATCGATACGATTGAGCGAATGGAAATCATCCGTGATTTGCGTCTTGGTGAGTACGATGTGCTTGTTGGCATCAACCTTCTTCGTGAAGGTCTTGACATTCCCGAAGTGTCACTTGTTGCAATTCTTGATGCCGATAAAGAAGGCTTTTTGCGTTCCGAACGTTCGCTTATACAGACAATCGGAAGAGCGGCAAGAAATGCGGAAGGTACTGTTATAATGTATGCAGATACTGTTACTCCTTCAATGGAGTCGGCAATAAGAGAAACACTTCGCCGCCGTGAAAAACAGATGCAGTATAATGCTGAAAACGGAATTACACCCAAAACGATAGTTAAACCTGTGCACGATATTATTGAAATCAGCTCAAAGGATGATGTTAATGCTGCAGCAGGTAAAAAACTGTCCAAGAAAGATAAGCTTGCTCTTATTGAAAAACTTTCTAAGGAAATGAAAGCGGCTGCAAAGATTCTTGAATTTGAACACGCCGCATACCTGAGAGATAAGATTGAAAAACTGAAACAGGAGATATAAATGGCACAAAAAAATATAATAGTCAAAGGTGCAAGAGAACACAACCTTAAGAATGTTGATATAGAGATCCCCCGAAATAAGCTTGTTGTTTTTACAGGTCTTTCAGGTTCGGGTAAATCCTCTCTTGCCTTTGACACAATCTATGCTGAGGGACAAAGACGGTATGTTGAATCACTTTCCTCATATGCAAGAATGTTCCTCGGTCAGATGGATAAACCTAATGTTGATTCCATAGAAGGTCTGTCACCGGCAATTTCCATTGACCAGAAAACAACATCAAAGAATCCAAGGTCAACAGTCGGCACTGTTACTGAAATTTACGATTATCTGCGTTTGCTGTATGCCAGAATCGGTATACCTCATTGTCCCGTTTGCGGAAAAGAAATCAAACAGCAGACGATAGACCAGATAGTGGATAAAGTTCTTGAACTGCCTGAGGGAACAAAAATACAGGTGATGGCTCCCATAATTAAAGCTAAAAAAGGTACCCATCAGAAAGAGCTTGCAAATGCCAAAAAATCAGGCTTCATAAGAGCAAGAATTGACGGAAACATCTACGATTTGACAGAAGATATCACCCTTGAAAAAAACATCAAACATACAATCGAAATCGTAATTGACCGTCTTGTTATAAAGGATTCAATCAGAAGCCGTCTTGCAGATGCGGCTGAGCTTGCTGCAAAGCTTTCACAGGGCACTGTTCTTGTTTCAGTGACGGACGGTGAGGAAATTTTATTTTCGCTTAATTATGCTTGCCCTGAACACGGTATAAGCATTGATGAGCTTTCTCCGCGAATGTTTTCATTCAATAATCCCTTCGGAGCCTGTCCTACCTGTACGGGCTTGAGTTTCTTTATGCGTGTTGACCCTCTGCTTGTTATTCCCGACAGAAAAAAATCAATCCGTGAAGGTGCAATCAAGGCATCAGGCTGGTCAAAGGCAGATTATTCATCAATTGCTAAGATGTATTTTGATGCACTTGCCGAGAAATATGATTTTTCCATTGATGAACCTGTTGAAAATTTTTCTCCCCAAGCTCTCGACGCTCTTTTATACGGCACTAAGGGCGAAAAGCTCGTTATGCACCGTACAACTGCTTACGGTAGCGGCAACTACAATGCTGAGTTTGAAGGGATAATCAACAATCTTGAACGCAGATATAAAGAAACAACTTCTGACTGGGCAAGAAGTGAAATAGAGCAGGTTATGACTGCCTGTGAATGTGCAGACTGCAAAGGTTCAAGGCTTAAAAAAGAGGTTCTTGCCGTAACCGTCGGCGGTATCAATATAGACGAATTCTGCCGTATGTCCGTAAAAAATGAAATTGAGTTTATCAATAATCTTGTTTTGACGGACAGAGAAAAGATTATTGCTGACCAGATTATTAATGAAATTAAATCAAGACTCAATTTTCTTTGCTCGGTCGGGCTTGATTATCTCACACTTTCACGTTCAGCAGGAACGCTCTCAGGCGGTGAAAGTCAGCGAATCCGTCTTGCCACACAGATCGGTTCTGCTCTTATGGGCGTGCTGTATATTCTTGATGAACCGAGCATAGGACTTCATCAGCGTGATAATGACAAGCTCCTTGAAACACTTCGAAATCTTCGTGATATCGGTAATACACTTATTGTTGTTGAACACGATGAGGATACAATGTATGCGGCTGATTGTATCGTTGATATCGGTCCCGGCGCAGGTATTCATGGCGGAGAAGTCGTTTGTGTCGGTGATGTTGAAAAAATCAAAAAGTGCAAGCAATCCGTTACAGGTCAGTATCTCAGCGGTGCAAGAAAAATTCCCGTTCCCGCAAAACGCAGAAAGGGCAACGGACATTATCTTTCTGTAAAAGGTGCGGCAGAGAACAACCTTAAAAACATTGATGTTGATATTCCTCTCGGGCAGTTTGTCTGTGTTACAGGTGTATCAGGCTCAGGCAAATCCTCTCTTGTAAATGAAATTCTTTACAAAAAGCTTGCCGCCGAGCTTAACGGAGCAAAAAAATTCGCAGGCAAGCACGAATCTGTTCTGGGTGTTAATTATCTTGATAAGGTAATTAATATTGATCAATCTCCGATTGGCAGAACACCACGTTCAAATCCTGCCACATACACAGGAGTTTTTACGGATATACGTGAATTGTTTGCGCAGACACAGGATGCTAAAATCAAAGGCTATAATGCAGGCAGATTCTCATTTAACGTAGCAGGCGGCAGATGTGAGGCCTGTCAGGGTGACGGTATTGTAAAGATTGAAATGCACTTCTTGTCGGATGTTTATGTACCCTGTGAGGTTTGCAAGGGTGCCAGATATAACCGTGAAACGCTTGATGTCAAATACAAGGGTAAGAGCATTTATGACGTGCTTGAAATGACTGTTGAAGAGGGATTGATGTTCTTTGATTCACAGCCCAAAATCAAGCGTAAGCTCCAGACTCTCTTTGATGTTGGCTTGGGCTATGTTAAAATCGGGCAGCCTGCAACAACTCTTTCAGGCGGTGAGGCTCAGCGTGTCAAGCTGGCAACTGAGCTGTCAAAACGACCTACCGGAAAAACAGTGTATATTCTTGACGAGCCGACAACAGGTCTGCACTCTGCCGATGTACACCGTCTTGTTGATATTATTCATAAGCTTGCGGATGCGGGTAATTCAGTAATCATAATCGAACACAACCTTGATGTCATTAAATGTGCAGATTATATTATAGATTTGGGACCTGAGGGCGGCGATTGCGGCGGTGAAATAGTAGCCGCGGGCACTCCCGAAGAGGTTGTCCGCGTAAAAGAAAGCTATACTGGTCAGTATCTGAAAAAATATCTTTAAAATGAGGAAGATTATTATGAAAAAGGCTATTATACTAATACTTTCAATTTTTGTCGTATGTCTGTTTACCGCTTGTTCGGATAATACTGACAATAACGATGCTATCAGTGAAGTATCCTCTGATGAGATATCTTCTCAATTGAACAATAATAATTCAACTGAGGATGCATCATCGTCAGTATCAAGCTCATTGAAGCTTGAAGATATTTCATCAGCCTATGTAGAGCCTACGTTCAGAATCGTTACCACCGTTGCCGAATGTTACGATTATGCAGAAACAGATGACGATGATACAGTTAAAACTGATAAGGACGTGCAAGGCAGAGTGTCGGTTATAACCGTTACCGATAAAGACGGTTCAATAAAAACAACCACTGAATTTTCATATGAAGATAGTATTCTTGTAAAAATTTCATACTATGATGAAAACGGCGAAGTATTTGAAAAAATAGTATTTTCTTTCTATGATGAAGACTCTCTCAGCGTAGCATCGTATGTTGACAGTGAGTCCAAAATGAGCTTGTATTTTTATAATGAAGATGGCACGTTCAAGTCATATGTTGACGGTGCAGGTTTATCTGCGCTTCTCACAAGTGCTGTTATGCAAGGTATCGGCGGCGCGTTTTCTCAATAAAATCTCATTAACCTCTTGACATAGTAATCTTCCTTTGGTATAATAAATAAAAATCTCTGATTCGGTTATCCGGCAGACAAATATGCTTATTTGGGTTCTGCCATTTATTTGGTGGAACTTAATTTTGGGCTGAGTCAGAAAATGGTGATTATTATGGCGATTTTATTCAGCGGAGCAACTGTTTATACAGGTAAAGAATTAAAAAAGGCAGATATTGTTGTTGATAATGGGTGTATTGTTTCCGTTGGTGGTGCTGTCAATTCATTTGACGGTGAAATCGTTGATTGCAGCGGTAAATATATTTTTCCCGGTTTTGTTGATGTGCACGTGCATTTCAGAGAGCCGGGTTTTTCTTATAAAGAGACAATTAAATCAGGCTCAGCGGCAGCTGCACACGGCGGTTATACATCTGTATGCACAATGCCCAATCTTAACCCCACTCCCGACTGTGCAGAAAATCTTAAGCAACAGCTTGATATAATAAAAAAGGATGCTGCAATCAACGTATATCCATACGGAACGATAACAGCAGGTCAGAAGGGCGAAAAGCTTGCAGATATGCAAGCAATGTCAACTGATGTTATTGCTTTTTCCGATGACGGCAGGGGAGTGCAGAATGATGAAATGATGCTATCTGCTATGACAACTGCAAAAGGTCTCGGTAAAATGATTGTTGCCCATTGCGAAGTCAATGATTTGCTTGAGGGCGGATATATTCACAAAGGTGAATACGCTCGAGAGCACGGGCACAGAGGTATCTGTTCAGAAAGTGAATGGATGCAGATAGCCAGAGATATTGAGCTTGTAAAAAGGACAGGCTGTTCTTATCACGTGTGCCACATTTCTGCTAAAGAAAGTGTTGATATTATCAGAAAAGCCAAGGCTGAAGGCGTAGATATTACCTGTGAAACAGGGCCTCATTATCTTGTAATGAACGATTCGCAGCTTCAGGAAGACGGCAGATTCAAAATGAATCCGCCGATAAGAAGTGAGACAGACAGAATTGCACTTGTAGAGGGAATCAAAGACGGAACGGTGGATATGATTGCTACTGACCACGCACCCCATTCCGCAGAGGAAAAGGGCAGAGGACTCGAAAAATCACTTATGGGTATAGTAGGTCTTGAAACTTCTTTCCCTGTTCTTTACACAGACCTTGTTCTTAACGGAATAATTTCTCTCGAGAAGTTGATTGATTTAATGTCAGAAGCTCCGGCAGAGAGATTTGGAATAAAAAGCTCTCTGAAATGCGGCAATCCTGCTGATTTCTGTGTTTTTGATTTGAATGCGGAATATAAAATCAATCCCGATAATTTCCTGTCAATGGGCAAAGCAACACCATTTACAGGTAAAACAGTCAAAGGTAAGTGTTGTATGACAGTTTGCTCGGGAAATATTGTATATAAGGACTAAAACGATGAAAAATGTAATTTATACCATAACATCAAACGAAAAATTGACTGAGAATGTTTTTAAAATGGTACTCAGCGGTGATACATCTGCAGTGACGGCAAGCGGTCAGTTTATCAATATTCAGCTTGCAGGTCATTATCTCAGACGCCCCATATCTATTTTTGATTGCAATGATAATGAGCTTTCAATTATATATAAGGTTGTTGGTGTTGGCACTGAACAGATGTCAAAAATGAAAGCAGGCGAACAGCTTGACTGTCTTGTAGGTCTCGGTAACGGATTTGATTTGTCGGTTTCAGGTGACAAGCCTGTCGTAATCGGCGGCGGTGTAGGTGTTCCTCCGATGTTTTACCTTGCAAAAAAGCTTATTGCAGAGGGAAAAAGTGTAACAGCAATTCTCGGCTTCAACAAAGCAGATGAGATTTTCTGTAAAGAAGATTTTGAAGCTATCGGCGCAAAAGTTATTGTAGCTACAGCTGACGGCAGTGTGGGGGTAAAAGGCTTTGTAACCGACGCTCTTAAGGATGTTGATTATACTTATTTTTACACTTGCGGACCCGAGCCTATGCTCAAAGCCGTATACAACAATTCATCCACATCGGGACAGCTCAGCTTTGAGGAGCGAATGGGATGCGGATTCGGCGCCTGTATGGGTTGTTCCTGCAAAACCAAGTACGGCAACAAGCGCATATGTAAGGACGGTCCTGTCCTTGTTAAGGAGGAGATAATATGGTAAACACAAAAGTTAATTTAAGCGGTCTTGTGCTTGATAATCCTGTTATCCCCGCAAGCGGCACATTCGGCTTCGGATATGAGTTTGCAGAGCTTTACGATATAAATATTCTCGGCAGCTTTTCTTTCAAGGGAACCACAAAAGACCCTCGTTTCGGTAATCCTACACCCAGAATAGCAGAGTGTTACTCAGGTATGATAAATTCCGTAGGTCTGCAGAATCCCGGTGTTGATAAGGTTATCAGCGAAGAACTCCCCAAACTTAAAAAATGCTTTAATAAGCCTGTTGTTGCTAATATCAGCGGTTTTTCGCTCGATGAATACGTATATACCTGTGAAAAAATTGATAAGGAAGAGCAGGTTGGTATAATTGAAGTAAATATCAGCTGTCCCAATGTTCACGGCGGCGGTATGAGCTTCGGCACATCAGCTGAATCTGCGGCTGATGTTACAAAAGCAGTTAAATCAGTAACAACAAAGCCTGTTTACATCAAGCTCAGTCCCAATGTAACAGATATTGTTTCTATTGCAAAGGCTTGTGAAGAGGCAGGCGCAGACGGTATCAGTATGATAAATACTCTTATGGGTATGCGTATTGACCTTAAAACAAAAAAGCCTGTTGTTGCCAATAAATCTGGCGGTTATTCAGGTCCTGCAATTTTCCCTGTTGCAGTTTCAATGGTTTACAAAGTGTATGAAGCCGTAAATATCCCCATTATCGGTATGGGCGGTATTTCAACAGCTGAAAACGTTATTGAAATGATGCTTGCGGGTGCAACTGCTATTGAAGTCGGTGCGGCAAACCTCATTGACCCCTTTGCATGCAAAAAGATTATTGAAAATCTGCCTGTTGCAATGGCTAAATACGGAATCAATGATTTAAATGATATAATAGGAGGCGCTCATTAATGGGTAAAGATGTAATTATTGCCTGTGATTTCGCAGGTAAAGATGCTTGTTTGAAATTTCTTGATAATTTCAAGGAAGAAAAACCGTTTGTTAAAATCGGTATGGAGCTTTTTTATGCAGAAGGTCCGTCAATCGTAAAGGAAATCAAAGCAAGAGGTCACAAGATTTTCCTTGACCTTAAGCTTCACGATATCCCCAACACTGTTAAAAAGTCAATGGCTGTTCTTTCTGCACTTGATGTTGATATGTGCAATCTCCACGCCGGCGGAACTATCGCTATGATGGAGGCGGCAATTGAAGGTCTTACACGTCCCGACGGCACAAGACCTATTCTTCTGGCTGTAACACAGCTTACATCTACAAGTGAAGAAAGAATGAAAACAGATCTTCTTATAGACAAGCCTATTGATGAGGTTGTTATGCATTACGCAATGAACGCCAAAAAGGCAGGTCTTGACGGCGTAGTTTGTTCACCTCTTGAGGCTGAAAAGGTACACGGCGTATGTGGTAAAGAGTTTTACACAGTAACACCCGGTATCAGATTTGCAGACGGAGATATCGGCGATCAGGTTCGTGTTACAACTCCCGAAAAGGCAAAGGAAATCGGCTCGGACTACATTGTTGTAGGCAGACCTATCACAGCCGCAGAGGATCCCGTTGCAGCTTACAGAAGATGTGTAAGCGAATTCGTAGGTTAATTTGATAATAATTGAAAGGAATTGATATATTATGCAGAAGAAAGTAGCAAAAGCTTTATTGTCAATCGGTGCAGTATTTTTCCGTCCCGAAGAGCCCTTTACATGGGCAAGCGGAATCAAGAGCCCTGTTTATTGTGATAACAGACTTATTCTTACAGCACCCGAGCACAGAGTAACTGTTGAAACAGCAATAGCAGAAACAGTTAAGAAAGAGTATCCCGAGTGCGAAGTTCTTATGGGCACAAGCACAGCAGGTATTGCTCATGCAGCTATCGCGGCCCATCTTCTTGATATGCCTATGGGATATGTTCGTTCCGGTAACAAGGATCACGGCAGACAGAACAGAATTGAGGGTAAACTTGAAAAAGGTCAGAAGGTTGTTGTTGTAGAAGATCTTATTTCTACAGGCGGTAGCGTTATTGATGTTGTAGATGCTCTCCGTGAAGCAGGTGCAGAAGTTCTTGGTATCGTAAGTATTTTCACATACGGTATGCAGAAGGGTATAGACAGACTTGCTGCTGCAAATGTTAAAAATGTAAGCCTGACAAACTTTGATGTTATTGCAGAAGTTGCAGCTGATGAGGGATATATTAAGCCTGAAGACATTGCAAGACTTATCAAGTTCAGAAACAATCCTTCTGATGAAAGCTGGATAGGTGCAGCAGAATGAGAAGTCTTATAGATATTCTTGAACTTTCAACGGCGGAAATTGATGAGCTTATTGACGTAGCAAAGGATATAATTGCTGACCCGAAAAAGTATTCGGAAAAATGTCACGGCAAAACTCTTGCAACGCTGTTTTTCGAGCCTTCAACAAGAACCCGTTTAAGCTTTGAAGCCGCGATGTACGGTCTTGGCGGTAATGTTCTGGGTTTTGCGTCATCTGACAGTTCGTCTGCGGCTAAGGGCGAAAGTGTTGCCGATACCGTGCGCGTAGTAAGCGGCTATGCAGATATTATCGCAATGCGCCATCCTAAAGAGGGCGCGCCGCTTGTAGCTTCGATGCACGCGCTTGTTCCCATTATCAATGCCGGTGACGGCGGACACAATCATCCCACGCAGACTCTTACCGATTTGCTGACGATCAGCAGAGAAAAGGGCAGATTCAATGACCTGACAATCGGTCTTTGCGGTGATCTTAAGTTTGGCAGAACAGTACACTCTATCATCGGCGCAATGTCAAGATATGATAATGTCAAGTTCGTTCTTATATCTCCCGAAGAATTGAAAATTCCCGGATATATCAAGCAGGATGTTCTCGATAAAAATAACATTGAGTATGTTGAAACAAGAAGCCTTGAAGATGCAATTCCCGAACTGGATATTCTTTATATGACACGTGTTCAGCGTGAGCGATTCTTCAATGAGGACGATTACATCCGTCTTAAGGATACATATATTCTTAATGCAAAAAAGCTTGAAAAGGCAAAGAGCGATCTTTCAATTCTTCACCCTTTGCCGAGAGTCAATGAAATTGCTGTTGAAGTTGATAGTGACCCGAGAGCTTGCTATTTTGAGCAGGCACTCAACGGTAAATTTATCCGTATGGCATTGATACTTAAGCTTTTGGGGGTGGAATGATATGATAGTCAGTACAATCAAAGACGGCGTTGTGCTCGACCACATTCACGCAGGCGGCGCAATGATGATATACAAAGCACTCAATCTTGATAAATTGGAGTGTCAGGTTGCAATTATCAAAAATGCAGACAGCGTAAAAATGGGTAAAAAGGATATCCTCAAGATTTGCGAACCGATTGATATTAATCTTGATGTTCTCGGCTATCTTGATCCCGGCATTACAGTCAGCATAATTTGTGACGGCAAGGTCGTGGAGCGTAAACACCTTTCACTCCCCGAAAAGGTTACAGATGTTATAAAATGTTCCAATCCCAGATGTATCACTTCTGTTGAACAGGAATTGCCCAATATCTTTAAGCTTACTGACAGAGAAAACAGAGTTTACAGATGCATATACTGTGAATCTAAATATAAGAATCAGGGTGATATTAAATGATTACATAAAAAATGAACCGAGTAAAATCGGTTCATTTTTTTATGTCATAAATAAAATCGACAAGCTTCATTCCGCCGTATGAAATAAGGCACGCCATACGCGTTCTGAAACACACATTTTTGTCTTTTAATGCATATTTTCTGTATTTTTTTATGTTTCTTTTTATATGGTTTAATTGACTGCTGTATCTTTGCGTATCTGTCCGCATTTTCATATATACCCAAAAATTATTTTCTATCAGTCTGTTTACAGCAGGCAAGAATAATTCAGGATATTTATCATTTACGGTTTTGATAAAATTATCTGAAAGCAAAATATAATCATAGAATTTATCATAGGCTGGGTTATGCATAGCACTTTCGGCGTGTTGCAGATAATAGTAATTTGGACTGCGTAAATGCGCAACGGACTTTGCTTTAAGAAAGCAGT
Organism: Clostridia bacterium; assembly: GCA_017465825.1. Taxonomy (GTDB): domain Bacteria; phylum Bacillota; class Clostridia; order Oscillospirales; family Acutalibacteraceae; genus UBA1081. The sequence goes on from JAFTVI010000017.1 coordinate 53,237, forward strand.
AATACATTGTATACGAATCTTCACCCATAGAAATTGAAGGGAATCGGATTGTATCAAAAATATGCCGTTTATATAATTTACAGCAACAGGTTGCAAAACACGTTTTTCCGTACAGCATATCAGCTAATGTTTCAATTCCGCTAATAATAAAATATTCATTTAACTGCATATTGTTTTCAAACAGTTCGATTTTTCTGCCGTCATCCCAAATTTTGATCTGATTGCAGGTTACAATGTCAACGGCTTCTTTTTTTGCAACATCAAACATATCACCGATATAATTTGATGTGACATAATCGTCACCGTCAACAAAACAAAGATAGTCACCAGTTGCGTTTTCAATGCCTGTATTTCTTGCCTGTGAAACACCTGCGTTAGCCTTATGAATCACTTTTATATTTTTATGCAATGCCGCATATTCATCACATATCTTTCCGGATTCGTCAGTTGAACCGTCATTTACTAATATAATTTCCGTATTTTTATATGACTGGTCCAATAAAGAATCAATGCATTTGCTTAAATACTTTGCTGTATTGTAAATTGGAATTATGATTGAAATTAACGGTGTCATTGCAATTCCTCATTGTCAGAGTTGTTTTCGTTCTCACTGTTTGCAGAGTTGATTATTATTTGATCACTGTTTTCTGAAACAGGAGCAGTTTCCTCTGTAACAGATGATGTGTTAGAAACTTTTTCAGTTTTAATTTTATTTTTCGCAAGTTTACCGAAAATTTCGACAACCATAAAAATGAACATAAACTGAAAAACAAATACGCCAATCAGTTGGTTTACTCTTGTCTGGTACGGAACTCCGATACTGCTGAATATTTCTTGCGCCTGATTTTGATAATAGTACCAGAACATTGGAATCGGAGTGAAAAGCAAAGCAAAAGAGATTATATAAGCCCAGTCAGTTTTTGGTCTGTTTGTGCTCAGATAACCGTTGCCCTTGTCGTCATATAAAAACATAATAAACGGAATTATAAGAAATGCCAGAGAATATGAGCTTGATGCAGACGGAATATTTAGCATCAGGTATGTTACAAGAAACACTTTTTGCCAGGTTTTTTTTGCAAAAAGTAAAGCTGCAACGGCAATAAACTCTGTAATTATGCCAACAATCTGAGCCAATGTTGTATTGTCTCGCTCAAAAAGGAAAACAAAATTCTGTATGCTGACACTGCTGAAATTTAAGCTGTTTTTCTTTTTTGTTGCAAATGATATTAGGTTTTCAAGAATTGAAGCAATCGGAGATGAATTTTCAACTGCAATTGCTGATGTATGTGAACTTGATATTGCAGCCGCAACTGACTGAGATGAAATCGAAAGTGCGCTGCTGTCTAAATCCATAAAGAAAACAAATGGGAAAATTACAAAAATAACTCCATATATAATAAGTCTTATCGCGTCCTTATATTTTTTTTCTATAAGCAGAAGAATACCGAATATAGCAGGATAAAGCTTTATACCTGCAGCAAAAGCAAGTGCAATATATGACAACTCTTTTACTATTTTGCTTTCGGAATCTCTGAAAAATATAAAAAACATTGTCATAATAACACTTAATATGATTATATTACCTCGCTCAATGCAGTACATTACAGGATACGATATAACCAACATAAAGGATATTAATGTATGACTTGATACTGTTTTTTTGTTATTATCCTTATTAATATCGTTTACATACTTGTTGATAAAACTTGTCATCAAAAGAATGCACATAATCGCAAAGATAAAATACACTATCATACAGTTTTGGTCGTATTGCAGTGTGATTCTTTTTGTGTTTGGAAGATCAATGAGCTCTTCTGAAACAAATGCACCGAAAAATTTAAACAACAATAAACATAACGGGGGATAAATGTTGTTACGGGCGGTGTACACATTTTCATCGCCTGCATCGCGCATCGAATTAAAGAAATCCATAAACATATCAGAGTATCCGTTGCTGTGGAAAAGCTGTAATTTCCAGGATTCACCTCCGGACATAGCCGCCAATATTACACAAATGAGCATACTTGTTAAAAAGAAAATTATAAAAAACTTTATCAGCCCGACGGTAGTAGTAGCTTCCTGTTTTTTTGTTTTTTCTTTAAGAACCGATTCAGACTTTCTCATATTAGTGTCCTTTCAAAAAAAGAAGTCAAATTATTACAATATATTCTATCATAAATTATTGTTGTTTTCAATATTAATATTTTATTTTTACTATATATTGAGATATTTAAGATGATATACGCTTTACGGAGATGATATACCATTGCATTCGCAATTAATAAAAAATCGACAGGTTTCGACCTGTCGATTTTTTGGCGCGCCGGAAGGGACTCGAACCCCTGACCTACTGGTTCGTAGCCAGTCACTCTATCCAACTGAGCTACCGGCGCTTATTTATTAGTGCTTAGATATATTACCACTCTTGTTATTAAAAGTCAAGAGTTATTTTTAAAAATTCTGTTATTATATATTTTTTTTTGTTATATAAATTGCAATCAATGTGATATTGTGTTATTATAATCAAAGGTGATGATTAATGGTAATGCAAAAAACAGCTGCTGCAATACACGATATATCAGGACTTGGCAAGTGCTCGCTGACTGCCGCATTACCTGTTTTATCCGCTGCAGGAATTTCCGTAGGTGTTCTTCCTACTGCTGTATTGTCCACACAGACGGGCGGTCTTAATAATTATACATATCGTGATTTAACTCCCGATTTGCGTGGGATAATGGCACATTGGCGCAGTATCGGTGTTAAGTTTGATGCTGTATATTCCGGTTTTCTGGGTTCATCGGAGCAGGTGGATATTGTACTTGATTTTGTGAAGCAGTTCAGTGCTGACGACTCAGTATTTCTTTGTGACCCGGCTATGGCAGACAACGGCAATTTGTACGACACATTCAATGACTCGTTCGTTTTGCAGATGAAAAAGCTGTGTATGAATGCTGATATAATTGTACCTAATTTTACCGAAGCGGCACTGTTGCTCGGTTGCGAATACAAAAAGCCACCTTATACAAGAAATTATGTTGAATCTTTAATAAGGCAGTTATCAGATGTGTTAGGTGTTAAAAATGTTGTGCTTACAGGCGTTGAATTTGACAGTAAACAGATCGGTGCAGCGGCTTATAACAGACTGACAGATGCAGTTACTTATTCATTAAGAAAAAAAGTTGACGGAATGTTCCATTCAACAGGAGATTTGTTTGCAAGCTCATTACTCGGAGCCATTCTTAACGGTTTTGATATTAACAAGGCTTGCGAAATTGCAATTGATTTTACGGTGTCGTCAATCAATAAAACTGTTGAGGCGGGCGGTGATTCCCGCTTCGGGCTGTGTTTTGAAAAATGTTTGCCCGATTATATGAAAAATCTGGAGTTGATATAAATGGCAACGCTTAATATCGTGCTTGTTGAACCTGAAATTCCGCAGAATACAGGTAATATTGCAAGAACCTGCGCCGCTACCGGTGCAAGACTTCATATCATAGAGCCTATGGGATTCAGAATTGATGACAAAAAATTAAAAAGAGCAGGTCTTGATTATTGGTATCTGCTCGATATTACATATTACAAAAATCTTGATGATTTCTTTGAAAAAAATCCCGACGGAAATTTTTATTTCTTTTCAACCAAGGCAAATAAAGTCTATTCTGATATTGACTATCCCGATAATGCGTTTTTGTTTTTCGGTAAGGAAACAAAGGGATTGCCTGAAAGCTTATTGTATGCTCATCCAGACACAACGGTCAGAATACCTATGATAAATGATGCCAGAAGCTTAAATTTGTCAAATTCAGTGGCAATCGGTGTGTATGAAGTTTTAAGGCAATGGGATTTTCCTGCACTGCAGGAAACAGGTCAGCTAAGAGAATATTTGTGGTAGGGAAGTAAATGGGGAATATCAAGTTTCTTACAATATATGATGATGCGCGTGAGGAAATACTTAATCGCACGCATATGAGTTTGTATAAATTAGCATATTTGCCTGTTTTTTACAAGGTTGATGATGTGTCTTATCTTGACGGGATAAATGCAACCGGAAGAGATTTTATAAACATTATCAAAAATAATGATGATATTTCATCATACGGGATTTCATCCGGTGTATTTCAGTTTGTGTGCGAAAAATTGTCAGAACGGGGATATCGTTCATTATTTGTTGTTTGTCCGCACGGGAAATGGTCGGATTTTTACAGATCTTCTAAATCTGCCACTAAAAAATTTTACCGTAATGCTATAAATAATAATGAAACCGATATAATGCCTGTATATGTTTATGACAGTCGCGCTTTCGGCATTGGGCCTGTTCTTATGGCAAACAGACTTTCAAGAATGTACGCAGAAGGTGCAATGCGTTTAGAGCTTTTATGCTCATATGCAGAAAGATTTGCAAACAGCTCTGCAACCTATATTCTTACTGCAGATAACAACGTTTTTGGCTGCAGTAACGAGCTCAGAGCCTACAGGGTTTCATCGACGCGAGTTTTTCCGCTTGATATTTCACAGATGGGTACTGATGTAAAAATTGACAATTTTGTTCATCTGTTGAGTAAAGCAATAAAAATGCGTTACGGAAGGTTTGCTGTATCATATGGTCCCGATTGTGATTTTGTCAGTGATGTTGCGGCACAGCTTGAAACAAAGTACAGTTGCTTTCCTGTTGTAGAAGCTCAGTATTCTATCCCCACGATAAAAATGCTTGGTTCAAGAACTCTGTGTGTTCATTTAGGCGATTATATTTAACTAATTATGACAAAAATGTTACCAATTCGTGTAGAGAATAATAAATTTAAAAAAACTCTTGAAATATTCCAAAAATATGGTATTATATTACTTGAGATAGTGTATCTCAAAATATAATAAGTGAGGAGCGAAATCCATGGATTTTATTAAGAAGTTTATCGACTTCATCAACAGCATCATTGATATGATCAAGAACTTTGTTGCTGAAATGAGATCAAAGAACGACGAGAGATAATCTCAAAACATGTTGCAGGCTGTCATATGACGGCCTCTTTTTTGTGATAAACAATATAGGCTTACACAGAATTTATCTGACTGTGCAAGCCTTAAATTTTTATTCTATTGCCTTTAATGATGTTACCATATCAATTGCCGTCATTTTTCTGTGCATTATCAGGTTAACGATAATTGCAAAGAGAGCCGTAATCAGAACTGCAATGACGTAATTGTACCAATCAAGGGTCTGTACATACATAACTGTGTCAACAGCACAGTATGTGATTAACAGCTTGTGGACAAATATACCGAACACCAATCCGAACAGTATACCAAAAACAGTAAGTATGATGTTTTCTCTGTAAATATACGAAGAAACTTCTTTGTCGTGGAAACCGAGAACTTTGATAGTTGCAAGCTCACGCTGGCGCTCCGAGATGTTTATGTTGCTCAGATTGTAAAGAACAATGAATGCGAGCATACCGGCGGCGACTATAAATATGAGAATTATAATACTCAGCACATTGATAACTTCATTGAGAGTGTCAATGGTATCTGTGACGTAAGCTACAGCGTTTATCTGTGAATATGACATTAAATCCGTAGCAAGTAATGATTTTTTTGTTGCCGTGTTATCGGTTGTCTGCGTGTCCTGAAGAATCGCATCTGCAACATTGCCGACTGCATAATTATAATTTACTGTCTTTTGGAACAGATACTGGTATAAATCTTCTGAAAGATAGATATAGCTGAAAGTATAGTTCTCTGTGATACCGGCAACAGGAATGTCGATTTTTTCTCCGTCAGCTGTTTCTATCCAGACTCGGTCACCAATATCCGTATCCGTATTTTTTGCAAACTGTTCTGTTATAATTGCGCCAGTGCTGTCAAGAGTCAGCTTTTCACCTGAAACTCTGTTTTGAAGATTGATGTATTCGGACAGTTTTGCTGAATCTTTAGGGACAAACAAATAAATATCTTCTGTGTTATCTGTTCTTTCGGAGCCACCTGTCACAGACTGAATTGAAGCGAGCATCAGACTTGTTATTCTTGAATCTGAATTGAGAGTTTTCATAATCTCAGAATCTTCTGTCTGGTTGCCTGAAAATACGATCTGTATGTCGTAATCCGCAATTCCTCCGTTATCATACTGCGCCTTCATAAGACCGTTGATTGATGTATAAAGACCGCAGCTTGCAAGAATCAGCGCGGTACATCCGCCGATTCCCAACACTGTCATTATAAGACGTGTCTTTTTACGGAACAGGTTTCGTATTGTTACCTTGCCTGTAAAGCTGATTCGCTTCCATATAAAGCCTATTCTTTCAAGAAGTACACGTTTACCGGGTTTCGGTGCTTTTGGACGCATAAGCGCCGCAGAATTAACTCTTAATTCTTTGACAGCTGCAACTGTAGCGGCAAGTATAGTTGTTATTACCGATATAAGAACACCTGCAAGAATGTATGAAACAGGGAATTCGTAATTGAATATAGGAATGGTAAACATTATTGAGTATGCCTGAGATATGGCATAAGGCAACGAATATATACCAATCAGCGTACCTAATGCAGAGCCGATAATGCTTGCAAACAGTGCGTAAATTATATATTTTGCAATTATGGAGTTGTTGGAATATCCCAACGCCTTGAATGCGCCTATCTGCGTTCTTTCTTCTTCAACCATTCTTGACATAGTTGTAAGACATACGAGCGCGGCAACTATAATGAATATTAACGGAAAAATGTTAGAGAGTACCGAAACGCTGTCTATTGCATCAACATAGCTTGAGTAACCGGGGGTGTCATTCCTGTCATAAACATTCCACTTTGCCGAGTCAAGCTTTAAATATGTTTCTTTTGCATTTTTAATCTTATTTTCGGCTATCGTCAGCTCTTTTTCGGCTGTTGCTTTAAGAGAATTATACTGCTCTTTTGCTTTTTCAAGATATGTTGAAGCGCCTGCAATAACAGTTTTGAGTGTGTCAAGATCACTGCTGACCGCATTCTGATTTATCATAAGCTCAATCTGTGCTGATGTAAGCTGAGACTGACTGCCTTCAATTTGATTGTATATTGCATTTAATTCTTCATATGCCGCATCAAGCTTCTCGTCAGCATTATTATAGGATTCCTTTGCAGATGCAAGAATAAGAGCTGCCTGCTGACATTGTGTGTAATATCCGTCAAGTGTTGTCTGTGCATCTTCAAGCTGTTCTTCATAAACTGCAAGCTGGCTTTTTTGCTGTTCGAGATAAGGATTTATAAGTGCAATAGCCTCTGTTGCCATACTTACGGCTGAAAGTGACGATATTGACGCATACAGATCGGGATTAATACTTTGTAATGTAGAAAGTACAGCCGCGAGTTCACTTGAATCCATCTGACCGTTCTGATATGCTTCGAGGGAAGTAAGAATACTGTTTGCTGATTCAACAACGGATTTGGTTGATGTGACAAGCTGATTAGCCGTGTTTTTGGCAGTCTGTGCAGATGTAAGCATTGATTCTGCCTGATTGTACTGATTTTGTGCTTCAGTCAGTTGGTCATACATATCCTCCTGAGCTTTTCGGGCGGCTTTGTATTCCTCAAGCATAGTGTTGTATTGTTCAACTGCGGCGTAGTATTCGGATGTACTGCCGTTGAATTCATTTTCTGCAACACCTAATGCTTCAGCGGCTTTGCTGACAGCCTCATTATATGCCCCCTCGGGATCGTCTACATAATGTTGATATATAGCAATCTGTTCTTCTGCGCTTTTCAGGTTTGTGTTGATTGTTTCGTACGCAGTGTTGTACTGCTGCTGAGCATTCAGTATTTGTGTGGGTAATGTGTTTCTGAGCTCGTCCGCTCTTTTTGTTACAGCTGATGCAGATGCAGCACTTATTTTATCTGAAACTGCAGATACGCACTGTTTGTATTCTTCAGAATCGGTTGAATATTCATCAGCACCTTTTACCGTAACATAAATTTCGCTGTAATAATCAGATGTGAAAGCCGCTTCGGGTATATAAATGTATGTACCTATTTTACCGCTTCCCACAAGACTGTTACCGCGCTCAAACGAAAGATAGTAGGGTGATGAAATTATGCCTACAATTTCAAATTCGGTTACCGCAAGACCGGATAAGTCTGCGTTGGAATCAGCTTCAAGGGTTATTGTATTGCCGATTTTATATGATTCGGGTGTGGACAGTGCACTTGCGTCAACAAGGCACTGATTGCTTTTTGTGGGATAAGTTCCCTCAAGAAGAGACGGTCTGTTGATAAAATTATTGTTGTCAACACCGTAATAATATTCCTGAAGCTGTGTAAGATTTATACTGTAAGCTCTGGTGCTTATCTGCGTGCCGTCAATATCAATTTCAGGTTTACCGTTTACAAGTACGAGCGCATCCGCAAATTTTGCACCCATTACGCCTTCAACGCCATCAATACCTCTGATGGTATCAACATCCGAAAGTGATAAGCCGATTGTGGATTGAACACGGATATCCATAAGGTTATTCGATTCAAAATATTCATTTACGGTTGACTGCATTGACGGACTTGTTGCTTTCATACCTACAAAGATACCCGCACCAAGCGCAGTAATTAAAATAATTGATATAAATCGATTCAGTGAACGCCTGATGGTACGAAGTATATCGAGTAAAAGTGCACTACTCATCTATAAACCTCCGTTACCATTCAATCATATCAACAGAGAGTGGAGTTTCATTGATTTCAATTCTGTTGACTCGTCCGTTTTTCATTGTAATAACTCTGTCTGCTATTGGAGTTATTGCCTGATTATGAGTGATAATTACAACAGTCATACCTGTTGTGTGGCAGGTTTGTTGTAAAAGTGATAAAATCTGCTTGCCTGTTGTGTAGTCCAACGCACCGGTAGGTTCGTCACAAAGAAGAAGTTTGGGATTTTTTGCAAGCGCTCTTGCAATTGCAACACGCTGCTGCTCACCACCGGACAGCTGAGAGGGGAAGTTGTTCATTCTGTCACCGAGACCGACCTTTTCAAGAACCTTTGCCGGATTCAGGGATTTGTTGCTGATCTGTGAAGCAAGCTCAACATTTTCAAGCGCTGTAAGCGTCGGAATAAGGTTGTAAAACTGGAAAACAAAGCCAACGTCATATCTTCTGTAATCTGTAAGCTTTTTTCTGCTGTAGTTGTTTATAAGCTCGCCGGCAATTCTGACCTTGCCGTCATTACAGTCATCCATACCGCCGAGAATATTCAATACAGTAGTTTTGCCTGCGCCGCTCGGACCTACTATCATACACAGCTCGCCCTGTTCAACGGAAAATGATACATTATCAACTGCATTGATAATAATCTCTCCCATAGTATAGCGCTTGTAAACTGATTCCATTTCTATAAAACTCATACTTTATTCTTCCTCCGATTTTAATTGACTGTCTTGTATAATTTCTGCAAAACGTTTGATGCCGCAGTTCCTGCGTAAGTAAGACCGTTTCCGCTGTTTTCGAGTACAGCGACTACAGCATACGGAAATTCTTCATCTGCCGAAAAGCCTGCAAACCAGGCGTGAGGTTTTTCGTTATCTCGTTCAGCTGTTCCGGTTTTTCCGCATATTGTCAGATTGCCGAAGCGGTAATCACCGTAATAATTTGAAACGGTTGACCTGAGCATAGCTTTAAGTGTTGATGCCGTCGTAGAACTGATATTTATTCCCGAATCAACGGCTTTTGTTCTGTAAACATATTTTCCGTCAGCATTTGTTACTGATGATATAAAATACGGCTCATTGCATACACCGCCGTTTGCAATTGCACACATATAGGTAAGAAATGCATAAGGATTCACAAGTGTAGTTGACTGACCCACACCTGACCAGCCGATATCTGTGACACTGCTTTCTGCATTTGCTCCGAATGAGCCTGCGTATGACCTTATTCTGTCAGATGTTGTGTGTGATTTATCAAGTCCTGCGGCAGAAAAAGCCGCATTCAGTTTTTCCTCGCCCAATTCGACAGCTATCATAGCAAATGCCACGTTACAGGACCTGTTTAATGCCTGCTCAAATGATATCGTTCCGTGAGTGTCGTTGCAGACTATTTTGCCGCCGTCGCTTAAAGTGTAGCTTCCTTCACACTTGAAAGTTCTGGTGTATATGTCGCTTATATTTTCAACAGCTGACATAGCGGTGACAACCTTCAAAACTGAACCCGGTGTATACAGACCACCGTAAAATCTGTTGATATAAACGCCGTCGTATTTTTCATTTGTGTCAATATCCGATGGCTTGTTGTACATATCGTATGACGGTGAGGTTGCAATACAGACCAATTCGCCTGTTTTGTAGTTGCAAACAGCAATTGTGCCTTTATACGGCTTTAATTGCTCATACGCATAAGCACACAAATCAGCATCAAGTGTAAGATTAAGAGTGTTTGAGGATTCGCGGTTAATGCCGTATAAAATGCTGTATCCTGAAAGCTCACTGCTGAATGTGTCCTGAATGCCGCCCGAAATGAAGCCCTTATCATCACCGATAATATGCAACAGTGAAGTCCTTATTGACGAACTTTCATTGTAGATTCGCTCGCCGTCGGATGTTGTTGCCATCACCTTGCCGTTTACATCAACGATGTCGCCTGCATTAGTAAGAATATTGCTGTCATATATATGTTTGTTTACAGATTTTAAAGCGTATTCGTTTGCATTTGTAAGCATTGAAAACATCAGCAACGCAACTACGGCAAGAAAAATACAGGCAACAGCAACAAGCAGAAGTATTCGTTTGGTAATGGTTTTCATTTCCGATTACCCTCCAATCTGCTGACAGGCTTTTCGGGATAGGATCGGGAATCTGCCGCCTTTATAAATGCTAATAAGCCCCAGGAACAAATCATACTTGAGCCGCCTCGGCTTACAAACGGAAGAGTCACACCTGTAAGCGGCAAAAAATCCGTTACACCGAATACATTAAGCGCTGTCTGAACAATAATCATTCCTGCAGCCGCGCAGGCGGCAATGGTAAAAAATGTTGACCTTGCAAATTTTGCGTTGTAGGCTGCCGCAAGGCAAACAATCGCGAGACAGATCACAATTAGAAAGCCTGTAAGAATTCCCAGCTCTTCGCACACAAGACCGAAAATCAGATCTTCTGTAGCGGCAAAAATCTCTCTGAGGTATCCGTTTCCGATTCCTACACCAAACAGACCGCCGCTTGCGGCATAAATCAAAGTTCGTGTCTGCTGATAACCGCCGGAATCGTACATATGCTCCCAGATATGTCTGTAGCTGGCAAATCGGTTCAGTATGTACGATTTCATTGTAAGTATAAGAATAACGCCTATAACTGCGGCCGTGCATACAAGGACGATTGTTCTGATATCACCCGAACGCAGAAATGCTATCAGCAGGAATGTTGCAAAATAGATAAGCGCGGTGCCAAAATCTGACATTAAACCGAGAAGTCCCACGCAACCAACCGAAAAAAATACGTAAGCGGTAAGAGAGCGGGAAGATTGTAATTTATCAAGCGTTGCCGCACCTACGTATATAAATGCAAGCTTCACAAATTCCGATGGCTGTATGGATAAAGAGCCGATATATATCCAGTTTTTTGCACCGTTTGTGTAGGATGCAAAAATAAGCGTGAATGCGAGCAATGCGATTGATATTATCGCCATCGGCATTCTGAGTGCGCTTGTTCTTGTTGTACTCCTCATAAATAAAACCATAGCTATGTATACCGCAAGACCTGCAAAAATTGCCACAAACTGTGTCTTTGTTTTGGCAGGGGATACACTTGCTGTAACAAACAGGCTTATTGAAGACAGTGCAAAAGCTATCATTTCAAGGCTGATATGTCGGTTTTGAACAATGGCAAATATAAAGTAATATATCCATTCAGCAATAATAAAAACTGCAAAATAAATGAGTAATTCGGCAAAATTCTCACTGTCCTGCGATAACACGCAATAGCTCATTATAACCTGATAGACAGTAAGTGACAGCATTATGAGCAGACTTATAAGACCGTACATACTGCCCGGTCTGCCGAAATATAATTTTGTGTTCTTTGTGGTTTCCAAATTGCTCACTCCGACTTACTGTTTTTCTTACGGGTGGTAGAAGTGTTCTTTCTGTATTTTACAGAATCATCATTTTTGGTTGCAGTTTTTCTGTATTTAACCTGGTTATCCAGTGACTGTTTTCTTGTTTTCGAAACAACCTGCTGTCTGGTCGTAACAGCAGTTGAGTAAAAAATGTATTTCTTTTTACCGAAGTTTATTGTATCTCCGTCATTAAGTAACGCTTTTTTTTCAATTTTCTGCCCGTTTACCACAACTCCCGAAGTGGAGTTTGTGTCAAAAATTATCCATCCGTTCTTACGTTTTGACAAAACTGCGTGGAATCTTGATACCGAAACATCTGCAATTACAAAATCACAAGCCTTAGCTCTGCCGATTGATGTTTCAGCCTGACTTATATCAACTATATGTCCCGTTGATGCTTCTACAAGACTTGCACGGATAGTTCTTTTGGCAGTTTTTATAAAAAGTGATGCCGCTGATGCAAGTAAAACAAAAGCAAGCAGTGCAAATAAAACTATCTGTATAAAAAAACTGTTATAACCGCCTATCTGCACCGTAAATCACCTCAGTCTACTACATAATCAAAAATATTATATAATTTTTAGATTCAAATGTCAATCAAATAATATATTATTTATTACTTTATAATAGATATTGACTTGTATGGCAAAAAAGTTGTATAATTACTAAAAAATGTAAAGGAATGAATAATATGTCAGTAAAAATTTCCGATTTCGGTGTTCTGGCAAACGGAACTAAAATACAAAAATATACAATTGAAAATTCTCAGGGTACATCAGTATCGGTTATAACATACGGCGCAACGCTTATTTCTGCTCTCGTTGCGGACAGAAACGGTGTATTCAAAGATGTTATTGTTGGATTTGATGACCTTGAAGGCTGTGTTGAGCGCACAGATTATCAGGGTGTAGTTGTAGGACCTTATGCCAACAGAATCGGCAACTCTGAATTCAGCATTGACGGCATTAAATACAAACTGAATTCCAATGAAAATGGCGTTACCTGTCTTCACTCCTGCGGTGAATTCAATACTGCCGTATGGAATGCTGAATTAGCAGATGATTCATCGGTTGAAATGTCTTATGTAAGTCCCGACGGAGTAAACGGTTTTCCCGGAAGAATCAATGTTTCGGTTAAATATACTTTAACAGATGATAATGAATTAAAGCTTGAATATTCAGCTGTTTCCGATAAAAAGACCGTTATCAATCTTACAAATCACGCTTATTTTAATCTGGGCGGCTTTGATTCGGGGCTTATTCTCGACCATACAATGCAGATCAATGCCGATTGTTATACACCTGTTGATGAATTAAGCATTCCTACAGGGGAAATTGCGTCTGTAGAGAATACTCCTTTTGATCTGAGAACCGCAAAGAGAATCGGTGATGAAATTGATGCAGACTGTGAACAGTTGAAGTTTACGGGCGGATACGATCACAATTTCTGTATAAGCGGTTATGACGGTACATTAAAAACTGCTGCTGTTGCATTTGATTCTGTTACGGGACGTAAGCTTGAGGTTCTTACTGATTTGCCCGGTATTCAGTTCTATGCAGGTAATTTTCTTAAAGGAACCATAGGTAAAAGCGGCAAACCAATGGAAAAAAGAAGCGGATTTTGTCTTGAAACACAGTTTTATCCCGATACGCCCAATCACCCGGATTTTCCGCAGTGTACATTTGAGGCGGGTGAAAAGTACCACACAGTAACAGTTTTTAAATTTTCTGCTGAATAATCTTGGATAGTTTGTAAATTTCTATTGCAAATTTTTAAATGATGTTATATAATAACCTTGTATAATTAGTAGGAGGTAACCCCTTATGAAAAAATTTTTAAGGAGGAGTCTTTGCTGTTTGCTCAGTATTCTTCTTGTGTGCGGCACTTTTGTATCGGTTGTTGCAGCTGACACAGACTCCCAAATTACTCCGGTTGTTGTTATCAACGACATTGATGCCAACCCCATTTATAACACTGATGACGGCACAGTTATTTTCAACCTGAATGACTATCAGTATGACTTGCTGTTTACTTCCGGATTTTCTGCTGAGTTTATGAATATCATCAGCGAAGAAGTTATGGGCATTATAGAGGGCAATGAGTTGTCAGTAATGGATATGGCAAATGTTCTGATGGGAGCATTCGGTTATGATGACGATATCAACAGAATCGTTAATTCCGTTATTGATATTGCACTTCAGCTTCTCGGCAGTGCAGATCTTTCAAATCTTGATATTGCAACAATTCTTTCTTCAATTGACTTAAAAACCTATTTTGAAGGCTTAATTGATGATATTAAGTATGATATTTCTCTGCTTGATTATCTTGAAATGAATGAGGACGGTACTCCTGTTTATTCAAATACGGGTGCAATGCTTTTTGAAGAGTCACTTGAGTATTATTATGATGTTGACTTTGATTCTGCATATGCACTTGCAGGTGAAATAGGTGAAGGAATTGCTGAGGAAGTCGGCTATGAGAATACTTATGTGTTTACATATGACTGGCGTCTTGATCCTGCAATAAATGCCGAAAACCTTAATGAGTTTGTTGAGTACGTAAAAACTGCAACGGGTGCAGAAAAGGTTTCCGTTATTTCCGAAGGCTACGGCTCTGTTATAGCTACAGAGTATCTTGCTGAGTATGCTGACAATGCAGCAGACAGCATAAAGAACTTTGTTACTGTTTCTTCCGAATTCCTCGGAACATCCGTTATGGGGGACTTTTTCAAAGGTGCTATTGCAGAGAAAAGCATTTTCTCAATCACAAATTATACAAGTGCATATATCCGCTACACAAATGACCTTTCGGACAACCCCATAACATCATTCACTATGTGGCTCCTCAACTACATAATGAATACTGAATGGGAAGCTCAGGACTATTGTATGGACATTGCAGAAGGTCTAAATGAGGTTTACAGTCTGCTTGATGCAATCGGTGTTCTTGAGCAGATGAGTTATATGCCCGGTCTTTGGGCGCTTGTTCCCGTTGAAGACTTTGATGCTGCTCTTGACAATATGTTTGTTGATGAAATCAATACAGAGCTTTATGCTTCTATCAATAACTACAAGGACAATCAGTATGAATATGCAGATATTCTTCTTGATGCAAAAGACAGCGGTATCAATATTTCCGTCGTTGCATCCTGGGATATCCAGTTGCTTCCTATCGGTCAGAATGTGAATGTGCAGAGTGACGGCGTTGTTGATACGGCTTATGCATCATTTGGTGCAACCTGTGTGTCACTCAATGACGTTGCAGATGCAATGCTCACTCAGCAGGAATATTATGACGGTCACGACCATATATCTGCTGATTATGATATGCTTACACCTTGGTATTCTTACGGCGGTGCTTGTCATTACATTGATGCATCAACCTGTGTTCTCCCTGAAAACACTTGGTTTATAAAGAATATGAAACACGGTACTTTTGAGCTTATGAGCAATTCTATGGGATTCCTTGCATGGCTTGTAAGTGCCGACACTGCAAGAACTGTATGGGATGATGCTGCATATAAGCAGTTTATGTCATACAACAGATATCTGAATCCCGGCATTCTTTCATCAGACGGAGTTGAAGCTCCCGATGAAGAATCAATTACGGGTAAATATCTTCTCGGCGATGTAAACCTTGACGGTATCATCACTTCTGTGGATTCAAGACTCGCTGCAAGAGCTGCTGACGGTATTGATGAGCTTGAAGAAGGTTCTGTTCAGTTTATGAATGCTGATGCGGATGCAGACGGTATTATAACTGAATGCGATGCTCAGTTTATTCTTGATATGTCAACCGGCATTATGGAAGAATATTCTACTGCTATCAAGGTTATTGCTGATACTGATGAAACAGGTATGGATCAATCCGAATGCGAAATTGAGCTTTCACCCGAATATAACTCAGTAACAAATCAGCTTGAGCTTACTGTTTCAATTCTTAATGCAGCAGGTTCTTATGCAGGCAACTTTGTGATTGACTACGATGATGATATGCTCACATATGCTTCTGCTGATTGTTCAGAAATTGACGGCGTTTATGTTTCAGCAGGTGCACCCTGTGACTACGGAAGCGTTTTAACACTTGCTTACTCTACATCCAAAGCTGTTACTGCATCTCAGTGCGATGCAGACGGTAAGCTTACGCTTGCAACGTTCTATCTTGATGTTTCAAGGCGTGATCTCAAAGCAACTTCAGTTACGGCAGGCTCCACATACTTCTATGAGGACGGTTCAGTTGTTTATGTTACTTCAACAGGCATTGAGCTTGAAAAAGACTTCTTCTTTATGTGCGGAGATGCAGACAATGACGGACAGATTACCGCAGCAGATGCACGCTATGTGCTCAGAGTGTCTGCAGAGCTTGAAGAGATTACCGATGAGCTTACATTCAAGAGATGTGATGTTGATAAAAATGGTGTAATAACAGCTGCAGATGCAAGGCGTATTCTCAAGGCATCAGCTCAGCTCGAAATTTCATTTTAAGTTATAATAATAAATTAACACCGTATCTTAGTTGATGCGGTGTTAATTTTTTTTGTATATTTCTGTACATAATATTTGCAAATAAGGTTGATTTTTATATAAAAAGTGCTATAATTAATTAAACAAAAAATTGATGTGGAGGTTTTGTTTATGAAAATAACATTTATGGGAGCGGGCAGTACAGTATTTGCAAGAAATGTAATCGGTGACTGTATGTGTACCGAAGCACTTCGCGATTCTGTTTTTGCTCTGTATGATATAGATGGTGAACGTCTTAAAGAAAGTGAAACTATTCTCAAAGCAATGCAAAAAACAAAGGGCGGCTACGGTAAAATTGAGTGCTATCTCGGAGTTGAAAACCGCAAGGATGCTCTTCGCGGTGCAAATTTTGTCGTTAATGCTATTCAGGTAGGTCTTTATGACCCTTGCACTATCATAGATTTCGAAGTGCCTAAAAAATTTGGTTTGCGGCAGACTATAGGTGACACTCTCGGTATCGGCGGCATTATGCGTGCATTGAGAACTATACCCGTAATGGCTGATTTTGCGGCAGATATGGAGGAGGTCTGTCCTGATGCGTACTTCCTTAACTATACCAATCCTATGGCAATGCTTTCAGGTTATATGCAGAGATATACCGGCGTGAAAACTGTAGGACTTTGCCACAGCGTGCAGACTTGTTCAAGTGATCTTTTTAATCAGCTCGGTATGGAAGATAAGCTTGAGGGCAGAAAAGAGCTTATTGCAGGTATTAACCACATGGCCTGGCTGCTTGAAATCAAGGATAAAAACGGTGTGGATCTTTACCCTGAAATCAAGAGCAAAATTGATGAAAAAATCGCAGATCCCGAATTTACCAATAAAGTCCGTCTTGAGTACATAAAGCATTTTGGTTATTATTGTACAGAATCAAGTGAGCATAATGCTGAATACAATATGTTCTATATAAAGAGTAAATATCCCGAGCTTATCGAAAAATACAATATTCCTCTTGATGAATATCCGCGCAGATGTATTCACCAGATTTCTTCATGGAAAAAGGAGTATGCTCAAATGCTTGAAACAGGTGTTAAAGAACATAACCGTTCAAATGAATATGCATCGCGGATAATGGAGTCACTTGTAACAGGCGATCCCTATCAGATTGGCGGAAATGTTCTCAATACAGGTCTTATAACAAATCTTCCTGCCGAGGCTTGCGTTGAAGTACCCTGTCTTGTTAACGGTTACGGTATTCATCCTTGTTACGTCGGAAATCTTCCTGTTCAGTGTGCGGCGATGAATATGACAAATATTAATGTTCAGCTTCTTACTATTGAAGCTGCAAAAACGCTCAAAAAAGAGCATATTTATCAGGCAGCTATGCTTGACCCTCATACAGGCAGTGAGCTTGATATCGATACTATCAAAGCTATGGTTGATGCTCTTATTGAGGCTCACGGTGATTATCTTCCTGCATATCACTGATGAATATGAATAGAAAATTATATGCTCGCGGTATGATTGGGCAGTATTGGTATAATTTTACTGAGTTATTGGCTTATGCTCTTACATTCAAGCCTGTACCGAATGAACTTATTTATACGAAAAAGCTTTACTACGGTCAGGATAAAATGCAATATATAAATACCTGCGAGCGTAAAGACGTGACTGATGAAAAAAAGCCATTGCTTATATATATTCACGGCGGAGGTTGGATTTCCGGTATCACTGAGATGCGAAATACCTATTTATTTGAGTGGGCTAAGAAAGGCTTCTTTGTTGCCTCTGTCAGTTATACTTATGCACCCCAGAAGGTATATCCGTACCAGCTTAAAGAAGTTTTTTCAGCAATTGATTTTATTCTTGATAATGCAGAGATTTATAATATCGATACTGAAAATATTGTTTTGGCAGGGGAGAGTGCAGGAGGTTATTTCGTTACCTATGCGGCATCCTGTGCAACAGATAATTCCGTGCTTGACAAGCTTAATATAGAGTTTCGTCACCGTGATTCTTTTAAGGTAAACGCAATAGTGTCACATTGCGGGTGTTATAGTATTGACAGACTTACTGATATAAGCAAAAAACAATCGAAATTTCCGGATATAAAAATGATGGTTTCAACGTTTATGGGAATGAATATCGCTGATGTTCGAAAACAGATTGAAGCTGATTCATACAATCTTATTTCTCCTGTAGTAACTGAATATTTTCCCCCAATATTTGTTACTTGGGGAGATAAGGATCTGCTACGGTACGAAGCATTTGATTTTGCAGATGAATTAAAGAAAAATAATGTGCCGTATGTGTTATATAAATCAGATGGAGTTATAGGCTTACATGCATGGTCGATAGTAACACTGTTTAAGAAAAGCAGAATTTGCCTTGATGAAGCATTTAAGTTTGTAAGTCAGTACATATCATATGAGACTATATTGAAGAATTAGTAATTTTTACCCCTGTTGTTGCAACAGGGGACTTTTTTTGACGCAAAAAGGAACGACACTTTTTGCGCCGTTCCTAAAATGTAATAATCTTATTCTTCAGCAGCTGCTTCAGCTTCTGCATTAGCAAGGAGCTCGTCAATAGAAACAGGTGTGCCTTCGGGAAGCTCATCAGCTTCTTCAACAACCTCTTCTTCAACAGCTTCGGGAGCGAGTAATGCTCTGATTGAAAGTGCAACGTGCTTCTTTTCGAAGTCGATGTCTGTAATCATAACATTTACCTTGTCACCGATATTGAGCTCGTCCTGAGGCTTTTCAACTCTGTGATTTGCAATCTGTGAAATATGGATAAGACCCTGAATGTGGGGCATAACCTGAGCAAATGCACCGAATGTTGTAAGGCTTACGATCTGAACCTCAATTGTTGAGCCAACGGGATAATCTCTCTTGAGGATTTCCCAGGGATTGTCCTCAAGCTTCTTGTAGCTGAGAGAAATCTTCTTATTTTCAGTATCAATATTCTTGATAACAACTTCAACGGTGTCACCAACATTAACAACCTCTGAAGGATGCTTGATTCTGTTCCAGGAAAGCTCTGTTCTGTGGCAAAGACCGTGTACGCCGGGAGCAAGCTCAACAAAAGCACCGAACTGTGTAAGTGATACAACAGTACCTGTGTACTTCTGACCAACTTCAACAGCTGACCAGAAAGCTTCTCTTGATGCCTTGCGCTCTTCCTTAAGAATTACGCTGATTGAACCGACAACTCTTTTTCTTCTCTCGTCAACATCAATGATTTTGAAATCAACCTGTTTGCCGAGGAGATCCTCAAGCTTGTCATTTTTGGAAAGAGTAGCCTGTGAAGCAGGAATAAACACTCTGACACTGTTGCTTACAACAATAACGCCTCTGTTAAGAATTTCTGCAACTGTACCGCTGAGAACTTCGCCGCTTGTTTTTGCTTCTGCAACTTTAGCCCAGTTAGCCTGTGCATCATAACGTTTCTTTGAAAGAGTAATAAAACCGTCTACATCATTAGTTTTCATGATGATAAGATTAAGCTCATCGCCAACCTTAACCGCCTTTGCGGGATCGACTGTAGGATCGGCACTAAACTCATCGTAAGGAATAATACCTGTCTGCTTTCTGCCTATATCGACCTGAATTTCAGTAGGAGTTACACGAAGAACTGTGCCAACTACCTTCTGATCGGAATTAAGACTTTTTAAAGATTCTTCGAGAGCCTGCTCGAATGACATTTCTGAATCAGCGACAGCCTGTCCAAGAGCTTCTGCAGATTCAACATTGTTTGTGATTGTTTCGGACATTTTAGAAATTACCTCCTTTATTATGCAGACAGGAGTTGAGGCTCCTGCCGTAACGCCAATAGTTGTGAATCCGCTGAAATCAATATTTTTTAATTCTTCTGCGGATTCAATAAGAACTGTTTTGGTGTTTTCTTCACAAACAGCTTTAAGTTTTTGTGTATTTGAGCTGTTTTTTCCACCAATTACAATCATTATATCACACTTATGTGATAAATTGCAAGCCTCTTTTTGTCTTTTTGAGGTCGCATCGCATATTGTATCAAATATTTTTACATTTGTACAGACTTTTTTGATTAAATCTGTTGATTTTTTATATTCATCTATGCTGAATGTGGTTTGTGCTACATAAACTATTTCTGATTTTTTAAATTCGGGATGATTCTGAATCAATATTTCAAGTTCATTGTAATTTCTGAATACATAGGAATAACCTCTGCAATAGCTTCTGAACCCCTTGACTTCAGGATGGTTTTCATCACCGGCTATAACAACAATGTTATCAGGTGTTGACTCACTGTCTACAATGTTCTGTATCTTTTTAACGAAAGGACAGGTAGCATCAAAAAATGATATCCCCGAATTTTTAATATTATTTAATTCCTGTTTGGTAATACCGTGCGCCCTTATAACCAACTCGCTGTTATCGGGTACATCTCTAATTGCATCTGCAATTATTGCGCCGCGCTTACACAGAGAATCAATATACTGCGGGTTATGAATGAGCGGACCGAGTGTGGCAACTTTTTTATCAGATGATAAAAGGTCTTCAACCTTGTTAACAGCTCTGTTTACACCAAAGCAAAAGCCTGCTGTTTCAGCTAAAATTATCTGCATATTTACACCTTGATTTTATTAGCTATAGCTTCAATTGATTCTTCAAGAGTCAAATTACTGCTGTCAATCAGAATTGCATCCTCAGCCTGCCTGAGCGGCGCTGTTTCACGATGTGAGTCGTTATAGTCACGCTGTACGATTTCCTCAAGAAGAGCATTGTAATCAACTTCAATGCCTTTTTCCGTAAGCTCCTTATATCTTCTGTCTGCTCTGACCTCAGCAGATGCTGTAAGGAAGAATTTATACTGAGCATCAGGCAGAATTACCGTGCCGATATCTCTGCCGTCCATAACAACATTATGGTTTTTTGCCATATCACGCTGTAAATCAAGAAGAAATTCTCTTACAGCAGGGATTGCAGAAACGTTTGACGCTGCCATAGAAGCCTCGGGAAGTCTTATTTCTTCAGAAACATCTTCACCGTTGAGAAAAACTCTCTGCGTGCCGTCAATATATTTGAGTTCAACATTGGTTTCGGGCAGCATTGCAATAACTTTTTCTGTGTCTGTGGTTTCAATACAGTGTTTCAATGCGTTTACACTGATTGAACGGTAGAGCGCCCCCGTGTCAACATAAATAAATCCGAATTTTTTTGCTACTGCTTTCGCTACTGTACTTTTGCCTGCGCCTGCAGGTCCGTCAATTGCAATATTAATCATAATATATACACCTCTTATACCGATTTTCCGGCAAGAACGCCGGTGGAGAATGCAATCTGTAAATTAAAACCGCCTGTGTATGCATCAACATCAATCACTTCGCCTGCAAAATATAAATTATCACACAGAGTAGACTGCATTGTTTTTGGATTTATTTCTTTTACGCTTACACCGCCTGATGTAACGATAGCCTCTTCAATCGGTCTGAATTCTTTTACGGTTACGGTAAAATGTTTCAGCAGATAAACTAAATCCTGCCGCATATCCTTTGTAATCTGATTTACCTTTAAATCGGTAGGAATACCGCTTAATCTGACAATAACGGGAATCAGTTTGTGTGGGAGAAGCTTTGAAAGCGCATTAGTGATTGATTTGTTTGCGTTTTCTGCAAAGTCACGGAGTATTCTTGCGTCAAGCTTTTCGTCGCTCAGTCCGGGCTTTAAATCAATTTCTATTGAATATTTGCCATCAGTCAAATTTTTCATATGTGAGCTTGCGCTGAGGATAACAGGTCCGCTTACACCGAAATGAGTGAATAATAATTCACCGAAATCATTGAAAACTTCGTTATAAGTATCGTTATCTCTTACGGTTATGGAAATGTTTTTAAGTGAAAGTCCCTGCAACTGACCTGTCCATTCATCACTTGTTACAAGCGGTACAAGTGCAGGTTTTAATGGCGTTACTGTATGACCGCACTGACGAGCAAGGGAATATCCGTCACCGGTTGAGCCTGTGAGCGGGTATGACTTGCCGCCTGTAGCAATAATGTATTTATCCGCTTCGTAAATATTTCCGTTTTCATCCTGTGCTGAAATAATATGATCGTTCTCTGTGTTAAGTTTCACAATTCTTGCCTTGATCTTCTTAACACCGTTGTTGTTTATAAAAGCATTAAGAGCATCAACAATTTCCACAGCTTTGTCAGAAACGGGAAAAACTCTGTTTCCGCGCTCAATTTTAAGCTCAACACCCAATTCTTCAAAGAAATCCATTGTGTCGTAAGGCATAAATCTTGAAAAAGCACCGTAAAGGAATCTGCCGTTAACGGGAACATTTTCAATAAGCTCATTAAGCAGAGAACAGGCATTTGTTACATTGCATCTGCCTTTTCCCGTAATCATAACCTTTCTGCCGATTCTGTCATTTCTCTCAGCAAGAAGGACATTATTTCCGTTTTTTGCTGCAAATCCGGCAGCCATACATCCGGCAGCGCCTCCGCCGATTACAAGCACATCATACTTCATCTTTAAATCCTCCGTATATGATGTTTATTGTACTATTTTTCTTAAATTATTTCAATATAATTTAAAAATATTTATTGAAATTACCTTTATTATGGTTTATTATATATAAATAATAAATTTTAAGCTATAAGGAGAAAAACAATGGCAAGAGATTCCGAAATTTTATTTTATAAAAAACCTGCAAAAGCCTGGACAGCCGCACTTCCGATCGGTAACGGCAAAATAGGTGCTATGATTTACGGCGGCGCACAAAAGGAAGTAGTATCACTCAATCACGATGAACTCTGGACAGGTTATCCAAGGTCATATACTGATATGTGTTCATACGATAGTTTCGCAAAGGCCCGTGAGCTTGCGCTTGAGGGTAAACTCGTAGAGGCACAGAATATACTTGAAGCAAATTTTGAGGGTTATAATTCACAGGCATATATGCCTTTCGGTGATATTGAAATCACTTGCATTAAAGGTATCGTCAAGAATTACTCGAGAACACTCGACCTTGCAAATGCGATACATACCGTAAAGTTTGAAAAGAACGGTGTTGAATACAAGAGAGAGTCATTCATATCTGCGCCCGACAATGTAATGGTTATGAATTTTACTGCAAGTGTTGCTAAGTCTGTTAATATTGCAGTCAGAATGAAATCTGAACTTAAAAATGTCATTTACATTGACGGTGACAGTCTTATCCTTGACGGTACTTGTCCGTCAAATTCACCGTGCAATGAGGAATATGAATCTGATTCTTATGAACGTTATCCCTCTGATCCTGCCAAAATGGGTATGAGCTTCAGAGGTGTTGTTAAGGTCAATACAGACGGTGAAGTTGAATATTCTGACAATACAATTACGGTAAAAAATGCAGACTGTGCAACTCTTTATTTTACCTGTGAAACAAGCTTTAACGGATTTGATAAACATCCTCAGCTGGAGGGTAAGGAATATAAAAACTCCGCATTGGAAACAATAAATAAGGCTTATAATATACCTTATGAAGTTATCAAAGCTACACATATCAATGATTATAAGTCATTCTATAACAGAGTAAAGCTTGATTTAGGCACAAATAATAAAGAAAATATCCAGACGGATAAGCGTCTTGCTGAGTTTACAGGTTCTCATAATGATATGGGACTTTACACCCTGCTTTACAATTTCGGCAGATATCTGACTATTTCCGGTTCAAGAGAAGGCACTCAGGCAATGAATCTGCAGGGTATCTGGAATCATAGGATCACTCCTCCCTGGAGCTCAAACTATACTACAAATATCAATACGGAAATGAACTATTTCCCCACACTTATGATTGACTTGCCAGAAATGCATCTTCCGCTTATTGATCTGGTTAATGATATGAGTGTTGCCGGAGAAAAAACCGCAAGAGAAATCTATCACGCAAGAGGCTTCACAGGTCATCATAACTGTGATATCTGGAGATTGACCACACCCGTTCAGGGCAGTTCTCAGTGGTCATTCTGGCCTATGGCATCAGGTTGGTTCTGCCGTCACGTATATGAGCATTATGAGTACACGCTTGATAAGGACTATTTAAAAGAAACCGCATATCCCATTCTGAAAAAAGCGGCTGAATTCTACCTTGATATGCTTGTTGAAGATAAAGACGGATATCTTATGATTGCGCCTTCAACATCACCTGAAAATGAGTTCGTATGGGACGGAGAAGACTGCTCCGTATCTCAGACTTCAACAATGTCTATGTCAATCATCAAAGAATTGTTCATCAACTGCAAAAAGGCAGCTGCAATTCTCGGCATAAATGATGAAGTAATTGATGAAATCAACGAAAAGCAGCCAAAACTCTTGCCGTTTAAAATCGGTGCGAAAGGTGACCTGCTCGAATGGTACGATGATGTTGAATGGTGCGAGCAGCATCACAGACACGTATCACATCTTTATGCTCTTCATCCTGCAAGACTTATCAATCACGATGAAACACCTGAATTGATAGAAGCGGCAAAGAAAACTCTTGAATACAGAGGCGATAACGGCACAGGCTGGAGCCTTGGTTGGAAAATCAACTTCTGGGCAAGACTCTGGGACGGCAATCACGCTCTTAAGCTTATTGATATGCAGTTGCGTCCCGTTGATAATAAATATGTCATAAATTACAAAGGTGGCGGCGGTACATATCCTAATATGTTTGACGCTCATCCGCCTTTCCAGATTGACGGTAACTTCGGCGCAGTAAGCGGTATTACTGAAATGCTTATGCAGTCAACAGAGGATACAATTTATCTTCTTCCCGCACTTCCCGATAAGTGGAAAAACGGCTCTGTAAAGGGACTTCGTGCAAAAGGAAATATCAAGGTTGATATTGAATGGAAAAACGGTAAACTTGCAGATTATAAATTAAACGGCAATACTGACGGTAAAAAGGTCATTTACGCCGGACAGGTGATGTAATTTGAAATCTATTACAGACGTATTTAAAATTGGTTTAGGCCCCTCAAGCTCTCACACAATGGGGCCTGAAAAAGCCGCACAGATATTTCTTGAAGAAAATCCCGATATTGATGCTGTTAAAATAATTCTTTTCGGTTCTCTTGCAAAAACAGGCAAAGGACATCATACCGATATTGCGGTTCTGAATCCATTCGGAAATATTGACACAGAGCTTGTATTTGATACCGAAACAGAGGATTTACCGCACGAAAACACACTCGATTTTTATGGCTACAAAAACGGGGAACAGGTTGTATATATGCGTGCAATGAGCATCGGCGGCGGTGATATTTCTATTCTCGGCAGACCTGACAAAGAAAAACTTGATATCTATCCCGAAAACAGCTTTACCGAAATTGCACAGTTCTGCAAACATCATAATATGCGTATAAGCAATTATGTTTTTATGTATGAACCGCAGATCAGAGATTATCTTTATGAAGTATGGTTCGCTATGAAGGATTGCATAGAGAAAGGCTTATCTGCAACAGGTACGCTCGATGGCGGACTCGGTGTTGAGCGTAAAGCGCAGTATCTGTATAATCAGCGTCATATTGACGAGAGCGAGGTTACGAGAGAGAACCGCACGGTTTGCGCATATGCATTTGCCGTAGGCGAGCAGAATGCATCGGGTGGTACTGTTGTAACGGCTCCGACCTGCGGCGCCAGCAGTGTTTTGCCGTCAGTTCTTAAATATATGCAAGAGAAAAAACGATTCTCAGATGAAAAAATCATTGATGCGCTGGCTGTTGCGGGTATTATCGGTAATATAGTCAAAACCAATGCGTCCGTAAGCGGTGCTGAGTGTGGATGTCAGGCAGAAATCGGTACAGCTTGCTCGATGACGGCGGCGGCACTTGCCGAGTTGTTTGAAATGGGTATAGACCAGATTGAATACGCCGCTGAGGTTGCTATGGAGCATCATTTGGGACTTACCTGTGACCCCATTAACGGCCTTGTACAGATTCCCTGTATCGAAAGAGGTGCAGTTGCCGCAATGCGTGCAATAAATGCACTCAATCTTGCTAATTTCCTTTCAACAACAAGAAAGATTTCATTTGACCTTGTTGTTGAAACTATGTATGAAACAGGTAAGGACTTAAAACACACCTACAGAGAAACCTCTGAAGGCGGACTTGCAAAATTATATCAATAAAAAGTAAGAGGACTGATGCTTAGTGCAAAAGTCCTCAAATTTTTATTTAATTATCCGTTAATTACGTCAGACATATCGTACATTCCGTTCTGTTTATCTTTCATATAAACAGCGGCATTTACTGCTCCGACAGCAAAAACATTTTTAGATAACGCTGTATGGCTTAACTTGATAATTTCATCGTTACCTGCAAATATAATCTCGTGTTCACCGACAATGGTTCCGCCTCTTATTGAGTGCATACCGATTTCGTGTTTATCTCTTTTCTGTGAACGGTTGTGTCTGTCATATACAAGCTCAGGTTTGTAATCAAGCCCGTCCTCAACAGCTTTTTCAAGCATAAGAGCTGTACCGCTCGGAGCGTCAAGCTTGAGATTGTGATGCGCCTCAACAATCTCAACATCAAATGAGCCGCCTAACACCTTTGCCGCTGCTTTTGCAAGCTCAGAAAGGAGATTGATTCCTAACGACATATTGCCTGAACGGAACATTGCAACAGATTCTGATGCATCTTCAATCATCTTATTCTGCTCTGCTGTATATCCTGTGGCACAAAGAACTGCAGGAACATTATTTTTTACTGCATAGTCAAGAATTGAGGGTAGAACAGAAGGATTTGAAAAATCAATAATTACATCTGCATCACAGGGTAATTCATTGAATGCAGGGAATACGGGATAGGGAAGCCTGTCACATTCAAAAATGTCAACGCCTGCAACGATTTTTATATCATCTCTGCTACTTATCGCATTAGTAACGGCATTGCCCATTTTTCCGCAACAACCGCTTAAAATTACTTTTACCATATTATCACATCCTGTTAATAAAGTCGGGCAAAATATTACCCGACTTATAATTAATTAAACTACAAGGTCGTGAGCCTTAAGTGCATTGTAAAGCACAGCTTTTGATGCATCGTTCATAACACCGAGAGGCATTCTGCATCTGCCGACATTCCAGCCGCACATATTCATAGCTTCTTTTACGGGAATTGGATTAACATCGCAGAAAAGTGCATTGCAAAGATCAAGATACTCAAGCTGAAGCTTTCTTGATTCTTCAACGTCACCGTCAAGATATTTTCTTGCAATATCGTGAGCAACTCTGGGAGCAACGTGAGAAAGAACGGAAATAACACCCTTACCGCCCAATGCCATTATAGGAAGAATCTGGTCATCGTTACCTGAATAGATTGTGAGGCTGTCACCGCAGAGCGCCGCAACTTTCTGAATCATAGAGATATCACCGCAGGCTTCCTTTGTTGCAACGATTCTTTCGTGCTTTGCAAGCTCAACGTATGTTTCGGGTTTGATCGTCATACCCGTTCTGCCTGGTACATTATAAAGAATAATGGGAGCAGAAACTCTGTCAGCAATATAATTATAATGCTCAATAAGACCGCTCTGTGAGGTTTTGTTGTAGTATGGGGTTACTATAAGAAGACCGTCAACACCGACACTCTCAGCCTCGTTGGAAAGCTCAACAGCATAGAATGTGTCGTTTGAACCTGTTCCTGCAATAACGGGAACTCTCTTTGCAGTAACATCTACACAGAATTTCATTGCATTGATATGCTCTTCGTTTGAAAGGGTAGAACCTTCACCTGTTGTTCCGCATACAACGATAGCATCTGTACCGTTTTCAATCTGGTAATTGATTATTTTTTCAAATTTATCATAGTCAATCTTTTTTAAGTCCTCTGTAAAAGGGGTAATAATTGCTATTGCGGAGCCTTCAAAAATTACTTTCTTTTTCATGATGAAATCTCTCCTGTAAATCAGTTTTTGGGTTCGATATAACCCTCTGCACAAAGAAGCTCAGCAAGAAGAACTGCGCCGCCTGCCGCACCTCTTAACGTGTTGTGTGAAATACAAACGAATTTGTAATCGTACTGTGAATCTTCTCTCAGACGGCCTGTTGAAATTGCCATACCGCCTTCAAGCTCTCTGTTGATCTTTGTCTGAGGCATATTGTCCTCTTCATAATAGTTGAGGAACTGCTTGGGCGCGTGGGGAAGCTCAAGCTCCTGAGGTCTGCCGCTGAAGTTTTTCCATACTTCGAGGATTTCTTCCTTTGTGGGCTTATTCTCAAAGCGTACAAAGCAAGCCGCCATATGGCCGTCTGAAACGGGAACTCTTAAGCACTGAGCTGTGAAGTGAGGCTCTGTAGCAGGAACGATTTTGCCGTCGACAATCTTGCCCCATATTTTAAGAGGCTCTTTTTCGCTTTTTTCTTCTTCACCGCCGATGTAAGGGATAACGTTATCTACCATTTCGGGCCATCTTTCAAATGTTTTGCCTGCACCTGAGATTGCCTGATATGTACAAACAAGTACATCCTTTACGCCAAACTTTTCATCAAGGGGGTAAAGTGCGGGAACATAGCTCTGAAGTGAGCAGTTTGACTTAACGGCAATAAAGCCGCGAGTTGTACCGAGACGCTTTTTCTGTGACTCGATTATATCAAGATGAGCATTGTTGATTTCGGGGATAATCATAGGTACATCATCTGTGAAACGGTGAGCGGAGTTGTTTGAAACAACGGGACACTCTGCCTTAGCGTAAGCTTCTTCAAGAGCCTTGATTTCATCCTTTTGCATATCAACAGCACAGAATACAAAATCAACAGTATCAGCAATTTTCTGAATATCAGATGTTGCATCAAGAACGATCATATTCTTAACAGCCTCGGGCATCTCTGTTTTCATAACCCATCTGTTGCCGAGAGCTTCAGCGTATGTTTTTCCTGCTGAACGGGGGCTTGCTGCAAGAACAGTAATATCATACCAGGGATGGTCGGAAAGAAGCGTAATGAAACGCTGACCAACCATACCGGTAGCACCGATAATACCAACCTTATATTTCTTCATCTTTCATTCCTCCGAATTTCTAAAAAAATTTAAAAATCTATTGTAATTGCAACTCAATTGCAATATAATATACGAGCATCCCATATATTATTATATATATTATCACTATTGTATTCGGGTGTCAACTTAAATAAAAGATTTTCAGAAAATTGGTGCAAAATATATGAAAAAATCAGATTTTTATTTTGATTTACCTAAAAATTTGATAGCACAGGAGCCTATCGAAAACAGAGATTGTTCAAGATTATTACATCTTGACAGGCAAACGGGTAAATTGAATCACCGTCATTTTTATGATATCACAGATTATCTGCAGAAAGGTGACTGCCTTGTTCTTAACAACACAAGAGTTCTTCCTGCAAGATTATACGGTATAAAACCTACCGGTGCTAAGGTTGAGTTTCTTATGCTCAATAATCTCGGCAATGACAAATGGGAAGTAATAACCGGACCGGGCAGAAAAGCAAGAGAAGGTGACACCTTTGTTTTCGGTGACGGATTGCTTTCTGCGGAAGTTCTTGAAGTTCTTGAAAACGGCAACAGAATAGCAAAGTTCTCATATGATGCTTCAAACATTTATGAAGTGCTTGATAAAATCGGAGAGATGCCGCTGCCTCACTACATAACACATGAGTTGGAAGACAAGGAGCGTTATCAGACCGTTTATTCAAAAGAATTAGGCTCAGCCGCAGCACCTACTGCAGGTCTGCATTTTACGCCTGAACTTCTTAAGAAAATTGAGGAAATGGGAGTTACCGTCGCTTATGTAACACTGCACGTCGGAATAGGCACATTCCGTCCTGTTAAAGCAGATAATATTGAAGAACACGAAATGCATTCAGAGCATTATTGGGTCAGTGCTGAAACTGCAGAAAAAATAAATAAAACAAAGAAAAACGGCGGCAGGGTTGTTGCTGTCGGTACTACTTCCTGCAGAACGCTTGAATCTGCAAGTGATGAAAACGGAATGCTCACACAATGCAGTAATTCAACAAACATTTTCATTTATCCGGGATATAGATTCAAATGCATTGACGGTCTTATTACAAATTTCCATCTTCCGGAAAGCACTCTTATAATGCTTGTTTCAGCGTTTGCAGGCAGAGAAAACGTTTTGAATGCTTACAATACGGCAATAGAAGAAAAATACAGATTTTTCAGCTTCGGCGATTCAATGGTAATAATTTAATGAGGTAAAATTATGTATAAACTTATAAAAAATTCGGGGACTGCCCGTTTGGGTGAATTTGAAACAGTACACGGAACAGTAAAAACTCCGGGATTTATGAATGTTGCCACCTGTGCGGCAATCAAGGGCGGTCTTTCAGCGTATGACTTAAAAGATATCAACTGTCAGGTTATGCTGTGCAATACTTATCATCTGCACGTCCGTCCGGGTGATGACGTCGTATATGATATGGGCGGATTGCATAAATTCACCGGCTGGAACGGACCTATCCTTACCGACAGCGGCGGCTTTCAGGTTTTTTCTCTTTCATCCTTAAGAAAAATCAAGGAAGAGGGAGTTTATTTTCAGTCTCACGTGGACGGACGCCATATTTTTATGGGACCTGAGGAAAGTATGCAGATTCAATCCCATCTGGCATCCACAATTGCAATGGCTTTTGATGAGTGCGTTGAAAATCCTGCTGAATATGACTATGCAAAAAAATCCTGTGAAAGAACCACACGCTGGCTTATCCGTTGCAAAAAAGAGATGGACAGGCTTAATTCGTTGCCTGAAACAATCAATAAAAACCAGCTACTTTTCGGCATAAATCAAGGATGCACTTATGATGACCTCCGCATAGCGCATATGAAAGAAATTGCAAAACTCGATCTTGACGGATATGCCATAGGCGGTCTTGCCGTCGGTGAACCGAAGGAGGATATGTACCGTATTATTTCAGCAGTTGAGCCTTATATGCCAAAGGATAAAATACGTTATCTTATGGGGGTAGGTACTCCCGGAAATATTATTGAAGCAGTAAAAAGGGGAGTTGACCTGTTTGACTGTGTAATGCCCAGCAGAAATGCAAGACACGGCCATCTGTTTACCTGGCACGGCATTATAAATCTCAACAATGCAAAATATGACCGTGACGATTCTCCTATTGACAGTGAATGTGACTGTCCTGTCTGTAAAAATCATTCAAGAGCATATATCAAGCATCTTTTTAAGGCAAAAGAGGTTCTTGCGCTTCGCCTTGCTGTGACACATAATTTATATTTCTATAATAAACTTATGGAAAAAATCAGAGATGCTCTTGAAAATGATACTTTTGATGCATTTTACAGTAAGTATGTTGATTTGCTTGATACAAGAATAAAATAAATTTGAAAAAACACTTGAAAAATGTTACAGCCTATATTATAATTACGATATTATTGTAAAATTCGGAGGAATTAAAATGGATTTATTGTTCAAAGTTCTTGAAGAAGAAGCTGCAACCGGCAAAACATCTTCCTGGGGTACTATTTTAATGATGGTAGCACTTTTTGCTATTATGTATTTTATGATGATAAGACCTCAGAAGAAAAAGCAGAAAGAAGAACAGGAAATGCGTGATGCTATCCAGATCGGTGATGAAATCACTACAATCGGCGGCATCTGCGGCAGAGTTGTTACTGTTAAGGAAGATTCTCTTGTTATCGAAACAGGTGCAGACAGAAACAAGATGAAGATTACACGTTGGGCTATTCAGACAAATAATACTGCTGATGACAGAATTCAGGCTGAAAGAGCCGCTCAGGAGGCTGCTAAGGCTGCAGAAAAAGAAGCAAAAGGCAAAGGCAGACGTAAGAAAAAGTCTGATGTTCACGAAGGTGACGAAACACCCGATGCATCAAACAACGAATAATTAAAAAGTAATATTAATAATTTCCCCTTCATATCTATTTACAGATACGGAGGGATTTTTATATGCCAAAAAGTAAAAAACAAAAAAGAAACAAGCCTGATTCAAATTCAATATTCAAGTGCTTTTTAATCGGGTTAATATCGGGGTTAGTCAGCTTTGTAGTTTTTCTCGCAGTATTTTCAATTGTAATTCTGAATACGGACATCCCGACAACTTATTTCTTTATTATGGTGCTTATTGCCTCGGGGATATCCTCGATTGTGTGTGCGGCTGGCGCAAGCATTTCATCATCAAAAAACAAACTTATTATCGGTATGCTCTGCTCAATAACAGTGATTATAATTCAATTTGTAATTTTGCTTTGTTTCAACAATGCTGATTTGTCTTCAAAAATATATTTAATGTTTCCAGCAGACATTGTTGCCGGATTCATTGGTTGTGTTATCGGAGCAAACATAAGAAGATAAAAGGAACGGAGAAATTATAATGAAAATCAAAACAATACGGTTTAATAAGAAAGCAGAATTTACAACCGAACAGGAAAAAATGATAAAAAATATGATAATTACAGTTGCATTGTTTGCAGCAGGAGTAATTATCGGAGCAGGAATAATGGGGAAGGGGAGCAGTAACGTTTTTTTGTCGGATTTTAAATCAGTTTTTACAATATTCATAAATAAAAGAACTGATTTGAAATTTTATGAAATATTTTTTAATTCGTTTATAATTAATTTCGTATTCATTGCGGCAGTATTTTGTGCAGGATTGAGTTGCATAGGTTTACCCGTTGTAATATCTGCTCCTGTTATAAAAGGAATAGGTTACGGTATGCTGTCAGGCTATCTGTTGACTGAATATTCTATGAACGGCGTGGGATATTATCTTCTCACTATTTTGCCATCGGGCGTTATGTTTATGGCGATTCTGTTGCTTGCAAGCAGTTCAGCCTGGATTTTGTCAAAAGAGCTGTTGGCAATTATTTTCGAAAAAAAACAGCCTGACAGCACTGCAGTAATAACATACATAAAGAGATATGCTGTATATTTTGCAGGAACAGTGCTGACATCGGCTGTGGAAACCGTATTTATAAAGGCGTTTGCGTATTTATTTACTTTTTAGTCGGTTTTATTGAAGATAAGGGATTGCTTTCAATAGCGTCTTTTTTCTGAGTGTCCGCAAGATGCGTGTATATTTCGGTTGTGCTTAAATTTTCGTGTCCTAAAACATCTTTTAGCACAAGAACATCAACGTTTCCGTATTGATACATAAGCGTAGCCGCAGTGTGACGAAGCTTGTGTGTTGACAATCCCATATTTGCAAGACCCGATTTTTCCAGAAATGTATCAACTATATGCTGAACGGTTCTTGTGCTTATGCGCCGTAATCTGTTACTCAGAAATAATGCTCTCTTGTCTATAACACCGTCTTTCGGACGCACTCGCATATATGCCTCAATAGCTGATACACAGGCGTCGTTAAGATATACAATTCTTTCTTTACTGCCTTTACCTAATACCCGCATTGAATTATCCGAACGAATGTCCGTATAGTTCAGACTTACAAGCTCGGACAATCGCAGACCGCAATTGAGAAAAATTGTCAAAATTGCATAATCACGTTCTTTGTTTTTGCCGTCGACCGAACTCAGTAAATTCATACTTTGCTCAAGAGTTAAATACTTGGGCAAAGTTTTTTCTTTTTTAGGTGTATCAAGAGCTCGCATCGGGTTGTCAGCGAGAATCCGACGGTTGTCGGTCAGATACTTGAAAAATTGTCTTATTGCTATAACTTTGCGTGACCTTGTGGCGGCAGAGTTATTTTTTTCGTTTTTACAATATGATAAATATTGATATGCATCACTTAAAGAAACATTATTAAAAAAATTTTCATCACAGATTCTGATGTCAATATTGTCTGGTTTGCATATTTTTTTTTCAACAACTAAAAAAGAAAGAAATTCTCTGAGATTAATTGAATATTCAAAAACAGTTTTTACAGCTCTGTTTTTTACAGTTTCTATGTATAACAGATAATCGCATAACAACGGCGGAAATGCCTCATAATCGGGTTTATAATTAGTCATATCACCAAAACCTCACTTTTTTTACTACCCTAAATTGCACAAAACATTTATTTTGTGCAATTATATCATTTTCCTTGGCACTTGTCAACACTCTGCTTGTGTGAATTCTGATATAATTTATGAATATTGACAAAGTTATCTTTTTGTTATAGAATTTTTGATGTATAAATTTAAAGGATTGATATTGTGAAGTATTTAAAAAAGCATAAATTTATTATTGCTGTTGTTGCGGTTGTTTTGATTTATTTTCTTTCTTGCTCTGTATTATATCTGTTTGAGCCTTTGAGTTATTCCGGACCGGATTTAAATAAATACAATGAATATTTCAATATGTATTCATATTACGGTAAGAATGTTGATGAGAATTTTTATATCAAACAAATCAGCGCAAAAGATATAAAATTTGCAGATAATGATGTCAGGCTTAAATATGTTGATAATACCGCAATTGCAGTTGCGACTGACAATGTAACATTCAATGATATAACTACCCTTCTTAATGATTACGATGCTGAAATCTGCGGCTATATCAAAGATGTAAATTTTTATCAAATTGAATTTTCTGATGAATTGTCTTTTGAAAAACTTGATAATATTTGTAAAAAATTGTCAGACTCTGATATGTTTAAGATAGTTTTACCCGATTATTTTGAAGAAATGCCCACTGATTCGGAAGAATCAACTGCTTATGCGGACAAAAACCACTATTACTATGATATGATAAATGCATATGATGCTTGGAGTATATATAATCAGTATGATAATGATGTAAATGTCGGAATGATTGATGTTTTGGTCGATTATAACAATAATTTGTTGAATGTTGCAAACGGTGATGATTATTCACTCGATTCATTGAATTCATCTCTTCTTTACGGCGCTGAGTCACACGGCACGCATGTTGCAGGAATTATAAATGCCGATTCGGCTGAAAATATATGCGGACTTGCGTATGATGCTGATCTGTGTTCGTATAATGGTGTTAATGTATCCACATCATATTGGATTGCTTCAATCTGTGATATGATTCTGCGTAAAGATGTAAAAGTAATCAATATCAGTATGGGATATAATTCGTACATCAGTATCTCAGCTCAGCTTGGTGACACAAATGCTGTTGAATACATCAATAATGAGAATGTTCTTTTTTCTGAAATTTTAGCTAATGCCATTAAGCGTGGCAATGAATTTGTAATATGCGTTGCAGCCGGAAACAGTACAACTACTTCCCTTTATAAATCTTTTTCTTCTTATTTCGGTTACGGAGATAAGGATATATTATCGAAACTCGATGTATTTAATATTTTTGACAGTTGTCCTGATTATGTTGACGCTGAATATTCATTTTTTGTTGCAGATTCCCCTATTGAAGAAGTCGATAACAGAATAATAGTTGTAGGGTCAGTTGGCGAAAATATGTCATACACGTATTTTGCAAACGCCGGGAGTGTTGACATTGCAGCTCCGGGAGAATATATTTACAGCACTCTTGTTGATAACGAGTTTGGGTATATGTCAGGCACATCAATGGCTACACCCTTCGTGTCGGGTACTGCCGCTATGATGTTTACCGTAAACCCCGAGCTTTCCGGAGCTCAGGTAAAAGAAATAATTATGACAAGTGCAACAGAATCTGTTGAAGTTAATAATACTGATTACCCTGTTCTTGATGCAGGTGCTGCCGTATCCGCCGCAACAAAAAAACAGATGAATTAAAATATGTAATTTTTGCCGACAGATTTTTCTGTCGGCTATTGTTATTTTGGTTAACTTATGCTATACTTTCTACATACACAAAGAAAGGACTAAATTATATGGTATACTACATTTCAAACGAATATCTCGAAGCCGGTATAAAAACTATGGGCGCAGAGCTTACAAGCGTAAAATCCAAGGCTACAGGTTTTGAATTCTTGTGGCAAGGCAATCCCGACGTCTGGTACGGTCAGTCCCCTGTTCTCTTCCCTATTATAGGCAGAGTTCTTGATGATAAATACTATCTTGAAGGCAAAGAATACACAATGCCCAAGCACGGGCTTTTCAGAAAGCGTGAAGCACAGCTCTATTCAAAAGAAGACAGCAAAATCACCTTTGTTCAGACCGATGATGAAGAAACACTTAAAATTTTCCCCTATCATTTTGAAGTATATGTGACATTTGAGCTTATTGAAAAGTCAATCAAGGTTACACATACTGTTGTCAATAAAAATGATAATGTTATGTATTTCTCTATCGGCGGCCATCCCGGATTCAACTGTAAAATCGGTGACAGACTGATCTTTGATGAAAATGAAACACTCGATACTGTATCCATTGATACGGAATGTCTGAGAACGGGTGTGATGCTTCCTGTTCTTAATAATGAAAAATCATTTACAATTACAAAAAACATTTTTGACGGCGATGCATTGATTTTTAGAGATATCAAATCAAAGCATATCACACTTGAAAGTGATGAACACAACAGAAAAGTTATTTTTGATATGGGCGGATGTCCCTATCTCGGTGTATGGGCAAAGCCGAATGCGCCCTATGTCTGCATTGAACCCTGGTGGGGCGTAAACGATGACCATACACGCAAGGATGATTTTTCTGAAAAGGATTGTATTCAGTCTGTTGAAGCAGGTAAAAATTTCAATTGTTATTGGCAGGCAGAATTCACAGAATAATATCAACAGCGTGTTGACATTGATATATTTTTTTGATAGAATTAATTGATATTTTACATAAGTCAGGAGGAGAAAACTGTGAATGACGAAATCATTATGAATGAAAACGGCGAAGACGTATACGAACCGCTGATTGTAAGCATCGTTGACGAGGACGGTAACGAGCATATATTTGAAGAGCTTGATACACTTGACCTCGACGATAAGGAATATGTTGCTCTTCTGCCCGTTTATGAGGATGAGGAAGTAACCGATGAAGACGGTGAACTCATTATTCTTGAACGTGTTTACGAAGGTGATGAGATTTATCTCGAGCCTATTGAGGATGAAGATCAGTTTATGCGTGTGGGCAAGATGTTTGAAGAAAGACTTGCCGATATGTTTGAATTTGATGATGAATAATTAAATTAAGCCTGCTGTGTGCGATAAGCAGTCACCCATTTTAACCCTACAATCATTTAAACGGGGGCTTAGCTCCGTTACCGGGTATGCAGACCTCCCGCTGTAACCGGCGGACGTTGGGAGCACAAAAGTATCGGGCGGCAACCCATCCTGCTATATATGCAGGTTATAATCGGTGGCAGTCGGCACGGTGGGTTTTTTATGGTATTTCGTATTTAATTGTCCGTGTATTCTGTTGTACGCGGACAGTTTTTCTATGTAAAAGTAACTAAATTTTTATGCCTATATTTGTGATTTGATACAGTTGCACATTATGGCACAAAATGTTAAAATAATTTATTATAGTATAAGGGGGAATTATTATGTCCGAAAAAGCTAACAAAAAATATATGAAAAAATCGGAAATTGTTACATTCGGTATAGGTCTTTTCGGTGTTGCTCTGCTTACAGGCTGGATGCCTGACTATACGGCAACATTTTTTGCAGACTTCGCATTCAAGGGTAAAAGTTTTGATGCCGATACAATGTCAAACATCATATCTGCCGTTTTCCTTGTTGCAGGTATTGTAGGTGCTGTTTGCGAGCTTGTTATCGGCTATCTTGTAGATAATACGCGAACAAAATTCGGCAAGGTAAAGCCTTGGGTTGGATTTGGTGTTATTCCGCTTGCGCTGATATCAATGCTGGTTTTCGTTGCACCGAACACGAATAATCAAACTGTTGCAATCGTATGGATGTTTATAGTCTACTCTGTTTATACAATGGCTTGCTGTGCGGTTGAAAGTCCTGCAAACTGCTTCGGTGCGCTTTGTTCACCCAATCCTTCTGAGCGTTCAAGCGCTATTTCCATTGCATCATTCCTGCGTTCAGTCGGTCAGTCCGGCGGCATGGTTGTTGTGTTGGTTGTGGGGCTTGTTATGAAAGCAGTTATGGGACAGCAGCAGTACAAAAATGCGGAGGGACAAGGTCTTGACCTTATAATTTCAACTGCCGTGTGCGCACTCGGTCTTATTCTGTTTGTAATGATTTTCTTCGTCAACAACAAAGAGCGAGTTCCCTTTACGCAGGAAAAAGTAAGCCTTAAAGATGCCGTCAAGGTAGTTTTTACAAATAAGAATCTTCTTATGGTATCTCTTACAAAGCTCTGCGGCTTCGGCAGAGGTGTTTACGGTACGGTATCACTTTACATAGCAATTTATCTCCTCGGTTCAAAAGACCTTAAACTCGGACTTTTGCTTCCTATGGGTATCGGCACTGCAGTGGGAACACTTCTTGTTAACTTTGTGCTTAAAAAGTTTTCCA
The DNA here is from genome assembly GCA_017465825.1 of Clostridia bacterium. Classification (GTDB taxonomy): domain Bacteria; phylum Bacillota; class Clostridia; order Oscillospirales; family Acutalibacteraceae; genus UBA1081. The sequence continues at coordinate 92,071 of JAFTVI010000017.1, forward strand.
CAAAACAGACATTTATACTTTTCAGCATTTACGGTGCATCCTCGCTTGCTATCCTTTTCCTTGTTTCAAGAGGTGTCGGATTCAACGACGGTCTTATTATCCCCTTCCTTATTCTGAACTTCTTCTGCGGACTTCAGCACGGTAACACGAACGTTACTCCTAACATTATGATTGCTGACTGTGTTGATGAAATTGAATATAAAACAGGCAAAAGACAGGAAGGTCTTGCATATGCAGGTTACGGTCTGTTTTCAAAAATAGCATCAGCTTTCACAAAAGCACTCGGTCCCTGGCTTCTTTATACCTGGTCAGGCTATATGGTATCTACCGATGCAAATGTAGCTTATGCAGTGCAGACAGACGGCACACTTAACAAATTGCTTATGATTTATACAATCATTCCTGCCGTTTTTGTTGTTCTTCAGGCTGTGCCCATTCTTTTCTATGATATGGTCGGCGAGAAAAAAGAAATGATTACAAAAACTCTTATCGAGCGTCGCGAAGTTGCAGGCACGGCAATCTCGGCTGATGCACAAGTAAATTCATAAGGAGGGCTGCAAGATGTCAAACAAAGAAAAAAGCTTTAATTCAAAACTGTATGCTATATTGACTTTTGTTGTAATAGCAGTTCTGCTTGTTGTAATTTGTGTTTCAACATTCACTTCAAGATATACTGCCTTTCATCCCGATGAGCTTGCAAAAACATATGTTGATACCATTGTACAGACCGGTGACGGTTACAATGCATACAAAAATACACTTGCAAGCTACAGCAGTAAATACGGCGATTACATAAGAAAGTATTATATTTATCCTGCTGTTTACAGGGATACGGATTATAAAATCGGTGATAATACGGACGATTTTAAGGGATATAACGATGAAGCCTACAAGAGCGATGCAACCGTTAACGATAACGGCACGCTTTCAGGTCAGGTTACAGATGCTATGTATCCCTATTATGAGGAGCTTGTAAACACCTACGGCTGGGATAATTATGATGCAATCTATACAAATTACATTAATAAGCTTATAGATGTGCGCAAGGATATTTTCGGTGATGACTACCTGACCGACGAAATATTCTTTACCGCATTTGAGGCAAACGTTTCAACCTACGGTAACAAACTGACAGGTACAGAAGATGTGTACGATGAAAACACAGGTGTTCAGCTGAGTTATAAATCAACCGGAATATACGAGCAAGCCTACGGCGATAATTACAAGCTGACCGTTAATATCGGTGCAACTCAAAAGCAAACAGATATTGATAAATTTAAGTCGTCTGTTGATATTGAAATTTTAAATTCATACGGGGTAAATATAGATGATGTATCTGATGCTCATCTGCTTACAGTTAATGTATTAAATGATAATGAAATTGTTACCTCGGTTGATGTTTTTATGGTAAAAATCGGTAGCTCCTGGTATGTGGATAACTTGACAACCGATACTGATATTCTTTATAATTTCTATAAATAGCTTAAAAATATGGGTAACGGTTATTCCGTTGCCCATAAAGTTTTTTATATTAAAAACAAGCAAGCTCCAAAAACTTTCGTCTTTGGAGCGTTGGTGTGGATCTTCATAAGGGAATTATTTTTTTATTTTTTTTAGATTTCTTTTTGCTTTTAGATGGCATAAAAACATATATCGCAAACACGATACCAGCTAAATGCAAAAGAATTCCCAAAGCAATGCCTACATAGACAGACATTGATTGTAATTTTTCAATAATCTCATTTGGTAACGCTTTTAATACAAAATAAGCTGCAAGACATATTGCTCCGACTATTGCTGAGGCGGGAAATATAAAACGAATTGCTAGTTTGTAAACAAAGTCTAAAACTTTCATTCTAAATTCGGACACAGTTTTTGCGGCTGATACACTGCTACGAATTTCCTCTATGCTTTTTTCTCTATGTTCACTTTCTTTATAGTCGAACTGATCTGTGTTATGAACCATAGTGCTTCTGACTTTTCCATCTGCCGAATAAGTATCTACCCATCCCGTAGTATTAGAATGGCCTTTTATTTCAGAAGAACCTACCCATACTCCATTTTCATAATGATCCATTTTAGCCATATTTAACCTCCACAAAATAAAAAAAGTGCGCCAACCGAAGTTAACGCACCGAAAACGCAAACTCCGATTGTCGCCAAACAAAACCAGACAAATGGGAATGACTAATCATCGCATACTATCCGTGGAATTTGCAGTTTTGCAAAATTCAAAAAAGTACACGAAAAGATATAGTATTCCCATAAAAGAAAATACCATTCCCACATCATTTATTCGGTTTTGTTTGGCACAAATAGTATATCACAAAAGTTTGCGTAATTTCAATACTTTAATAAAAAATCCCACTTGACATCTTTCAAGTAAAACTGAAATTGGCATAGTGGGTTATATGCTTTGATATAAAAAATTTGAGTATTCACAGGTCAAATCCCTTATGAATACTCAAAAATGGTGCCGGTGACCGGACTTGAACCGGTACGGTGTTGCCACCGAGGGATTTTAAGTCCCTTGCGTCTGCCTATTCCGCCACACCGGCAAATATTTGCAGAAGTTATTATATGCTATTTGGTGCAAAAAGTCAAGAGTAAAAAGAGAAAAATCCCTTATTAAATATTATATTAATATAAATAAGATATTTTAACCATAATTTTAGATATTTTTGATTATATTTTAAGTTTTTTTTGTGCAAAATCTAACAAACTTCTTTTTTGGTATTGCAAATTCGTCAAAATAAGGTACAATATAAGTAAGATTATTATGGAGGTTTTTATCAATGCCAGTTTTAACCGAAGAACTTACTCGAATCCCTGTAGGTCAGCTTGGAATTATTGCACTCCCCGGTTGTGATGAGCTTGCAAAAAAAGTTGACGATTACATCGTTTCCTGGAGAAAGGAAAAAATCAGCGAACACAAAACATCTATCGCTTTTTACGGCTATCTTAAGGATACATACCTTATGGATGTTACTTTCCCCCGTTTTGGTACAGGTGAAGGTAAAGCAGTTATTCACGAATCCGTAAGAGGCGCAGATATATATATCGTTGTTGACGTTTTCAATTACGGAATTACGCATAACGCATACGGTGTGGACATTCCTATGTCTCCCGACGAGCATTTTGCAAACCTTAAGAGAGCTATTGCAGCCTGTGCAGGTAAGGCAGAAAGAATTACCGTAATTATGCCTATGCTTTACGAAGGCAGACAGCATAAGAGAAGCAACCGTGAATCCCTTGACTGCGCTCTTGCACTTCAGGAGCTTTGCAATCTTATGGGTGTTGATAACATTATCACATTTGACGCTCACGACCCCAGAGTGCAGAATGCAATTCCCCTTAAAGGCTTTGAGAACGTACAGACAACATATCAGATGATCAAGGCGCTTGTAAGAAATGTTAAAGATTTCAAGATTGACAATGACCATCTTATGATTATCTCTCCCGATGAAGGCGGTATTCAGAGATGTATCTACTACTCAACCGTTCTCGGTGTTGACCTCGGTATGTTCTATAAGAGAAGAGATTATTCTGTTATAGTCAACGGCAGAAACCCCATAATTGCACACGAATTCCTCGGTGATAATGTTGAAGGCAAGGATGTTATTATCGTTGACGATATGATTTCATCCGGCGATTCAATGATTGAAGTTGCTACAAAGCTTAAGGAGCTTAAGGCAAGAAGAATCTTTATGTGCTCTGCGTTCGGTCTTTTCTGCAACGGTCTTGCTACATTTGATAAGGCTTATGCAGACGGTCTTATTGACGGCGTATTTACCACAAACCTTGTTTATCGCACTCCCGAGCTTCTTTCAAGAGATTGGTATTATACTGTTGATATGTCAAAGTATATTGCTTTGCTTGTTGACAGCCTTAACGAAGATAAATCAATCAGCCCCCTTCTTAATCCCGGTTCAAGAATTGAACAGTTTCTTAAGAAAAACGGATATGATGTTCACCCTGCAAAATAAACCGATATCTGATAACAGGTGATTGATATGATAGAAACTTGTAAAACTTATACATACAAATCATCGTCAGGTCTTTGTGATATTTCAGCCTGGGGGTACTTCCCTGCTGAAAACATAAAAATCAAAGGTATTGTTCAGATTGCTCACGGAATGGCGGAGCATCACGGCAGATATGAGGATTTTATATCATATCTTAACGACAACGGCTATGCTGTGTTTATAAACGACCATTTAGGTCACGGAAAATCTGTTGCAGATGATTCTCAGCTTGGATTCTTCGGCGCAGAAAACGGATGGATGAATATTGTAAATGATGCAAAATCACTTACGGATATCGCAAAAAGTGAATTACCCGATCTGCCGGTTATACTTTTCGGGCACAGTATGGGTTCTTTTGTGGCAAGGCTTTATTCATCAATCTGTGGTGATGCAATAAACGGCGCAGTCTATTGCGGTACTGCCGGTGCGAATCCTGTGGCAGGTGTAGGTATTGCAGTTGTAAAATCCATAATTAAATTAAAGGGTACGCATCACAGGTCAAAGCTTATTGACAATCTTGCGTTCGGTACATATAACAGCAAAATAAAGCCTGCCAGAACATCATTTGACTGGTTGACAAGTGATAATGATATTGTTGATAAGTACATTGACGATAAATACTGCGGATTTCTGTTTACTGCCTGCGGCTACAGAGATTTAATGGAAATGATTATTGAAATCAACCGTCCTGAGTGGTTTTCTGCCGTCAGAAATGATTTACCGATATATCTTATTGCAGGCGATGCCGACCCTGTAGGAAACTACGGTAAGGGTATAAAAGAGGTTTACCGTAATCTTGCAGATACAAGACATTCCGATGTTGCAATAAAGCTTTTTGAAGGCGACAGACACGAAATTCTCAATGAAAAAGATAAGTGTGATGTTTACAGAAGTGTATTGTCCTGGTTGAATGCAATAATTGAATAAAATTATAAAAAGAGAGGAGTTTGGAACTTCTCTCTTTTTGATCATCTCTATTATATTTTAGTTACAAAAACTCAAACTTTGCTTTGAGAAAATATCTGTAATCCGGTTCATTTTCTGCTTCTGCATATTCATTAATAATTGTCTTTTTAATCCAGGACAACATACTTTCGCTCATATCTTCGTATTTACGTATTTTTATTAAGCCTTGTTCAGCAGCTTTAATAATTTCAAGGTAAGCATCCTCAATATATTCAAAACCGCCGACAGAAACGGGCACAGAACTTGTAACCGCACTGTTTATATGTATATTATCGTCTGATATATCAATTGAATCAGCATAGTAAATATATCCCGAAACACCTTTGTATGTATCAAAAACAGCATCAGGATAATACTCATCAATTCTTAATGTTCCGTCGGGTTCAAAGCCGTAAGTTGCCCATTTATGCCACTTTCCACTATGTGAAAAATTTGTTTCTTTGCAATACTTTTCAATAGCATTACTTAAGTAAACTAAAACATTTTCTCTTTTGGTGGAAAAATAAATAAGAGGAACATTGTGGTTTGATATTCTTGGCTTAAGTACATTGATATTTTCAATCTGTGATGCGTGATAATACATTTAAACACCCACTTAACAATTAAAAATCAAATTTGTCACTTTCTTTTAAATCAAGAATCGTAATAACATTTTCAAAATTATCTTTTGCCTCGTTCAGGGCTTTGACGGAATGAGAATCACTGCCGAGATAGAATTTACATCCGCAGTCTTTTGCAATATGATACGGTCTGAAAATTATTTCTTTAAGTTCATCATTCATATTGAGTGATTTTATATTTAACTCTATTCCAAGCCCCTTGTTTGCGCTTTCAGTGAATAATTCATACAACGTTTCTTCGGGAATGTTTACAATAACTTCCGGTGTTCTGTCGCCGAAAATATGACCGCAGGTAAGGTGTGCAATACCCATCTTATGCCAAGGAAAATCCTGCTTTAAAAGTGCACTGAATCTGTTGATCCAGGCGTCTACCCTCCCCTGTACCGTATCCACACCTCGTTCAATTGTATAACCCGACAAATGTAAATGTGTTGTAGGAACAACAATAAAATCAAGCTCGTCAATGCGCTCTTTGCTGATGCCCACCGTATAATTCATATCCATATCAGTTTCCGCACCGAAGCAGAATTTTACACTGCCGTCATCGGGTAACGGTAATGCAGATGTAAGACATTCAAAACGCTGTTTTTCGTGCCAGGTGGCTACGCTTTTAACTTTTTCATCCCACAAGTGATTTGTAAGGCATATTTTTCTGTAATTATTTCTTTTTGCATATTCATAAATCGCGTCCGGTGTCTGCTGTGGGTCGTGACAGCAGGGTGAAATGGTTGAATGTATGTGAAAATCGTGGTCTGCTATGTATCTCATAATAATCATCTCCGTAAATATAATAACATAAATTATCTCCCCGAACAATAGTCCGGAGAGATTTTTGCATCATAATGTCTGCTGAATATTGCTGAATTTGGTGTATGCGTCATTGATTTTCTGCTGTTCCGCAGATGCAGGACAATACCAGCCTCTTGTTTTCATCTGGTCAAAAACACTCTGCTGAAGATTGTGTTCTTCACGAAGAATGTTGAGAAAGTCTGTTCTTAACTGCTGATTTACACATTCATTTGTAAAGGTATTGTATGTGTCTGTAATCATTTTCTGTGATGATAAAACATCATCCATAATTTCTTTATCTGTCATAGGATTCTGATTCATTTTAATTCTCCTTTAATTGCCTAAATAGGACATAATTGTATCAAAATGAGTTTTGTGCTGTGCCGCAAGATTTTCACAGGTTGTTTTAAGCTGTGCATCCTGACACATTGATGCATAATTCTTGTACTTTTTGATAAGGAGCTGTTCGTAGTTAAGCTGATCCTCAATTGCGGAAAGCTCTTTTGCTGTAATATTCTGCATTTATAACACCTCTTTGTTTTATTGTCGGTATTATTATTTTACAACAGGATGAAAATATACATAAAAACAGCACCGAAATTAATCGGTGCTGAAATTTTTTAAATTTGAAATTATTTAAGGTTTGCTTTGAGTGTTTCAAGCTCTGCTTTAAGAGTTTCGGGCATCTTATCGCCGAACTTAGCATAGAACTCCTCAATACCTTTTGTTTCCTCAAGCCAGAGTGACTTGTCAACTTCAAGAATTGATTTAAGGCTGTCAAGAGTTACTTCATCCTCGATGCCGTTGATATTGATATCTTCAGCATAAGGAACGTAACCGATAGCTGTTTCTTTTGCGTCAACCTTGCCGTCGCATCTGTTGAGAATCCACTCAAGAACACGAAGGTTGTCACCGAAACCGGGCCACATAAAGTTGCCATCGTCATCCTTACGGAACCAGTTAACATTGAAGAACTTAGGAGCCTTATCTTCATCGAGAGTAGTACCGATGTCGATCCAATGCTGCCAGTAATCAGCCATATTGTAGCCGCAGAAAGGAAGCATAGCCATAGGATCGCGACGAACAACGCCGACTGCACCTGCAGCTGCTGCTGTTGTTTCGGAAGCCATAATTGAACCTACGAATACACCGTTGTTCCAGCTCTTTGCCTGATATACGAGGGGTGCAAGCTTTGCACGTCTGCCGCCGAATACGAAAGCAGAAATGGGTACACCTTCGGGATTTTCAAATTCGCTGCTCAGGCAGGGGCAGTTAACTGTGGGAGCTGTGAATCTTGAGTTGGGATGTGCGCCCTTCTCTGTTGACTCTGTGCCGTTCCACTCGTTGCCGAGCCAGTCAATTGCATTTGCAGGAGGATTCTTATCAAGACCTTCCCACCAAACTGTGTTGTTTTCAAGATTGTGAACAACGTTTGTGAAGATTGTGCCTTTCTTTGTTGAGAGAAGAGCATTGGGGTTTGACTTCATATTTGTGCCGGGAGCAACGCCGAAGAAACCGTTTTCGGGGTTGATAGCATAGAGTCTGCCGTCCTTGCCCTTGCGAATCCAGGAAATATCGTCACCAACACACCATACCTTGTAGCCTGCCTTCTGATATCCCTCGGGAGGAATAAGCATAGCAAGGTTTGTTTTACCGCAAGCTGAGGGGAATGCAGCACAGATGTACTTAACTTCGCCCTGAGGATTCTCAACGCCGAGGATAAGCATATGCTCAGCCTGCCAGCCTTCTTTCCAGCCCTGATAAGAAGCAATACGGAGTGCAAAGCACTTTTTGCCGAGAAGAACATTTCCGCCGTAACCGGAGTTTACGGAGATGATTGTGTTGTCCTGAGGGAACTGACAGATCCAACGCTTTTCAGCATCGATATCACACTTGCAGTGAAGACCTCTTACCCAGTCTTCGCTGTCGCCGAGTACGTCAAGAACTTTCTTGCCTACTCTTGTCATAATAGCCATATTGAGAACAACATAGATAGAGTCGGTAAGCTCGATACCTGCCTTTGAGAAAGGTGAACCGACAGGACCCATTGAGTAAGGGATAACATACATTGTTCTGCCTTTATAGCTGTCTTTTGCTATATCATAAAGCATTTCGTAGCACTTTGAGGGCTCCATCCAATGGTTTGTAGGGCCTGCCTCTTCTTCTGTGGGTGTGCAGATAAGAGTTCTGTCCTCAACACGGGCAACGTCGTTGGGCTTTGTTCTGTGAAGATAGCATTCGGGAAGAAGCTCGTCGTTGAGCTTGATCATTTCGCCTGTAGAAACAGCCTCAGCACGGAGTGCATTGATCTGCTCTTCAGAACCGTCAATCCAAACGATTTTGTCAGGTTTTACAAGGTCAGCTTTTTCGCTGATCCAAGAAAGTATGGACTTGTTTGTTGTAAGTTCCATTTATCATTCTCTCCTTTTAGATAAAATTTACAAAATTAAATGGATATTTTTTACAATGAAAAAAACATCAAAATCAAATTAATAATAGCATTAAATGTAAATTTTGTCAATAGATAATGACGCTATTGCATTAAGATTTTCTTTAGCAATATGCCCTGCATTATATTCATAATACGCCTGAGCACCTACCATAGCCGCATTATCACCGCACAGAGAAAGCTGAGGCATATACAATTCAAGTTTCCTTGCTTTGCTGAGCGTTTCAAGCTCTCTTCTTAATACTGAATTTGCGCTTACGCCGCCTGCAACAACTATCTTGTTTTGTCCTGTGATTTCGGCGGCTTTCATTGTATTATCGGTAAGACATTTTACAACCTGCCTGATGTAAGACGCGCCTAAATCCTCAATATTTATAGTTTCACCCTTTTGCTGTGAATTATGTATAATATTTATAACCGATGTTTTAAGTCCTGAAAAACTGAAATCAAGCGGAGCACCTTCAACCTTAGGATAAGGGAATTTGTATGCAGTATCATTACCGTTTTTTGCAATTTTATCAAGATTTGCACCGCCGGGATATGGTATTCCCATTGAACGTGCCGCTTTGTCAAGGCACTCTCCTGCCGCGTCATCACGGGTTCTGCCGATTATCTCAAAATCGGTATAGCTTTTTACATTGATAATATGGCTGTGACCGCCCGATACTACCAGAGCAAGAAAAGGCGGCTTAAGTGACGTGTCAGTTATATAGTTTGCCGCAATATGTGAACGCAGATGATGCACGGGAATAAGCGGCTTTCCTGTTGCAAACGCCAAACCTTTTGCGAAATTTACCCCAACAAGCAACGCGCCGATAAGACCGGGGGCATAGGTGACAGCTATTGCATCAATATCATCATATGTGCAAGCAGCGTCGGAAAGAGCTTTTTCAACAACACCAGAAATGTTTTCTGCGTGGCGTCTTGACGCTATTTCAGGCACCACACCGCCATATATTTTGTGTTCTTCTACCTGTGATGATATAACGTTTGACAGCACTACTCTACCATTTTCAACAACAGCTGCGGCTGTTTCATCACAGGAGGATTCTATTGCAAGTATTTTCATTTATTATCACCGTTAAAATATTTTGTCATTATTAATGCATCTTCAATTGGTTTTGAATAGAAATTTTTTCGTTTTCCCAAAATCTCAAAACCGAACTTGGAATACAGATTTATCGCCGGAATATTGGATTCGCGGACTTCAAGTGTCAATGAATCGGAATTATTGTTTTTACACCATTCAACAGTTTTGTTGATAAGTATTGAACCGATTCCGCGTCTTCTGAATGTTTTATCAACTGCAACGGTATTGACATTGACTTCACCAATAATATCATCACAGCAGATATATCCTATAGGTTTGCCCAGATATCGCACTGTAAAATTGATTGCATAATTTTTATTCAATTGACTTACAAACGAATCATAGCTCCAGGGCTCGGAGAAATTATCTTTTTCAATCTGTGCGACTGTATCGATATCATCTTTTGTCATTTCTGATATTTCCAAAAAAATATCAGAGGCAAGCAGCTTGTCAATTTCTGTTTCAATCATATCTGCACATTGTGAATATACATCCTCATTTCCCATATATGGGTCCGGAATTCCCGCACCAAGCATAATTAATTTATCTTTAGCATAAGGCAATAATGCATTGTAATGGGAAGGAGAAATGCAGATGATAAAATCAGCATCATCAATAATATACTGATTAACAGGTCTTGAACGATGATCGGAGATATCAATTCCCCGTGCAGTCATTACGCTTATTGCATTTAAGCTGGCTGTGTCACCAACCATTGCTCCTGTGCCACAGCTGGATACATTAAGATATTGACTGAATTTTTCAGTTTTTTTGCTGAATATTCCCGCCGCCATAGGACTTCGGCAAGTGTTGCCTGTGCAGATGAATACAATGTTCATATCTTTACCCCTTTGCATCGTACCAGGTTTTACCGATGTGTGCATCAACATCCATTTTTACACTCATTTTGACTGCATTTTCCATTTCTTCCTTGAGTATCTGCAATGCCTTTTCTGCCTCATTCTCGGGAGCTTCAATAATCAATTCATCGTGTACCTGCATAATAAGCTTTGATTGCATATTTTCCTGTCTGAGACGGTTGAAAACCTTTATCATAGCTATTTTAATTATGTCTGCCGCTGTTCCCTGTATAGGCATATTTCTTGCTACTCTTTCGCCAAAAGAACGCTGAATTGCATTGGATGCATTGATTTCGGGAAGATAGCGTCTGCGATTGAATAATGTTTTTACGTAACCGTTATCTTTTGCCTGCGCAACTATATTTTCCATATATTTTGCGACGCCTGAATAGTGAGAAAGATAATTTTCGATGTATTTTTTAGCCTCATAAACAGCAACACCGATATCTTTACTGAGTGAAAATGCACCGATTCCGTAAACAATACCGAAGTTGACAGCCTTTGCTCTGCTACGCATAATCGGCGCAACCATATCAATCGGCATATTGAAAACCTGCGATGCCGTTATAGTATGAATATCGTCACCGTTGTTGAATGCGGCAGTCATATTTACATCTTCTGATATTGCCGCAAGCACGCGCAGTTCAATCTGTGAATAGTCTGCATCTATGAGTACATTGCCATCATCACTTGTGAAAAATCTTCTCAATTCCCTGCCCAATTCACTTCTGACAGGAATATTCTGCAGATTCGGTTCAGTAGAAGAAAGTCTGCCTGTTCTCGTTTCCGTCTGTTGGAATGTAGAGTGGATTCTGCTGTCAGCTGATACAACTTTCAGCAAGCCGTCACAATAAGTAGATTTCAGCTTCTGTATAGTTCTGTATTCAAGAATTGCAGGAATGATCGGGTGTTCGTCGTAAAGGCTTTCAAGTACATCAGCATTTGTGGAATAGCCTGTCTTTGTCTTTTTCTTGACAGGGAGTTGTAATTTTTCAAACAGAACAACACCGAGCTGTTTGGGAGAATTAATGTTGAATTCGCCGTCAGCATAACTGTAAATTTTATCTACAAGCTCATTAATTCTGCCGTCAAGCATTACACCGTAGCTGTGAATACCCTGAAAATCCACCTTAAAGCCGTAATGCTCCATAGAAGCGAGCACCAGTGAAAGCGGAATTTCGATTTCATACAGTAGCTGTTCTTCCCCGTTTTCTGTTATTACGACTCGGAGCTTTTTTGTCAGCTCCCTGAGCGCGGCGCAGGAGCGGACAGTGTCACTTTCCGTATCAATTTTAACTGCAATACGGTAGCTGTCTGCAAGTGAGCTGATTGAATAATCCGAAGAATTGGGATTAAGTAAATAGCCTGCCAGCAATGTGTCAAATGCGATGTTGTTTACATTATAGCCGCATTTTATTGCATTTGTGTAAAGTGATTTTGCATCAGATGTGTATTTTTTAATATTGTTGTCTGCAAGAATGTCAACAATAAGTGAAAAGTCAATTTCGCTAACGTAACCGTCAAGATTTACATATGCAGTAATGTAATCGTCGGTAATAAAATAAAGCTCGCCATCATTGCGTACAGATTCAATTATTTCATCAGCTGTTATATTCTTGACACAGTATTTTATAGATGTATTTTCACTGTTTGTGACAACGATATCTTTAAGGTCGAGCTTTTCAATAAACTTAACCATTTCAAGCTCGGTTAATATAGCTTTTGCAGACTGTTTGTCGATATCAGAAGGAATATAGGATGAATAATCTGTGTCAACAGGAGCATCGGTTTTGATTGTACCGAGTGTTCGGCTTAAAAATGCCATATCTTTGCCGTTTATAAGCTTATTTCTTACACCTGCCGTAACTTCAATAGTGTCAATATTTTCATAAATGTAATCAATAGAGCCAAATTTTTTTATAAGATCAGTTGCTGTTTTTTCTCCGATACCGGCAACTCCGGGGATATTGTCCGATGAATCACCCATAAGCGCTTTGACTTCAATCAGTTTCAGCGGTTCAACACCTTTATCCTCTATGATTTTGTCGGAATTGTAAACGATCGTTTCGGTTTTTCCTGCCTTCGGTGCGGCAAGAAGAACGTTAACATTATCATCAACGAGCTGTAATGAATCCCTGTCACCCGTTGCGATATAGCATTTGTCTGTGTCTTTGCAGTTCTTTGCAAGTGTGCCTATAACATCGTCAGCCTCCCAGCCTTCACATTCTATAAGCTTATAGCCGAGCGAAACAAGAAGTCTTTTCAGTACAGGCATCTGCTGTGCCAGCTCTTCGGGCATTCCCTTACGGTTGCCTTTATATTCACTGTATAATTTATGTCTGAATGTGGGAGCCTTTACATCAAACGCAATAGCAACGGCATCGGGAGAATAGCTGTCTCTCAATGAAAAAAGTATATTCATAAAACCGTAAATACCGTTTGTAAATTGACCGTCTTTTGTTGAAAGCAGTTTTATTCCGTAAAATGCTCTGTTTACAATACTGTTGCCGTCAAGTACAAGCAATTTCATAAATAATCTACCTCGCTGTTACGCCATATTCAGGCATTTTAAAATAGTATAGCATATTTTTGAAAAAAAGTAATGCAATTTGCAAAAAAATATGATAAAATGTTTGTAAAATTTAAGATTGGATTCAATATAATGAAAATTGGAAATGTTGAAATAGAAAAAACTGCCGCACTTGCACCTATGGCTGGTGTTGCTGATAAAACATTCAGAGAATTGTGCAAGGGGTTCGGTGCGGCATACACAGTAAGCGAAATGGTCAGTTCAAAAGGTGTTACAATGGGTGACAGAAAATCAAGCGAGCTTATGGCTGTTTCCGAAATTGAACACCCTGCCGCAGTACAGATATTCGGTACTGAGCCTGAAACTATGGCTCAGGCAGCTATTTCTGCTCTTAAAATGAATCCCGATATCATTGATATCAATATGGGATGTCCTGCCCCTAAAATTGTAAAGGGCGGAGCAGGAAGTGCACTGATGCGTACACCTGAACTTGCAGGCAGAATAATAAAAGCTGTTACGTCAGCTGTTGATATTCCCGTTACGGTTAAAATACGAAGTGGATGGGATGCGGAGCATATCAATGCTGTTGAAATGGCAAAAATTGCTGAAGATAACGGAGCGGCGGCAATAACCGTTCACGGCAGAACCAAAGAACAGATGTATGCGCCGAGTGTGAATATTGATATTATCCGACGGGTAAAGGAATCAGTTTCTGTTCCCGTAATCGGTAACGGAGATATTGTTGATGTATTTTCTGCCGCAAAAATGTATGAAGAAACAAACTGCGACCTTATTATGGTTGGCAGAGGTGCGTTGGGTTGTCCCTGGATATTTCAGCAGATATCAGCATACTTAAAAACAGGTAATATTATCCCCGACCCGCCTGTTTCACAGCGTATGCTTGTAATGCTGAAACATATAGAAAACCTTTGCAGTGAGCGCGGTAACAGAATCGGTATGCGCGAAGCAAGAAAACACGCCCTTTGGTACACAAAAGGACTTCGCGGCAGTGCTGAATACAGAAGGCAACTATCAACTATCGAAACTATTGATGATGTAAAGAGAATTGCATTTCAGATAGTGAAAGATAATGAATAATTAATTTTTTTATAAAAAATGAGGACTTTTGCACTAAGCATAAGTCCTCTTACTTTTATTTTAGATGTTTGATGTTGAGTTTACTTTTTTTCTTTCCTCAATTTCAGCAACCATCTGCTTTTGCTTTTTTTCTGTGATTGTATAGAAGAGCATCGGGATGCAGGTGGCAACCATACTTATTGCGCCTGACAGAACAAGCATATTCCAGAGAAGATCTTTACCGTCAGCTGTAATATATACGCCGTTTGCGGCATCGGGATTGATACCTGCCATATAGTACGCAAGAACGCCTACAAAAGCACCGACAGCCATACCGATCTTATTGATGAATGTCTGCATTGCAAAGCAGATACCCTCACCTCTTTCGCCTGTCTTCCACTCAAGATAATCAACAGTATCACCGATCATAGCGTATGTGATGATATTATTAACACCCTGAGGAATGCCGAGAAGAACAAGACCTATAGCACATACAACGAGCTTCCAGGGAGCATCATAACCGATAAAGTACATAGCAAACATTACAACGCCACCCAGCACGTGAACTGCAATGTATGCCCATTTCTTTGTGAATTTCTTACTCATCCAGGGAACGAGAATTGATGCAACAAGACCGCCGGGAACAACAAGAAGTGTAATAAGACTGTAAATACCTTCATTGTTGAGAACATACTTTGCAAAGTAAAGACCGCCTGTGTATGTATAAACCATTCTTGCACCGCCGAGAATACCGGAAACAACAACGAGAAGAAGCTGTTTGTTCCTGAAAAGGAGACCAAGATTGTGAATAAGTGAGGGAGCTTCTGTTGTTGCGGTAAAACGCTCTTTTGTATGTTTAAAACCTACAAAGAACATAGGCATAGCAACAAGAACAAGTACGAGAGCACAGATAAAGTATGTCAACTTAAGTGTCTCAGCATTTTCAGTTATATATGCAGGGTCAACAATACCGGCATCTGTTTTGTATTTAGCTGTAACAGCAGATGTGATAATCGGAACAAAAACAGTAACAATACCCGCACCGAGAGTGCAAAGAAGTCGCGTTATTGTAAGAATATTTGCTCTTGTTTCTGTATTGTTTGTAAGACAGGTTGAAAGTCCCCAATAAGGAACGTCAACAATTGTGTAAACAACAGAGAAAACAAGATATACACAAGCTATTGCGATGAATGATTCAACTGATTTTGCTTTATATACAGGTACAAAACAAAGAATTGTAATCAAGCCGATAGGTATAGCCATCCATTTGAGATAAGGGCGGCATTTACCCCATTTTGTTCTCGTTCTGTCAACAATCGAACCCATAATAGGGTCGTTCAATGCGTCAAATACTCGAACACCAAGCATAAGAAATGCAACAGCCATTGTACCTGATACAGTACCGAGCATAAAATCACTTGAACCGAAAAGAAGTGCATCAGTCATAAATACGGTAAGATATGAGCCGATGATTGTACAGATAAAGTTCTGACCGAAGCCGGCAACGCCGTATGCCAATGCTTCTTTTGGCTGAACACCCTGTCCCGGTGTTGTTCCGTAAAGCTTATGAAGCAACGGAATGTCATTGAGTTTCATAATATCACCTTTTCCTTGGAATAATTATATTATTGTAATTCTAACACAATGTTGAAAAAATTACAACATCAAAATAAAAAATTGTTAATTTTTGTTTAAAAAAGTTTTTTGTGACAATACTGATTTTACCATATTAAAAATGAGGTGTATTACAATGGCAAAAAACAAGGATAATGCAAAAAAGAAAACAGGAAAAGATAAGAAGAACATCAATAATCAGGCAGAAAACAAAATTCAAGAGAAAGTCAGCGACGAAAACAAAAACAATCAGGCAAAAAACTGAGCAAAAGCCTCTTTTTAAGAGGTTACATAAAAATATTGCAGTAATTTTAAAATTACTATTGCAATTATTTTAAAAATATATTATAATACCTTTTGGAATTGAAAGTCCGATTTCAGTCATGCGGCGTGTTGGTCCTGTGCGACGGAGCGCTGTGAACCATGTCAGGCGGGGAACCGAGCAGCATTAAGCGGTAAGCCCGTGCGATACAGTTCGCCTGCTCGCCGTATGACCGAGGTCGGACTTCTTTTTTTTACTAATTTTAGGAGTTTTTAAATTGTATAGAGTTTTATACAGAAAGTGGCGTCCTCAGACATTCAAGGATGTTTCAGGTCAACCTCATATAACCGAAACGTTGATGAATGAAGTCAGGGAGTCACGCTTGGCTCACGCGTATCTTTTTACAGGCTCAAGAGGTACAGGTAAAACTTCCTGTGCAAAGATTCTTTCCAAAGCCATTAACTGTTTGCATCCCGTGGACGGAAATCCCTGTAATGAATGCGATATCTGCAGAGGTATTGATTCAGGTACGGTTCTTGATGTCGTTGAAATTGACGCCGCAAGCAACAGAGGTATTGATGATATAAGAGCTTTGCGTGAAGAATCAGCTTTTACACCTGCACAGGCAAAATACAGAGTTTACATAATTGACGAGGTACATATGCTCACGATTGAAGCATTCAATGCTCTTCTGAAAACTCTTGAAGAGCCGCCTGAGCATATTGTGTTTATTCTTGCTACGACGGAAGTACAAAAATTGCCATCTACAATTCTTTCAAGATGCCAGCGTTTTGATTTCAGAAGAATTTCTGTTGATGCACTTGTAGACAGATTAAAATACGTAGCACAGCAGGAACAAGTTCTGCTCAGTGATGATGCGGCTGTTTTAATTGCAAGAATTGCAGACGGCGGTATGCGTGACGCACTTTCTATTTTTGACAGATGCCTGAGCATATCCGAAAATGTAAATGTAGATGTTGTTTCTGATGCCGCAGGTATTATGAGTAAGACACATCTTTTTGATTTATCAGATGCATTTATAAATAAAGATACGGCAAAAGCACTTGCCATTGTTGACGAACTGCATAATTCATCCTGCGATACAGAGCGGCTTTGCACGGAACTTACAAATCATTTCAGAAGCTTATTGATAATCAAATCAGTAAAAAAGCCTGAGGAGATACTTGTATGTACAAATGAGGAGCTTACGGAATTAAAGGAACTTTCCGATAAATTCAGCATTGAAGAAATATTGTCAATTATGAATATCCTTTCAGCGGCAATAGCTTCGATAAAAGTGACACAGAACAGGCGTATCGAAACTGAAATGGCAATGATTAAAATTTGTTCGCCTGAAGTATCCGATGATATTTCATCATTATATGCAAGAATTGCTCAGCTTGAAAAGAAGATAGATGAACTGTCAAGCGGTTCAGCAGTAAGTTTAAAAATTCATAATGAATCCCCTATTATTCCTGTTGCTGAACAAAAAAAAGAAATGAGCAAGGAAGATATTCTGAATTCGCTTGTTTTTGATGACGATTCTGCCGAATACGATGATGAACCGCCTTTCGACATCAGTACACCGCAGGAAGAACAGCCAATTTTTGATGAGGCTCCCGTCTTTGATGAAATACCGTTACCGCAGGACGCGCCTGTGTTTGATGAGCCACCATTTGATAACGGTCCAGTCTTTGACCCGGAACCGACAGCAGACTTCACTGTTTTTGATCCCGAACCTGTTGAAAACAATACATCGACGACATCAAATAATACTCAGTTCAGTGTCAAGATGTGGACAAACTGCATAATAGAGGCAGAAAAGCTTTGTCCGCCGATTACGGGACATTTACTCGGTACAAAGGCGGAAATTATCGGTGAATCGATAACAATTACAAATTATAAATCCGTACTTCCTATGATTTTCCCGATGTGTCAGGCAAAAGTGGAAGAAGCGGTAAAAAATATTACAGGCAGAAATCTGTCTGTCAGATTAGGATAATATTTTCAGGAGGAACATACAATGAAAGCAAGAATCCCTAACGCCAATCAAGGCGGCAATATGATGCAGAAGCTGCAGAAAATGCAGGAAGAAATGGCAAAAACACAGGCTGCTGTTGAAGAGTCTGAATTTACATCTTCAGTCGGCGGCGGCGCTGTTGAGGTTACCGTTAACGGCAAACACGAGGTTAAATCAATAAAAATGCAGCCGGATGTTGTAGATCCCGATGATATAGATATGCTTGAAGATCTGCTTCTTGCCGCCATTAATGAAGCTATGAGAAAAGCAGATGCAACTATGGAATCCGAAATGGGCAAGCTTACAGGCGGACTTAACATTCCCGGAATGGGCGGTCTTTTCTGATGCAGTATAATGCAGTACCGCTTCAGAAGCTGATTGAACAGTTTGAGCGTATGCCCGGCATAGGCAGAAAAACTGCACAGAGAATAGCATTTTATATTCTCGGTCTGCCGGAAAATGAATCAAAAGCTATTGCAGATGCAATTAATGATGCCTGTAAAAAGATTCATAAATGCTCAGTCTGTTGCAATCTCACAGAAGATGAGCTTTGTCCCATATGCAAAAATGATAAACGTGATCACTCCGTTGTTTGCGTGGTTGAGGATTCGCAAAGCCTTATAGCCATTGAGAAAACGAAGGAGTTTTCGGGTGTTTATCACGTTTTGCACGGTGCTATCTCCCCTCTTGACGGCATCGGTCCCGAGCAGTTGACTATAAAGGAACTGATTGCACGACTCGGCAGTGACGAAATAAAAGAAGTAATCATAGCTACGGATTCAGACATTGAGGGCGAAGCCACTGCTATGTATTTATCAAAGCTTATCAAACCCTTTAACATAAAAATTACAAGAATAGCATTTGGATTACCCGTGGGTACAGATATTCAGTATGCTGATGAAGTTACTCTGTCACGGGCGATAGAAGGCAGACGAAATATGTAAACGGAGGAATTTTTATGGATAAAAAATTCGCAATTACCTATGACATCGGTACAACCGGTGTAAAAACCTGTGTTTTTGAAATTTCAGATTCAGTAAAGCTTCTCGGTGCGGCCTCACAAGGATATCAGCTTTACGTATTTTCCGACGGCGGTGCCGAACAGGATCCCGACGAATGGTGGAGTGCAATGTGCAGTACCACAGAAAAAGCATTGGAAAAAGCTGATATTTCAGCAGATTGCATTGACGGTATTTCCTTCTGTTCACAGATGCAGGGTGTTGTTCTTGTGGATAAATACGGCAATCATGTACGCAGAGCTATGAGCTATATGGACCAGAGAGCAAGAGAAGAGCTTAAAAAGGGACTTGCATACGGTTTTCAG
This sequence comes from Clostridia bacterium, assembly GCA_017465825.1. Lineage (GTDB taxonomy): Bacteria > Bacillota > Clostridia > Oscillospirales > Acutalibacteraceae > UBA1081. The sequence continues at coordinate 111,697 of JAFTVI010000017.1, forward strand.
ATTGCAGGTGCCAATGTGCCTAAGCTTCTAAAATCTTTGCAGATTACAGGTGCTGTTGCGGCTTCCGTAAAGGACCCCGTATGGAAATATAAATGGGTTGAAGCACACGAGCCCGAAAACTTCAGAAAAGTACATAAATGGCTTGATGTCAAGGAATACCTGATTTGCCGTATGACTGGTGAATTCTGTATGACACCCGATTCGGCTTTTGCAACAATGCTTTATGATATAAGAAAAGGTAGAGAAGGCTGGAGCAAGGAAATGACAGATATGCTCGGTGTTAAGTTTGAGCATATGCCCGAAATCAAGCCTTGTGACTCAAAAATCGGTGAACTTACCGAAAAAGCTGCAAGTGAACTTCATCTTGTGCCCGGTATTTCTGTTTTCGGTGGTGGCGGTGACGCTTCCCTTATCGGTGTTGGTGCCGGTTCTGTTGAAATGGGTGATACCCACGTATATTCAGGTACATCAGGTTGGGTATCAACTGTTGTTGACAGGAGTATTGTTGATACAAATGCTATGATAGCCGCAATAGTAGGTGCAGACCTTGGCAAATACAACTACTTTGCTGAGCTTGAAACTGCGGGAAAATGTCTTGAGTGGGCAAAAGACCATCTTTGTCTTGATGAGGTTGGTATTTACCTTAAAAAGGAGCATATTGCCGAATCATACGAGGCAAAATACACAAGCCTTTACGACTATATGTCTGAGGTTATTGATAAAGTTCCTGCCGGCTCAAACGGAGTAATTTTTACCCCCTGGCTTCACGGTAACCGCTGTCCCTTTGAAGATCCCAATGCAAGAGGCTCATTCTTTAATCTCAGCCTCGATACCGGTAAATCGGAGCTTTTAAGAGCTGTTATTGAAGGTGTTTGTTTCCATCTTAAATGGTTTATTGATGTACAGGAAAAGAAAATTAAAACATCGCAGAAAATCCGTTTTGTAGGCGGAGGAGCTCTCTCTCAGGTTACCTGTCAGATTCTTGCTGACATCACAGGTAAAACTGTTGAAACTGTTGACAGTCCGCAGAATGTGGGTGCTGTCGGTGCGGCTGTTATTGTTGCCTGCGGTCTTGGTATGATCAATGGTGTAAGTGAGGCTAAGAAGCTTATTCCTGTTATCAAAACATATACTCCCAATGCAGATAACAAAGCTGTTTATGCTAAACAGTATGAGGTATTCAAGAATCTTTACAAATCAAACAAAGCAAATTTTGCGGCTCTCAACGGCTGATAATCTCGAAAGGACAATATTATAATGATAGAATTAAGTTTAGTATTTTCAACTCTTGCAACCGAGCTTGATACAACAATGAAGGAGCTTGGTTTTGCACCTGATATTCCCGACGGAATTCAAAAAGGTGATACTCCCGTATTTATAAGGGATAAGGCTACCTATCTTTCATATAGCGGCGATAAGGGTAAAATAAGGGTCTTATTCAACGATAATAAAATCCGTCTTCTTACAGGTGATAAAGAAGCAAAAAGTATAGACGACAGTGATTATACACTGCTCGGCAGTTTTCTTCTTGTCCTTGATGAATATGAGATCCGTGATGTTAAATCGGTTGCAAATGAAATCAAGGAAAATCTCACAGAGGCATTTTCACCCAAGCAGATTGCGAAAAGACAGCAGGCAATCAAAGCGCAGGCAACCGTTTCCCGTGCAGCTGTTAAAAACGGCTCGTTGCTGTATGACCCCGCAACACTCGCAATAAGACTTGCTACGCTTTATCCTCAGCTTAAAGACGAATACAAAGATCATCTTGCTGTTTACGACGAATTCCTTTGTGAAGATTTCTTTGTGAACAATGTTAATCCGCTCGTTTTTGCAACAATTAAAGAGTCTAATCCTCAGAAAATGAAGAAGCTCTTTAATATTCTTAATGAAATTTTTGATGACGGCACAAATGAAGTTCAGGATGTAATTATTGTAACAATGCTCGCTTCCTATAATTATGATGATGTTATGTATCAGTCTGTGCTCGGATACATCAATGATTCAATTATGGAGCCGTTTATAAAAGTTTATAAAAAAATGAACAGAGGCAAATCAACAAAAATGCGTCTTGAAAATCCGCCTAAATACAAAATCAAAAAGCAGAAGAAAAAGAAGTCTGCATTTCAAAGTGTATTAAATCAGTAATATTTCCGGCATCCGCTTAACACGGATGCCAATTATTTTATGCAAACTATTGAAAAACAATAAATGTTTTGTTATAATATTTGTAGAAAGTACTGAGGGGGTCTTTATATGAGTAATTATGTTATAACAATTTCAAGAACCTGCGGAAGCGGCGGCAGTTATGTAGGCGAAGAACTCTCAAAAATGATTGACATCAAGCTTTATGAGCAGGACATTTTACAGCTCGCATCCGAAGAAAGCGGTATAAGTCTTGATTTGTTTGTAAGAACTGATGAGGAGTTAAAGGTCAATCCCCTGTTCCGTTTTTCAAAGTATATATACAGAGGTGATCTGATACCGCCATCAAGCAGTGAATTTACATCGGAAGAAAACCTGTTTAACTATCAGGCTAAGGTGCTCAAAGAACTGGCGGCAAAGGAATCATACATAGTTATCGGCAGATGTGCTGATTTTGTGCTTAAAAATGACGTTAAGCTTATCAGAGTGTTTATATATGCTGACAAAGATGACAGAATTAAAACAGAAAGTGACAGACTTTCGATTTCGCCCAAAGAAGCAGAAAGCAGAATTGATAAGGTTGATAAAAAACGAAATGAGCATTATAAATATTTTACAGGCAATGACAGAATGGATATGACAAACTATGATATTTGTCTGAATTCATCAAATCTGTCTTATAAAAATTGCGCTGAACTGATAACGGAGTATCTTAAAAAGAATAAAATTATTTAAAAAAACAGCTGTACAGAAATAACTGTACAGCTTGATTCTTTTTATTTAATTACTACTTTGATAAAGATCTTTTTACCTTTCTTTACAACAACATAACCTTTATCAAATTCGGATTTTGAGATTGTTGCAACAGGTGAAGTGGGTTTTACATCATCAACCGAAACACCGCCCTGTTCAATAAGGCGTCTGCCCTCTCCCTTTGATTTTGCAATGCCGGCTTTTACAAGAACTTCATTTACGGCAATTGCATCATCAACAAAGTCATCAGCAGAAAGCTCAAATGTAGGCATTGTATCAACATTTGTGTTCGCACCGAAAAGGGATCTTGCAGTTTCTTGAGCTTTTGTTGCCTCTTCTTCACCGTGAACAAGCTTTGTAAGCTCAAATGCGAGAATTTCCTTTGCCTTATTCAACTCACTACCCTCCCAGGAATCCATTTTGTCGATTTCTTCAAGAGGAAGGAATGTGAGCATTCTGATGCATTTAAGTACATCACCGTCATCAACGTTTCTCCAATACTGATAGAATTCGTAGGGAGATGTTTTGTTGGGATCAAGCCATACTGCGCCTTTTGCCGTTTTACCCATTTTCTTGCCCTCGGAATTGAGAAGAAGAGTAATTGTCATTGCATAAGCGTCTTTGCCCAGTTTCTTTCTTATAAGCTCTGTACCGCCGAGCATATTTGACCACTGATCGTCACCGCCGAACTGCATATTGCAACCGTAGTTTTTGTACAGATGATAGAAGTCATAGCTCTGCATAATCATATAGTTGAATTCAAGGAATGAAAGACCTTTTTCCATTCTCTGCTTGTAGCACTCAGCTCTGAGCATATTATTAACGGAGAAGCAAGCACCGACCTCACGCAATACATCAATATAATTAAGGTCAAGAAGCCAATCAGCATTGTTAACCATCTGTGCTTTGCCTTCACCGAATTCAATGAATCTTTCCATCTGAGCTTTGAAGCAATCGCAGTTATGCTGAATTGTTTCCTTGGTCATAACCTGACGCATATCGGTTCTGCCGGAAGGGTCACCGATCATACCTGTGCCACCACCGATAAGAGCAATAGGTCTGTTACCTGCCATCTGCAATCTTTTCATAAGGCAGAGAGCCATAAAATGGCCTACGTGAAGGCTGTCTGCAGTAGGGTCAAAACCTATATAGAAAACAGCTTTTCCCGTATTGATAAGCTCTTTGATTTCATCCTCGTCTGTTACCTGTGCAATAAGTCCTCTTGCAACAAGTTCTTCATAAACTGTCATTTTTATATCCTCCGAAATTATTTGTACGTTTTTAATAATTTAAATGCTGCTGTTGCATCCTCTTTAAAATTATCAGTTGAAGCCTCTATTGAAACTCTTTCACAGCCTGCATATTCAAGTGCATCTAAAAATCCCTTATAATCATATTCAGAATAGTTTTTCATATATATTCTCTTATATTCAGGATTATCAGACACGGGATTTGAAATATGTGCGTGACGCAGAATGCCTTTCAGCTCTCTTACATCATCATAAGTGTCGCCTTCGACGTGCATATGATAAATGTCACCCAAAGTTCCCACATTCGGCATATCAATAGCGGATGCAAGCATCGCTCCCTCTTTGATTGTGTTTATAATATTTGACTCAGCCTTGCAAAGCGGCTCAAATACAAAATCAATGCCGTATTTTGCGGCCTGAGGAGCAACGTAATTTTTAACTAAACAGATTATATCTTTTACACCGTCTTTATATGAATATCCGTCAGGCAGGTTTCTTGCACCGCCCGAGCCCATAACAACGGTTTTGATGCCGACTACGTTTGCTCGCTCAAATCCTTTTTTTAGGTATGCTTCTATTTTTTCATAGTCAATATTCTCGCCGGTGATTTTATATTCACCTGGTAAAAAGCAGTTAGCAGCTTCACACTTAATGTTTTTTTCACGGATAAGTGAAAGAAAAGAATTATATGTATCTTCATCAGCTCGGGTAAGGGAACTGAAATTGAGTTCAACATAATCAAAACCGATTTCAGCTGCGATTGCTGCTCTGTCCATACCGCAACAAACACCGAATTTCATAACTATATAACCTCCTTGTGAGCTTGAGCATCGGAAAGCAGTAATTCGGCAGATTCCAGATGGATTCTGTCATTTTCATTGCCGCCGATTATTCTTGCAATCTCAGAAACTCTGCCGTTTTTATCAAGAGGTGTGACAGATGTATATGTCTTTTCACCTTTGACAGCTTTTGATATAAGTAGATGATTGTCTGCAAACGCGGCTATCGACGGAAGGTGGGTTATGCAAATAACCTGCCTGTTATTTGATACGTCATACAGTTTTAGAGCAATCTTACCTGCCGCCCTACCGCTTACACCTGAGTCTATTTCATCAAAAATAAGGGTATCAGTTCCGTCTTTGTCTGCGAGAACACTTTTTATTGCAAGCATTATTCTTGATAATTCGCCGCCTGACGCTATTTTCGCAAGCGGTTTAGGAGCTTCACCCCTGTTTGCAGATATGAGAAATTCAATGCTGTCTGTTCCTGTTTCAGTGAAAGGAGTTTTCTCAAACTTTACGGAAAATTTTGTTTCAGGCATATCAAGGAAAGACAATTCCTTTTGAATCTGTTCTGCAAAAAAATCTGCCGCAAGCTTTCTTTTATCAGAAAGCTGTTGAGCAATTATTGATGTCTGTTTTTCACATTCAATCAGCTGATTGTTAAGATTTGCAAGTAATTCATCCGAATATGTTATATTATGCAATTCTTCTCTTGCTTTGTCAAGAAAAATCAGCATTTCTTCTTCATTTTCGCCGTATTTTTTTGAAAGTCTGTATATGACATCAAGTCTTTCTTCAATATCGGCAAGTTCCCGTTCATCAAAAGCAGTGTTTTCAAGCATATTGCTTATATCGGACATATAAGAATCAACTGTATATGCAATATCGTTGATGCTTTCTGTGATATCTTTGGCATCGTCCAAAAACTCAGCAGCTGTTGACAAGGCTTTTGCCGCATCAAAGAGCAAAGAAGATGCTCCGTAGTAATCTTCTCCGTCGGCAATTGCCGAGTACGCCGTATTTAATGAATCAGCAAGTTTCTGTGAATTATTAATAATCTTTCGGCGGGACATAAGCTCATCGCGCTCACCGATTCGCAAATCCGCTTTTTCAAGCTCATCAATCTGGTATGAAAGCAAGTCTATCTGCCTTGCTTTCATTGCATCATCAACTGTTAAACGATTAATTTCTGATTTTATATTAAGCAATTGATAGTAGCTTTGCTTGTACTGCGCAAACAAATCATCCACATCACCCACAGCGTCAATAAAAGTATAGTGGAAGTCAGGATTCATCAAGTCCTGATTATCTGATTGACCGTGAATATTTATAAGACTGAATCCTATTTTTTTCAGCATTGATACGGTAACATTACTACCGTTAACCTTACATACATTTCTGCCGTCCTTTGTCATTGAGCGGTTAATCAATAAGGTGTTATCGTCCTCACAAGGGATATCCATTTCACTTAAAATATCCTGTGTTTTCTTTGAAATATCCGTAAAGAATGCACTTACCGTTGCCTTGGATTCTCCGCTTCTGATAAGCTCACGGGATGTTTTTTCACCGAGTATGGCATTGATAGAATCAATGACTATTGATTTACCTGCGCCCGTTTCACCTGTCATACAGTTAAAGCCCGTGCAAAAATCAATGGATGCCTGTTCAATTATTGCTATATTTTCTATTTTTAAATTTGAAAGCAATTAAACCAATCCTTATTTAAACAAAGTTTCAAGCTTGTGCTTGGTGTTTTGCGCTATGCGTTCCGTTCTGCAAAGAATAAAAATCGTATCGTCCCCTGCAAGCGTACCCAGAACTTCGGGCAAATCAAGTGCATCAATTGCCGCACAAGCCGCAGGAGCTGTACCCGGATGACACTTGATCATACAGATATTCTGTGCATAGTCAACGGTAGTTACCGATTCAGCAAAAATTGCATAATATTTCATATATTTTTCATCAGTCGCAGTCGCCTGAGAATATTTATATTCTCCGTTTGCGGCAGGCTGTTTAACTAACCGAAGCTCTTTTATATCTCTTGAAACCGTAGCCTGAGTTACTTCAACACCTTTTTCGAGAAGCTTGGCAAGCAATTCCTCCTGCGTACTGATTGAATATTTTTCAATTAATTCAAGAATAAACAAATGACGTTCTTTTTTCATATATTTTTCTCCGTAATCAGGTTTTCATTTTGCTGTTTAAAATATCCATAAAAGTATCGTCTTTTAATCGGATAAGTTTTATTTTATTGGTTGATTTTTTTATTTCGGCAAAATATCCGTTGCAGAATGTTATGCTGTCGTTGCCGTCACAGGACATACCCACAGTGTTTTTATTATCATCGGGATTTTCAATTTTTAACACTGAATTTGCATTGAAAATAATTGTTCTCTGCTCCAGTGAATGAGGACAAATAGGAGTCAGCAGTATACTTTCAAGCTTAGGGTCAACAATAGGACCGCCAGCTGATAAATTATAAGCAGTTGAACCTGTAGGTGTAGCAAGAATGATACCGTCTGATTTATATCTGCTTACAAATTTTCCGTCACAGAAAAGGTCAAACGATGCAATTTTGATTTGAGCTCCCCTTGCAAAAACTGCATCATTAATGCAACTGTCGGAATAGACAAGTTCATTATTTTTATTGAAAATACTGATGTCAAGCACCATACGTTCTTCTATGGTATAGTCACCTGTAATTAGCTTTTTGAGTAATGTCACTTCATCATTCTCAAGACCAACTAAAAATGCCAGTGTTCCTGCATTAATGCCCAACACAGGAATATTGTGCGGTAACGCGGCTTTTGCGGCTCTTATCATAGTTCCGTCTCCGCCGATAGCAATAATAACATCTGTATCGCTTGAGATTACTGATGAACTTTTAAATGATACGTCATATTTGGAAAAATCACCGTAAAAATCATACATAATACCAAATGAATCAAGCGCCGAGCAAAGATTCAGCGTTGAAGCATATGCATTTTCTTTTGTAAGATTCGGGATCAAAGTAACTTTCATTATATACCTCTGTTATTTATCAAGTTCGGAATGAGAAGAATTTACAACGGATTCAATATCAACATCTATGCTCTCATTATTGCATTTCTTTAAGTGGATAAGGTATTCAATATTACCTTCGGGACCTTTTATGGGGGAATAATCAAGACCTAAAACGCTGTAGCCGTTATCTTTTGCAAAATCGTAAATCTTTTTTATCACTTCGATATGAACGGATTTATCGCGCACAACACCTTTTTTACCGACCTTTTCTCTGCCTGCCTCAAATTGCGGTTTTATAAGACAAACACATTCTCCGCCATTACGAAGGAGATTGTATGCCGCAGGAAGCACAAGACAAAGTGAAATAAACGAAACGTCAACCGAGAAAAAGTCTATTTCATCTGCTACCTGTTCTTTTGTAACGTAACGGATGTTTGTTCTTTCAAGATTGACAACTCTTGAATCACTGCGTAACTTCCAGGCAAGCTGACCGTAGCCGACATCGACACTGTATACCTTTTTTGCACCGTTCTGAAGCATACAGTCAGTAAATCCGCCTGTAGAAGCACCGATGTCCATACAGATTTTATCGTTAAGGTCAATCGGAAAAACAGACATAGCCTTTTTTAATTTGTGACCGCCTCTGCTGACAAATTCACTTGTGCCTCTTACTTCAATAGTATCTTTTTCTGTAACCGTAGTGCCAGCCTTTGTGGCTTTCATACCGTTTACATACACCTGACCTGCCATAATAAAAGCTTTTGCCTTTTCACGGCTTTCGGTCAGTCCCAAATCAAATATCCTTGCATCAAGACGGATTTTATCGCTCATTTGTTGTAACCTCCGTAATAAATTCCGCCATTGATTTTTCATCAAAGCCGTATTCCTTTAAAAGAATTTTATCTGTTGCGTGATGAACGAACTCATTCTCAACAGCTTTTATAAGATATCTGCCTTTATAACTTAAATCAGTAAGCATCATATTGAAAATCTGTGCAACGCCACCATTAAGCTCCCCTTCTTCATAAAACACAACCGTTTTACAATTGAGGACATTATTCACAGCCTGCTTATTGACAGGCTTGATTTTATTCAGTTTGATAACTTTGATATTGATATTATTTGCGGCAAGAATTCCTTTTGCCTTTGCGGCGGCATCGAAAAGTCTGCCGTATGTTACTATTGCAACATCTGCATTATTATCTCCGTAAACGTCATAATCATTACCCGAAGGAGTGAAGTCAGAGGGAATTTCAGGCTCTGCGCCTTTGAACATCCTTACAGCAACAACAGCAGGGTCGTGATAAAGCGCTTTTACAAAGGCGTTGTTCATTTCGGCATAGTATGTGGGAGAATATACGGTAATGCCCGGAATTGTGTTTAAAAACGGCACATCAAGCAGTCCGTGATGTGTTTCGCCGTCACCTGTAACAAAGCCTGCTCGGTCAATTGCAATTATCATTTTTAGCTTCTGCAAAGCCGCATCGTGCACAAGCTGGTCGTAGCTTCGCTGCAAAAATGCAGAATATACTGCAAATACAGGCAACATACCGCCCTTTGCAAGGCCGCCGCAAAAGGTAACTGCGTGCTCCTCTGCAATACCTACATCGAAAAATCTGTCAGGAAACTGATGTTCAAAATCGTGCAGACCCGTTCCCAGGGACATTGCCGCAGTGACAGCGCAAACTCTTTTATCGTTGCCGGCAAAATGGCACATAAGCTTACCGAATTCATTGGAAAACGATGTGCCCGTTGCGTGAAACTCACCTGTATCTATGTCAAATTTTGAAATACCGTGAAATACACTCGGTTCAAGCTCAGCAAAGTTATAGCCTTTGCCCTTGGTTGTCTTTATATGGAGCAGAATCGGATAATTTGCTCCTTTTGCGGCTTCAAGAGCATCGGTGAGAATTTCGATATTATGACCGTCAATGGGCCCCATATATCGGAATCCCAGATCCTCAAACATTGTACTTGATTTATACAATGCTCTTTTTACGCTTGTTTTAAGCTTGAATATTGAATTTGACAGCTTTACGCCCACAAGAGGAATTCTGTTGATAATGCGTTCAGTTCTGTCCTTCATTCTGAAATATGACGGACGCGCCTTGATTACAGCGAGATGTGTAGCAAGAGAGCCTACATTTTTTGAAATAGACATATCGTTATCATTAAGAATAACAATAAGCCTTGAACGCTCTCTGCCTGCGTTATTGAGTGCCTCATAAACCATACCGCCTGTAAATGCGCCATCACCGATAACGGCAATAGCGGAATTTTTGTTGCCTTTTAATTTATTTGCACTTGCAATGCCGTAAGCTGCAGAAATAGATGTACTGCTGTGTCCTGAAAAGAATGTATCGTGATTGCTTTCATCGGGAGATGAAAAACCTGAAAGACCGCCGTACTGACGAAGAGTTGAAAATTTATCGTATCTGCCGGTAAGAAGCTTATGAACATATACCTGATGTCCTACATCCCATACAATTTTGTCGTGAGGTGAATTAAACACCTTATGGAGAGCAATGGTAAGCTCAACAACACCTAAATTTGATGCAAGATGTCCGCCTGTCTCAGAAACGGTATTTATAAGTGTCTGTCTTATTTCATCAGCAAGTTCATTAAGCTGGTCATCCGACAATTTTTTTATGTCTGTCGGTTTTTTTATATTAGATAATAATTTTAAATCATCCATTTTATCACCGGAATTATGACTGTCTGTTCAGAAGGCTGACAGTAAAATCGCGTAGATTTGCGGTGTCGCCGTCAAGTTTGCTGAGAGAATTCAGAGCGTCATTTGTATATTTGTCTGCCATTTTCTTTGCATTCTCAATACCGAGAAGTGAAACATAAGTGGATTTACCTGAAACAACATCGCTGTTACTTTCACCTTCAAGATAATCGAGAATGTCATCAATAATCTGGAATGCCAGACCAAGATTTTCTGCAAATTCTACGGCAACGGGGATGTTATCGTATCTGTCAGCGGCAATACAACCGAGTACGCAAGCAGATTTGATAAGTGCGGCAGTTTTGAGCTTATCCATAATGAACAGTTCATCAATGCCTAATTCTTTATCTTCACCTGCAAGGTCTACTACCTGACCGCCGATCATTCCGTTAACACCTGCATAATCGGCAAGCTCTTTTACTGCATAGGCAATCTGTTTTGCATCAAACTGCGAATTTGCAATACAGGAAAATGCGTGTGTGAGAAGAGCATCGCCGGCAAGCAGAGCATTCGCTTCGCCGAATTTAATATGTGACGAGGGTTTACCTCTGCGCATATCATCGTTGTCCATACAGGGCAAATCATCGTGAATAAGTGAGTATGTGTGAATGAACTCAACTGCGGCGGCAAAAGGAATAGCAGAAATACTGACACCTCCGCAAACTCTTGCAAACTCCATTGTAAGTACGGGGCGCACACGCTTTCCGCCTGCTTCAAGGGAGTATTTCATTGCATCTTCAATCAGTTTATATGTTTCACCGGCTTTCGGTACAAAGCTCATAACAGCTTCTTCAAAAGCCAATCTGTGTTGTTCCATAATATTTTTCATATCATTAACCTTACTTCGCAGATATTTCAGATATTTTTGTTTTAGCATTGTCAAGCATTGCAGTACAGTAGCCTGACAGCTTTGTAGCTTCGTTATAAAGTTCTACTGTTTCTTCAAGAGACAGACCGCCTTTTTCAAGCTTTACAATTGTTTTTTCAAGCTTTTTTACTGCCTGCTCATATGTCATATTTTCCATACTTATTCCTCCGTAATGATCTGAGTTACATTACAATGTGCTTTACCGTCTGCAAAGGTGAGAGATAATTCATCCCCTACAGCAACAGCGGTAACAGAAGCTACCCTTTTACCGTTTGAATATACGGGAATATAGCCTTTTTTCAGCAACTCATAAGGGTTCAAGAGCTTGAGTTTTTCACTTGCCACCTTAAGTTGTGAACTCTTTTCATCAATTATAAACTTTATAACTGAATTGAGTCTTAAATTAAGAGTATTCAATTCATCAATTTGCTTTTCCAGCTTTTTCTTCGGGTCTAAAACTGCAAGTCTGAGATTGAGATTTAAAAGATGCGACTCTCGTTCATCAAGATATTTCTCTATTGCATTGTCGGTTCTGTAAATCAAACCGTCATTAATCTGATATAGCTCTTCAATGTCGGGAACAGCCAATTCTGCCGCCGCAGAAGGAGTTGGTGCTCTTAAATCAGCCGCAAAGTCGCAAAGTGTGAAATCTGTTTCGTGACCGATACCTGTAATTATCGGAATTGATGAAGATGCAACCGTTCTGACAAGCTGTTCATCATTATAGCTCCATAAATCTTCAATGGAACCGCCGCCTCTGCAAAGAATGATAATATCTGCCGATTTTTTTGCGTTGATATGATTAAGCATTGCCATATTTTCCGATGCACAGTTGACACCTTGTGCCGCAACAGGACAGAGAATAAGTTCCGCAAGCGGATATCGTCTTGACAGGACATTGATTACATCCTGCACGGCTGCACCGACAGGCGATGTTACAACTGCAATTTTTTGCGGAAACTGCGGAATTGGCTTTTTTATTTCATCATCAAATATACCTTCGGCTGTCAGCTTGTTTTTCAGCTGCTCAAATGCAAGCATTAATGCGCCTGCTCCTTCGGGCTCCATAGTATCAACATAAAGCTGATATACACCGTCACGCTCAAAAACAGAAACCCGTCCTGTTGCATAAACGCGCATACCGTTCTCGGGGGTGAATTTAAGCTGTTGAGCATTTCTTGAGAACATTACAGCTTTTACGGCAGATTCGGAATCTTTTAATGAAAAATAACAGTGCCCTGTTTTATAATGATTGACGAAATTTGAGATCTCACCTATCAGCAAAACTTTGTTAAGTCTTTCGTCGGATTCAAATTTCATTTTTACATACATATTAAGCTGTGAAACTGTCAGAGCTCTTGATGTATTCATTTTCTTTTCTCCTTGAGATAAGTAAGATATGCTGTTCCTGCCGCATTGTCTGAGGAATAGTATGGCTCTGCAAAGAAGCCGCCGAATTCATTTGAAAGTGTTTTATTGATTATTGTGTTAGACATAACACCGCCTGCATACAACACGGGAATATCACCTGCACGTTTTAATGCAGATTCAGTCATTTTTTTAACTGCGGTACATATATAGCTTATGCAGTATTTTGCGATATCTTCTTTGCTTTCGCCTGCATCAAGCATCTGCCTGCATTTGTTTTCCACACCTGAAAAACTGCAGGAGCCGTCGCGCATAAAAGGTTGAATTTTATACTCTTTTTCACTTCTGAGTGACAGCTTATCAAGCTCAACACCGGCAGGAAACGGCAGACCAAGCATAACGCCTACGCGGTCAACAGCCTGTCCTGCTTTAAGGTCAAGTGATGACGCGAGCATTTCTATGCGGAAAATATCTGCATCGTCAGGTTCAACCAACAGCACATCCGTAGTACCGCCTGACACGTGAAAGGCAATAAATCTTTCGTTTACAAGCTGATGCTGCCCCGATGACCAGAGAGCGGCGGCAATATGACCCGCCTGGTGTGAAAATGCATATCTGTTTACATTGAGAGTTGCGGATATAACATTTGCATAGCCTTCACCAACCGAAAAGCATGGCATATATGAACCGCTGACATCTCTCGGTGCATATGATGCACCGACTGCAGTTATGTTGTCGGCGAATTGTGAACAAAGCTCTGCCAACAGCGGCGGAAGGTTTTTTGTATGATGAAAAACTGCATCCGACTGTCGAAGTCCCAATTGACCGTCAGCTACGGGTAAAAGCTGTTTTTTTGAATAAAATATATCATTCTCTTCATCATAAACAGCACAGGAAGATGTGTAATTACTCGTATCAATACCAAGATACATTTTATGCATTTTCCTCTGCCTGAGCTTTTAATTTCTTTGCAACGCTTGACAAAAGTCCGTTTACAAAACGTGCATCAGTTTCAGGTGCATATTTTTTAGCCAATTCAACAGCCTCATTAATTGATACGGATACGGGAACATCATCAAACTGCGTCATTTCACATATTGCCATACGAAGAATAGCCAATGCAACCTTTGATATCCTGCTGATACGCCAGCCAGCTCTGAGATTTTCAACTATAATTTTATCAAGAGCCTCAATATCTGCAAAAACAGCCTCACTGAGTCTTTTTGCAAACTTGTCTGTTTCAAACAGTTCAGCCTCTTTTGCTGCAGCCGCAATTTCATCAACAGTTGATTCCGAATTAAACTCTTTTTCAAAGACAATTACAAAAGCCTGTTCTCTTGCTTCACTTCTTTTCATAAATCTGACCTCCGGATAACGCCAATCAGCCTTCGGTTTTCCGAAGGCTTAAATTTTAATACAATTATAGCATAAAATAAAAAATATACAACTATTTTGCGGCAATTATTGAAATTTTTTCTTGTGAAAAATCTGTATTATTTATAACAATCTCCTTAATTTGCAGAATAGTATCGTCAGAAACGGACAGTTCATCTATGATAACTTCCACGCCGCTGTCGGATATTACAGCCACACAACCGCTTCCCGTTTTTGCTTCAACAAGATTTTCGATATTTGTTTGCTCAATTTTACGCTGTGACATAACTGCAATTGCGTCAGTCGCATTTTTAACGGAATCAGCATCTGCCTCACTGCTGTTCACGATCTCTTTGAGAGTAGCTACAGCTTCGTCATACGAATTATCTCTTGACAGCTTTGCCGAGGCAAAATATTCATCGCTTACTTCGGATGAGTTAACGTAAATTGCATCGCCGAGATTCTGTGAATCAACATTATCTGAGTCTATATCTGACTCCCCCATTACCTGACTGATATTTGCATCCGGTGTTGCAAGGTACCAGTTTGCAAGAACGGCAACACCTAAAATAAGTACAAGTGACGCTAAAACCGCGTGTTTTTTTCTTGTGGTAATTTTCATTATAATTTCTCCCTGTTATATCATTTTGAGTTTTTTGACCCTACATAAACCCTGTCGGAGCCTATTCCGAAAAGGCTTGTCACCAGCTGTGTTATTTCTGACTTTATAACAGCACTTCCCCCTCCCTCGCAGATTACGGCAACACCCAATACCTCCGGACTGTTTATGCTCACAATCAAGCCTGAATCCGTGTCACCTGCATCATAGATGACGATTTCGCTTTCGAGCAAAGAGGAATCGGTGTCATTTTCTGATTTATCATTTTTTGCATAAACATATTCCCCTGCAGAAGCGACACTCACCATTACGGTTACGCTTCCTGCTCCATAAACCTGACTTATGGTATCACAGAGGCGTTCCTCAAGCCTTTTTTCTATCTGTTCAACAGTAATGCTTGTTTCGGTTTGTTCACTCTGAGTTTTATCCTCATTAGTATTTATGCTGTCCTGTGCGGTAAAATTACTTATTGCAAGAAAAATAATACCGATAATTCCTGCAGCAATTATAAAAACAGTCTTTTTATCTTTCTGAAGTTTATTATATATTTCTGCTGCTTTCATTTGGTCTGCACCTCCGGGATTATGCCTGTAACTGAGCTGACAACAGATTTGATTGACTGAATATTTAATGTATCTGCCTGTGAAATCGTTATAACAATTGCTGATAATTGATAGGTGTTATCTTCATTCTGCCAGAATGTATCAATATCATAATCTGCGGTACATACTGACTCGAGAGATTCTTCAATAGCACTCACAACTTCTGCTTCTGCAAGACTTTTAATATATGAGCCTAAATCATCGTCGTACGACTGAATGATATTCTCGCTGTAGTCAATATCTATGTCAGGAAAATCTGCATTAGAGAAAATGCTTACTGCAACCATCATCATAAAAAGTGAAAATGCAATATGTGCACTTTTTCGTATTTTTCCGTCAGGCAAAAGATAATACATTAATGCCGATGTAATGCACGATACGCAAAGCAGAATTGCCCAATGTTTAATGCTGTTCATCATTTTATTTACTTCCCATTAAGATGACCATACCTGTTGAAACTATAAAAATATAAGCACAAAACAGAATAAGTGAAAGCATCATCGACACCGAAAATTTAAATGCTTGTATAACAGATTCGGTTTTTGGTTGAGCAAAAATACTGCATACATATGATGCAAGAGACAGGGACAAAGACCATAAAATAAGCTCACAAGCGGCAGGCAGAACTACAACTATAGTTATAATAATTCCAACAACACCCAATGTGCTTTTCATCAGTGAAACGGCGGCAATAATTGAGGACAAGCCTTCGCTCAGCGCGCCACCCACAACGGGCACGGAGGAACCAAGTATAAACTGAACTCCCTTGACTGAAATTTTATCGGCACCCGACGAAAGAAGATTTTTTATACCTGAAATGCCCGTAAAAATCGCTGAACAGAAGCCTAAAATCATATTGACACCTTTTTTTACGGCAGATAAAATACTATCCCCTTTTACTGTCGGGTTGAATGTCAGACATACTGCAATAACGGTAAACATCATAAGAACGGGTGTCAAAAAATCTGTACAAACAGCAGATACAATTTCGGCAGCATAGACTGTTACCGCATTATAGCTTACAGCAAGTTTGGGCGAACCCGAAAATGATGCGATTGCGGCAATAACGGGTACAAGAATTTTCATAAGATCCGACAAAGATGTCAATGAAATTACAGCATCGGAAATACTGTTCATCAAATCCGATAAAACTGTCAATGAACAAAAAATT
This sequence comes from Clostridia bacterium, assembly GCA_017465825.1. GTDB lineage: Bacteria > Bacillota > Clostridia > Oscillospirales > Acutalibacteraceae > UBA1081. The sequence continues at coordinate 128,360 of JAFTVI010000017.1, forward strand.
ACCGATATTCCCTCAAATATCATCAACAGACTGCTGTTCTGTATATAACAGGAGCAGACTGAAAATGCTATGATAAGTCCTGTTAGCGTAGTGAGTGTATGTAAAGGTTTTTTCAGACTGCCTTTAAAAATCCCGAACAGAAGATTGCTTATGTCACTCAGAGATATATTACTGAGCTCTTCAGCAGTAAATTGTTCCAAACCCAACTGCCCGAGAATAGATTCGGTTTCGTCATCAGCCCAATCAAGCACATCCTCGATTACCTGTGAATAATATGCATCCTCCGCGTATGCCGAAGGTGAAAATATCAAAAAAGTCAGTATTATGCACGCCAAAATAGTTATATTCTTCATTTTATCAATCCTGTTGCAAATTCCAATAAAGCCTGTGTCAGGGGTAAGGATAATGCGAGAATAAGTGTTTTGCCTGCAAATTCAACTTTTGATGCCAATGCACTCTCACCCGAATCTCTGCAAATATCCGCCGAAAACTGCGTTATTAAAGCCGCCCCCGATACTTTTAATATAAGCTTTAAATAATCACCGTCTATACTGCCCGAGGCAGAGAATTCCATATAAAAGTCTATAACATCACACAGATACGGATAGGCAGTCCACACAACCAGAACAATAGAGGCAATTTCAATTAATACGGCATATTCGGGTGAATACTTTTTTACAACGAGATACAGAACGGCGGAAATTACTGAGACGCCGATAATGCTTATCATAAATCAAACACCGTTTCAATGTAATCAAACAGCTGTTTAAGGCTTGGAATCAACATCATCAACACTATTATAAGACCTGCAAGTGTTGTTATCATTGTATATTCATCCCTGCCTGAGCGAACAAGCACCTGATTGAGAATTGCAACTATTATACCTATGGTTGCTATTTTAAATAAAATTCCTACTTCCATTTTTACTCCGTCAAATGAATATAAGTGATATCAGTAATCCGCAAGAAACAGCCAGAACCGTAGATAGCTTTGTTTTCTTATCCCTGTTGCATAACAGAATGTTTCTGATTTTCTCAAGCTCATTAATATTTCTGTTGCTGTTTTCGCTGATTGATTCAACAGATGATGAGCATATATCAACACCGAAGTTGATAATGCATTCTTTTTCACTTTCGGTCAGAAACATATCGGACTGCTCAACTGCTTCTTTCCAGGCAATTGTGGGCTCAGTTTCTGCAATGCACAGAGATGTGAAGCGCTTTGCTATGTCATTTGACTGTTTTTGGCGAATTATATTTACGATAGAATCAGAATAAAGCACAGCCTGTGATTTGATATACTCAAGATAGCAAATCATTTCATCAAGATGCTTATAATGCAACATTTCTCTGCGTACGGTCAGATAAGCCGCCGCAAATGAGCTGAACAGTATCAGCACTATTCCTGCTGTTTTCATACAAAAGCTCCTTCGTTGAGTAGATTTTATCTATACTGCACGGCTGAGGTTTTTCATTAAGAATCACGGCATAGTCAAAACAGCCTGTTTCAAGCAGTATTCTTGAAGATTCCCTTTTTAATAATTCCTCTTTTGAATCTGCGTGTGTGCTGACAATAAATCTCACACCGGAATCCATTCCTCTTATGATGTTTTCAGCTTCCGTAAGCGTGGCAACTTCGTCACATATCACAATATCGGGCGACAGAACTCTCACTGCCTGAGTAATGCCTGCATCTTTTGGATAACCGCTTAAAATATCAAGATTTATACCGTTTACATCGCTCATTTCATAGCGTTCATCTATCAACACGCATTTTTTATAACCGAAGCTGTATTCAGATGACAGCTTATATGCAATACTTTTCAGCATTGTAGTTTTTCCCGAGCAGGGCGGACCTGCTAAAAGTATGCCTTTGAATTCGTTGCCGATAAAGCTGAGCAACGGAATTGCTGAATCATTAAAATCACGGGAAATACGTATATTCACAGACTTTATATTACTCACAGCCGATATATTACTGTCTTTTATTACTGCTGTACCGCAGAAGCCTGCTCTGTTGCCGTTGCCGAATGTAACAAAGCCGTTTGCCATATCGTTCTGATGAGTATATAAAGAGTATCCGCAGATTGACAATACTGTTTTATGTATATCCTCGTGTGTCAGAAGCAGTGCATTTCTGCTGTCAATTCCCGATACCGTTTTGTCCTCTCTCACAAACAATGTGCCGTAAAACCCATAAAGCACCAATGGCTTATCCTGTCTTAATCTTATTTCAAATGTTTGCGCTTTCAGTTCAGTTGAAATACAATCCAGAATTTCACGTATTCTTTTTGGCAGTACACTTGTTGCGTTATCGAATTCCTTATTCATAAAATCACTTCCTACCAAAAACTATGCAACCTTGTCCGCAAGTATGACTAAAATTATGTTGACAAAAATACATTAAAAATATAAAATCTAATTATTGAGGTGATGTTCTGTGGAAAAATACATAAATGAAATAATAAGACCGAAAATACAGGGAGACGGCGGTGAAATTCTCTTTGACAGCTATGACGGTGGAACTCTGACAGTTATAATGAAAGGTGAATGCTCGAAATGCCTTATTCTTGACAGATGTATTCATTGGATAGAAGGTCAGATTGAAACGAGCACCGGCAAAAAGGTAACGGTTAATGCAATAAGAAAAAAGCCCTTTTTCTGGGATACATAAGGAGATTTTATAATGGCTCACATAGAAGTTGTAAGACGCAGTATGCGTCCCGAAGAATATACGGATTTACGTTTCGGCTGGCTCAAAAGGCATATTTATGAGGACAAGACCGAAATAACAACATTTAAAATAAGAGAAGCAAGACAGACTGCTGAAATGCAGTTTGAATTTTATGATAATGAACCTCGAGATTTAAAAAGAGGCGATATGTATTTTTCTCCGGACGGAACTGCATTTATCGAAGCTGATGCTGTTATTCCTGAAAAATATATGGGCAGAGAAATCCGTTTCTCTTTAAAAACAGCCGCTGAAATGATTATTAAGATCAACGGCAAATATGCAGGCGGTATTGACCCTAACAGAGAAAGTATTGTAATAAATCCCTTTATATCTTCGCAGAATGTACATATTGAAATCGTGTCCTATAACCGTTCAAAGCCCGATGATGAACGTAACCCCGAATCACTTTCGGTAAGAGGCTGCAGACAGATTTTTGAGGGTGGATATTTCGGCGTTGTAAATGATGCTGTACAATCTCTTGTTTACGATATTGAACTTCTGCTCAATGCGGCAAAAAGTGACTGTTTTAATGAGGATTTAAGACATCATATCAATCTTGAACTTGACAAGGCACTTAATTACATTGATTTTGATAATGTGAAAAACGAAGATGTGCTTTTGGCTGCAGAACACATTGAAAAACACATTTTTACAGACAAGAGATACAAAGGAAATGGCAGGGTTGCGCTTATCGCTCATTCGCATCTTGATATTGCCTATTATTGGCGCAGAATTCATGCAGTTCAGAAAAATCTGAGAACGGTGCTTATACAGATGCGACTTATGGATAAATATCCCGATTTCCGTTACGCTCATACACAGGCATATACATATGAAACAGTTGAAAAGTATTATCCCGAAGTATTTGAAGAACTCAAAGAAAAAATCAAGAACGGCAGTTTTGAACCTGTCGGAATTATGTATGTAGAGCCTGACTGCAATGTGCCCTCTGCTGAAAGCCTTATAAGACAGTGTCTGTACGGACAGAATTATTACAGGGAGAAGTTCGGTATTGAGGTTGATACCTGTTGGTTGCCCGATGTGTTCGGTAACAGCTGGATTCTTCCGCAGATTCTTAAAAAGTCGGGGGTTAAATATTTTGTATCAAACAAGATGTCAACCTGGAACGATACCAACAGATTCCCCCACAACAACTTTATATGGAAAGGTATTGACGGCTCCGAGGTTTATGCCTGTGTGCCCCCTACGCACTTTATTTCCTGGAATATGCCCGATCAGATTCAGAAAAACTGGGATGCTTTTCAGGATAAAGATACCGATACCGAAACGTTGCAGATGTTCGGCTACGGCGACGGAGGTAGTGGTGTAACAGAAGAAATGATTGAGCTTATGCACCGTTTTGACAAGCTTTCGGTTATGCCCGAAACGCGCCACATTACAGCAAAAGAATATCTTGCAGATAATTTCAATGCTACAAAAAATCTCCCCGTATGGGACGGAGAGCTGTATCTTGAAATGCACAGAGGTACTTTTACAACAAAATCGGATATCAAAAAGTGGAACAGAGAGCTTGAATACAAGTTCAGAAATGCTGAAATTGTTTCTGTTCTTCGTATGCTTAGGGGAGAAGACTACCCTGCTGAAAAGCTGAGAGACGCATACAAAAAACTGCTCATCAATCAGTTCCACGACATCTTGCCGGGTAGTCATATAACGCCTGTCTGCAGAGATGCGATTGCTGATTACATCGAAATAAATGAAAAGCTTGACGGCATTCTCAATGAAAGCGGCGATAAATATTTCAACTCACTTAATGATATCTCAAGAAAAAGCATTACCTTCATAGAGGATGAAAACGGTGATGTTACAAGACTCGGCAAAAGAGGTTACTTTACATATCCTTACATAGATCCACTTTCTTCCGGTACCGTTCAGAAGCCGGTTGGCGATGATACAGGTTGGATAAGTGTCGGTGAAACTGTTGAAACCGCTCAATACTCAATCAAATTCAATTCAGACGGAAGTATCAGCAAACTTTACGATAAATATATTGAAAGAGAATGGGTTAAAGGTAATTTCAATAAACTGCATTTATACTATGACTACCCCGGTGTGTATGATGCGTGGGATATTCTTCCCAATTACAAAGATAAGGAAGAATATCTGACTGTTGAAGTGCCGATACATCTTACATTTGTTAACGGTGATGTGGCTGAATTCACAACTGTTTTATCAACCGAAAACAGCAGCTGGAAAATGATTACAAGGCTTTTCAAGCTTTCAGGTAATATTGAAGTTGAAAATATTGTTGACTGGAACGAAAAGCACAGGCTTGCAAAGGTTGAATTTGCACCCGATATTCTTACACGTGAAGTTGTATGTGATACTTCAGCGGGTTATATCAAGCGCGAAATGAACAAAAATACCACCTGGCAACAGGCACGTTTTGAGGTATGTCATCACAAGTGGTTTGATATCGGCGAAACAGGTGCAGGACTTGCAGTTATCAACAATGGCAAATACGGCATAGGTGTTGAACCTGACAGCATTTCTCTTTCACTTCTGCGGGCAACAGAGCGTCCTGACCCCACTTCGGATATCGGTCATCACGAGTTTACATACCTTATTGTACCTCACAGCGGTGATTTTGTTGAAGCTGAAATAAACAACATTGCGCTTGAATATAACGTACCGCTGATTAAAGCTGATTTTAAGCTTGATATGCAATTCGGTGAATTGTATCTGCAATCAATGAAGCTTTCTGAGGACGGTAAAAATGTTATTATAAGACTGTCCGAGCAGAACGGTAAAAGAGGTATATTGTCAGGTATCGGAGAATTTTCTGTTACCGATATGACAGAGAAATATCTGTACTCTGCCACAGAATACAAATACACTCCGTTTGAAATTATAACAATTGCGATAGATGCATCCTGTCTGAAAGATAAAATTTAATTCAGGAGAGAAACAAGATGGACGAATTATCACAACTGATCAAGAAAAATATCAAACTCAAATATTCAAGCACAAGGCGTTTTTCCGAAGAGCTTGGCATTCCGCAGACTACTATTGTAAGCGCAATAAAAAACGGCATAAGCGGAACATCATTTACAACTGTTTGCAAAATATGCAGAACTCTGGACATTAAGCTGATAGATGGTATTTATCCCGTAGTAATGTCGGATAATACAAGAAATATGCTTAAAAAATTATCTCAGCTTGATGATAAAGGCATCCACACGGTTTCTACAGTTCTTGAAATGGAATATAACCGCTGTAAGAATAACGAGGATTCTGTTATAAATTCCGATGATATTCCGACAAAATATGAATTATCAGGTTTTGTAAAAGCAACAGATGATTGATTCATACACAAAAGTCCCTGCCAATTGCGACAGGGACTTCACTATATTCTTTTAATGATAATTATTATATTTTTCATTAAATGTATTATTTTTGCTTGAAATATTCATAGAATGTGATATAATGATTAAGAAAAAAATTACAGGAGGTAGTAGACCTATGGTTGAAACTACTTTGTCAGCTGTTGCTCAGTGGCTCAACACTACTTTTGCTTCATTTGACTATTCAATCTTTGAGTTTTTCGGCAATGTTCTTCACGCTGATTGGCTCACCCCTATCGTAAGCGCATACACACATCTCGGCGATTCTGAATTCATTATTCCTATGGCTGTTTTAGGAGTTGTACTTTGTTGTTTCAAAAAAACAAGAAAAGTCGGTATGACTCTTTTCCTTGCAGTCATTGTAGGCACACTTATTACTAATGTTTGCATCAAGCCTATGGTTATGAGACCCAGACCGTTCCAATCACTTGCGGAAGATGCACAGTATATGCTGTGGTATACTGAGGCAGGTTCGCACCTTGAATCCCTCAACAGAAGCTTCCCCAGCGGTCACACAACAGGTGCATTTGAAATTGCAACAGCATTATTCCTTACAGTAAAGAACAAGAAAATCAAGTGGATTTTCCCTGTTTATGCTGTACTTATCGGTTGTTCAAGAATTTACCTTATGGTGCATTATCCCACAGATGTTATCGGCGGTATGATCTGCGGAATCGTTGCAGGCGTGATTGCTTTCTTTATTGTAAAAGGCATTTACAAGCTTCTTGAAAAGACTAAATTCAGCGAATTTGACCTTGCTGAAACAATTAAAAATAAAAAAGCGGCTTAAAAATTTATCTGCATCGGTTCCGGTGCAGATTTTTTTGTATATTCTATTGATTATTTCAATGAATAATGTTAATATTTTACTATAATCTTACGAAGGAGAATTTGTATGAAATCTACAAAGAAAATTTTAAGCGTTCTCTTGGCAATTTCCTTTCTGTTCGGATGTATGGGATTGATGTCTTATGCAGAAGATATCGGAACAACATATTACATTGACGCATTAACCGGTGATGACGCAAACAGCGGCTTAAGCGAAAGCGATGCAATAAAAACCATCGGCGGTCTTAAGATGACAACTGTAAGCGCCGGCGATGAGTTCCTTTTTAAGAACGGCGGCAGATATGAATGCGGATTTGTTCTTACCGATTGGTGCGGTACAAAGGAAAATCCCATTGTTATTTCATCCTACGGTGAGGGTGAACAGGCAATTCTTTATACTGATGCGGCAACAGACGTTATGAAGCTTGTTGACTGCTCGTATATCACAATTTCTGATGTTTCCGTTACTGCACCCAACGGCGGCGGTATATGGATAGATACAGTAAACAAGGCGTCTGTCGGCATCACTATTGATAATGTATATTTCTATGATATGCCCAACGGCAAAGTAAACGGACGTTCTGACTGCACAAGCGGTGCGGCTGTTGCAAGGGCGGCTGTTATGGTTAAATCCTTCCCCAATGCATCAAGATGTCCCGTAAATGACCTTACAATCAGCAACTGCGAGGTTTATGACATCGCGAACGGATTTATTATCTGGGGTTCCTGGAATGAAACAGGTGCCGCCTGGTGTGAATCGGAAGATGATATCGACCCTGTATTCAATAAAGGCTTGCTTATCACGAACTGTTATCTTCACGATATGGATGCAGAAGCTATTCTTATCGGTATGTGTGACGGTGCGCTCGTTACAAACTGCCGTATGATTGACTGTTGTCAGGGTGAAGGTCTTGATGAAAACGGCGAAATTCAGTTCTTTACAGCGGCTTGCTGGTTCTGGGGCAGTGTAAACAGTACAGTTCAGTATTGTGAAATCGCAGGACAGAAGAATGTTGGCGACGGTATGACCGTTGACTTTGACTCATACTCCCACAACTGCACATATCAGTACATCTATTCTCACGATAATATGAGATTTGTATGCAACAACCCCAATTACAGCGGACATCACGGCAATACAGTCCGTTACTGTCTTTCAATCAATGATAACGGCGGCAGAAGCACAACAGCCGTAGGTTCAGCAGGTGAACACGAGCTCAATTTCTATAACAACACAATCATCAATTCAGCTGAGTTCCAGCTCAAGAATATGTATGATGCAATCGTTGCTAATAATATCTTTGTAATGCAGGATGGCGCAACATTTGCATATGACCTTGATATGATATCAAGAGGTAACACGATTACCAACAACTGCTATTACAATGTAATGACTCCCCTTGTTGATATTACATCACTTAACACAGTACCCGGTTTTGCAGGCGATGATACAGAGGACATTATGAGCTTTGTTCTTTCAAAGGACTCCCCTCTTATCGGTGCAGGTATCGAAATTGAAGACGATATCACAACTGATTTCTACGGAAACGAAATCACAAGCAACAATATCGGCTGTTACGGCGGTAACGGCGTTGACGCTGAGTATAAAGCAGAATCAACTATTGAAAGATTAATCAGAATGATTAAAAATATCTTCCAGACAATAATTCACGAGATTATGGTAATCTTTGATTAAAATTTAAGCACGAAAATGGTCGGAGCAAAACTCCGACCATTAATTTTTTTTAATCATTAAATAAATTGCAAAATCCGCTTTGATGCAAGTTCGGTGTGCATTGACTTTAATTTATCGTGAGTTACCCACATATAATCAATCGTTTCACCTGTTTGCAGGGTTATGGTATTTTTGTCACAGACTGTTACACAAAGATAATCAAAATATATTGACTTATGACTGTCACAAACCACCGTGCCCAATTGAGTAAAGTCTGCAGATGTTATGCCTGTTTCTTCAAACAGTTCTCTTTTGGCACATTCAAGCGGTGTTTCGCCTTTAAGTGCAGAGCCGCCAGCCGTGGCTTCCCACATTCCGCCCAGATGTTTTGTATAATCTCTTTGCATAAGCAAATATGTACCGTCGGTATGCTTTACAAGAACATCACACACTAAATGAAACATTCCGTCGGGAATTTCTTCACCTCTGACAAGAACTGTGTTTGCAATTTTGTTGAAATTCCTGTCGTATGCATCCCATAGTTCCATAAACATACCTCATTTTTTATTCATATCAATCTGCGGACTTCTGATATTCCACAGAACAACGTTTCCGCTTTTTAGAGATGCTTGTACATTGATTATACGCTGATTTGAAGAACCTTTATATGCAAGGCTGATATCTTTCATATCCTCAACAAATCTGCCGTCTACAAGCACGTCAATCAGCGAGAGCATTTCATCGGTAACTTCACATCTTGCGCGGCTGTCACCCAGTAATTCCTTATCAAAAAGATATCCTGTATAACACCAGATGTTTTTATCGGGATATTCAGCTTTTATTCTTCTGAGAAGAGGAAGAACTGCGCGCTGATTGCAAGGTTCAAAGGGTTCTCCGCCGAGAAGTGTGAAACCGCTTATATACGGGCTTTTCAACAGACTGATTATATAATCTTCCGTTTCCTGTGTATATGGTTTTCCGTAATTAAAATCCCACGTATCTGCATTGAAACAGCCTTTGCACCGGTGCGTACAACCCGACACAAAAAGCGAAACTCTGACGCCCTCACCGTTTGCAATATCACATTTTTTAATTTCACCGTAATTCATATCAAAGATGCAGAACTCTTTCCTGTATTTCCTGTGTTCTGCCCTGATTCCAGAACTGTGTGCCGATATAACCACAGGTGCGTCTTGCAACATTCATTTTATTCTGGTCGGTGTTGCCGCATTTGGGGCACTTCCAAATAAGCTTGCCGTCCTCATCCTTTACAATGCGGATCTCTCCGTCAAAACCGCAGCACTGGCAATAATCGCTCTTTGTATTAAGCTCTGCATACATTATATTATCATATATAAACTGCATTACTCCGAGAACAGCCGGAATGTTATCCTGCATATTGGGAACCTCAACGTAGGATATTGCGCCACCGGGAGAAAGTGTCTGGAACTGAGACTCAAATTCAAGCTTTTCAAATGCATCAATTTCTTCCGTTACGTGAACGTGATATGAGTTTGTGATGTAACTCTTATCTGTTACGCCCTCAATAACGCCGAAACGCTTTTGCAGACATTTGGCAAATTTATACGTTGTGCTTTCAAGAGGAGTGCCGTAAAGAGAATAATCTATATTTTCGTCGGCCTTCCATTTTGCGGTGTACTCGTTCAGCTTACGCATAATTGCAAGACCTAATTCTTTACCTTCGGGGGATGTCATTTTCTTACCGGAAAGAGCATAAACAGTTTCCCAGAGACCTGCATAGCCGAGAGAAATTGTGGAATACCCGCCGTAAAGAAGCTTGTCTATCGTTTCGCCTTTTTCAAGTCTTGCCAATGCGCCGTACTGCCAGAGAATGGGAGCGGCATCGGAATATGTACCCTTTAATCTCTCGTGACGGCATCTCAATGCTCTGTGACAAAGCTCCATACGCTCGTCAAAAATCTTCCAGAAAATATCAATATCTCTGTCTGCAGAAAGGGCAATATCAATAAGATTTACCGTTACAACACCCTGATTGAATCTGCCGTAATACTTCGGTTTGCCGTTTTCATCAACATAAGGAGTAAGGAACGAACGGCATCCCATACAGGTATAGCAATGACCGTCACCGTTTTTGTCAACCTTATTCTGCAGCATAATCTTTTCGGAAATATAGTCCGGTACCATTCTTTTGGCGGTACATTTTGCGGCAAGCTCTGTAAGATACCAATACTTACTGTCCTCTCTTATATTGTCTTCTTCAAGAACATATATAAGCTTGGGGAAAGCGGGAGTAATCCACTCGCCTGCTTCGTTTTTAACGCCCTCATAACGCTGTTTGAGTGTTTCCTCAATAATCATTGCAAGGTCAGCCTTCTGCTGTTCATCCTCTGCCTCACCGAGATACATAAATACAGTAACAAAAGGAGCCTGTCCGTTTGTGGTAAGAAGAGTAACAACCTGATACTGGATAGTCTGTACACCCTTTGAAATTTCTTCGCGAAGTCTGCCTTCAACAATTTTATTTATTTTTTCTTCGGGAACATCTATGCCGATTTCTTTGAATTCAGCATTAACAGCTCGCTTGATTTTTTCTCTGGAATCGTTAACAAACGGAGCAAGATGAGTAAGACTGATACTCTGACCGCCGTACTGATTGCTTGCAACCTGAGCGATTATCTGCGTTGCGATGTTACAGGCAGTTGAAAAGCTGTGCGGCTTTTCAATAAGAGTACCGCTGATAACTGTTCCGTTCTGGAGCATATCTTCAAGGTTAACAAGGTCACAGTTGTGCATATGCTGAGCAAAATAATCAGCGTCGTGAAAATGGATAATGCCTTGCTCGTGTGATTCAACAATATCAGCCGGCAGGAGTATTCTTTTAGTAAGGTCTTTGCTTACCTCACCTGCCATATAATCGCGCTGAACGCTGTTGACAGTAGGATTTTTATTGGAATTTTCCTGCTTTACTTCCTCATTGTTACATTCAATAAGAGATAAAATCTGATTATCGGTTGTGTTTGCCTTTCGGGCGAGTGAACGGGTAAATCTGTAACGGACGTAGGTTTTTGCAAGCTCAAAAGCACCCTTTGCCATAATCTGGTCTTCAACCATATCCTGTATTTCTTCAACCGATACAGCTCTGCCGAGCTTGTTGCATTTGTATTCAACATAATCTGCAATATCTGCAATTTCATCCTGTGTAAGCTCACGCTTGTCTGATGCGCAGTCTGCTTTTGTGATAGCGGCAATTATTTTATTTATATCAAAAATTTCCTCGGAGCCGTTTCGTTTAATTATTTTCATTATTTATCAACCTCCTGTTCGATGAATTATACTATTGATAGTGTTGCAAAAGATATTTTACATAAATATTTGCAAATTACCTGTTGCATTTGCAACAAAAATAAAATATAATACTATATGTAGTCATTGTTTAAAATTCCGAACACAGTATGGAGTGCTGATAATTATGATTAAATATTCACCTTTTGAAGGATTGACAAGTGGGGAAACGGCTGAAATACGCAGTTGCTTGTGTCCGATTGAAAAAATATACGGCAAAGGCGACATAATTATGCAATTCAGTGATAAAGACAGAAATCTCGGATTGGTCGATTCTGGAACGGCTTATCTTATACGAATTGACATTGACGGAAACAGAAGTATAATAGATTACTATGAAAGCGGAGATGTTTTCGGTAAAATGCTTGCACCCGAATCCGAAATTGATGCATATTATATACTTGCAAAGGAAAAATGCCGTATTTCATTTTTTAATTATGATAAGCTTTTGAGCAAATGCAAAAACAATTGCATCAAGCATACCGTTCTTCTTAATAATCTGCTTATGCTTACACTGAAAAAAGCACAGATGCATATTGATATTTTAAGCCAACGGACAACGCGACAGAAACTTATTACATATTTTGATTATCAGCGAAACAAAAATCTGTCAGACACATTCACATTGCCGTTATCTCTTTCCGACTTATCGGATTATTTATCTATTGACAGAAGTGCAATGATGCGTGAAATCAGAAATCTGAAAGAAGATAATCTCATTTCCGCAGACGGAAACAGATTTACACTAAAAAACAGCAGGTACACTTATGCAGACTGCTGACAAGGAAGTATTTGTTTCTCGAACAAAATTCCTCGTATTATTGCCAAAAGCCTCGCAAGGCGACAGCCTTGCTGCGTTTTGTGGCTTCAATACAAGAAATTTTTAGTTCTTACGAAACTGCGAAGCACTTTAAAATGCGAAATAATCGTGCAAGAAAAGGCGAAAATCACCGATAATGCTAACGCACATATCGGTGATTTTTCAACGCATTATTGTGCGATTAGTTCACATTTTAAAGAAATGCGTCCTTATCAGCAGTCGGCATAAAAAGTGTACCTGTAAATTTTATTTCATTATTTCAACCATTTTGCGGAAGTTGTCAGCTATTGTCTGCTGAGCATTATAGCCCAGAGAGTTGGTTTCGTGATAATGACTTCTGTCAAAACGGTCTCTGCCGTTGCTGAGATATGCCTGTGTGGGATGAAGAATAAAGTCGTTAGGTGCTACAACATAGCCTGTCATATCATTAGTTACACCAAAAACAAGAAGATTTTCATCCTCGGCAATTTCAACAAGCGGTGCGGGATTGATTTCAGGACCTTTGCCTGTTGCTGAATCCTCTGCTGATGCATAGCCGCCGTAAACTGTTTCAGGGAAATTCTCACCGGGAAGAAGAAGTATTTTCTGCTTGCCGATTTTAATGTATGTCATTTCGCTCTTAAGAGCAAGTCCCAATTCGCCTTTTTCACAGGGATAACGCTTGGAACTCATAACCTTAAGCTGTGCAAGGAATGCAAGAACGGGGTTGTCCACAGGGAAATAGAACGGCTGACGGAGTGATGAAATTTTGCAGTCAAGCTTTTCATCATTGTTGATTTTAAGAGCCGCTTTTCCAAGACATTCGCCCTGCTGACGAACTCTGTCTACTCTGTCATCACAGAAATCACCGGGGTCAACGTTTCCGATTGCACCGATACCGAAAAGCACGTTTGCATTCTTTCCTTTATATATTGTCTGTCGCATATGATAAGGATAATCGGCACTGACCTTTCTGCAAGAGCCACCCAGTGTGTTGGGATGTGCACCGAAATTAAGAAACCAGGTTTCCTTTGTGCCGTTATCGGGAACAAATCTTAATCTTGTGAGTACATCGTGGGTTACGATCGGCGGTCTGCGGTCAAACACTGCCTCGGGTACGTGCGATGTACCTACATAAAGGTCACCGTCGGTTCTGTTTTCATATGCATCGTGGCAAACCTTACAAATAGAATCAAAAAGCTTATTCATATACTTTTCATTCTTGCCTGTTTTGGGAAGCTTGCCCCAGTAACCGACAGTATCAAAGCCTGCGTGATTGTGTGTACAACAGATGTTTATACCTATACAGCCAACCTTTTTATATATGGGTGAAAGCATATCGCGGATTTTCGTAACTTCAACACGGGTAAGTCCTATACAGTCTGCACTTACCATAAACATTCCGCCGTTTTCGCCGCAACCTATCCACATTGCGCTGACGGTAATCGGGTCGTAAACACCCTCAATCTTCTTTGCCATTGCGTGACCTGCAATCCAATATATTTCGGTATCAAGATCATCAGGCATTACTTCACAGCAAGCAAAACCGACTTTGAATTTATCTGCCGATACTGTTTTTACAACATGGTCGGGAATAGGCGGAGCGGACATTTTCTTTGCCAGCTTTTTACCGCTTCGTTTGGATACGAATTTTACGGCAGACGCCGCTATATCAGCTATTGACATAATATACCTCCGAAGAATGGATAAGTATTTTTATTATAATATAATAAATATGAATGTGCAACATACAAATTTTGAATATTTATTAAATTTTTTTGCATTTTTTTGTAAAAGATAGTTAAAAATCATTTTATTTGTGCTATAATTGCTCCGGGTGATAAAAATGTTACTGAAAAACGGACAAATATTTTACAACGGCAAATTTCAATCAGGCAATTTATTGATAACAGACGGAAAAATAACAGATGTTGATTTTGAAGGTAAATATAACTCGACTGACGGTGTTGATTGCACAGACAAATATATTTTCCCTACCCTCGTTGATATACATACTCACGGATGCATAGGATGCGATTTTTCTTACGCCGATGTAGATAAAATATGTAAAATGCGCGAATACTATTTAAAAAACGGAATCGGTGCAATACTTCCTACCACTGTTTCACTTTCGGATGACGATGTAACAAATGCGGTATCCGCAATAAAAACGTCAGCACAGTATGACTGTGCAGGCGCAGATATTGCAGGAATAAACCTTGAAGGTCCCTATTTGTCACCAAAAAAGTGCGGAGCGCACGATATCTCGCTTTTAAAAGGTCCTGATATAAATTTTATTAATTCACTCGGAGATATTGTAAAAATTGTGAATGTTGCGCCCGAATATCCCGACGCATTTGATTTTATAAAAAAGTTTAAGGGAAAAACATCAATTGCCCATACCGACTGTGATTATAACACGGCAATTGATGCAATCAATCTGGGAGCAGACCATATAACACATGTCTTTAATGCTATGAACGGCTTAAATCACCGCAATCCCGGAGTTATAGGTGCATTTTTTGATACTGATGCATATGCAGAGATAATTTGCGACGGAATTCACATTCACGAGTCTGTACTGAGAATGATGTTTTCTGCAAAAGGAGAAAATCTTGTTATCATTTCCGATTCAATGTCTGCAACAGGTCTTGATAACGGTAATTATAAATTAGGAATGCTTGACGTAACGGTAAAAGACGGAAAAGCATTTCTTTCTGACGGTACACTTGCCGGCTCGGTAATGAATGTATACAGTATGATGAAAAATCTTATCAGCATCGGTGTCAAAAAGGAAACGGCAGTTGCATCTGCCACGGAAATTCCTGCAAAATCCATAGGCATCGACGATAAATACGGAAAAATTGAAGCAGGCAGATGCGCAGATATCGTTATTGCGGACAATAATTTCAACATTGATACTGTCATACACAAAGGTGAAGTATTGACAAACAGCTTAATTTAATGTATAATTCACCCATAACGATATGGATTCGGAGGGATTTACCGTGTGGCTTGAAGTTATTGTTAAGCTTATGGAGATTATCAATTTTATTGTGGAACAACTCAGCTGAACATCTAATACTACCTGAACGCAGATGTTCAGGTAGCTTTTATTTTTTAGATCGGAGATGATTTAATGGTTAAGTTTGATAATAATTGGGACAATGTGCTCGAAGGCGAATTTGAAAAAGAATATTACAGAAAAATACATAATTTTCTCGTTGCCGAATACCGAAATCCTGCCTACCCTGTTTACCCGAATATGTATAATATTTTCAACGCTCTTAAAATAACTGATTATAACAGCGTCAAAGCGGTAATTTTAGGGCAGGACCCTTATCACGGGCCGAATCAGGCACACGGACTTTCCTTTTCAGTGCAGAACGGTGTTGAACCTCCACCGTCACTTGTTAACATATATAAGGAATATAATGCTGATTTGGGTTATCCTATCCCCAAAAGCGGTGATCTGACCAAATGGGCAGAAAACGGAGTGTTATTGCTCAATTCGGTTTTAACTGTAAGGGGCGGACAGGCGGCAAGCCACAGAGGCATTGGCTGGGAGATTTTTACCGACAGAGTTATATCCCTTCTCAATGAACGAAAAGAGCCTATTGTTTTTATCTTATGGGGCAGATTTGCAAGAGATAAAAAGAGCCTGATTACAAATCCTCAGCATCATATACTTGAGGCGGCACATCCCAGTCCCCTTTCTGCATATAACGGATTTTTCGGATGCAGACATTTTTCAAAAGCAAACGCTCTCCTTGGCGAAAATGCAATTGATTGGAGATTGGAATAGTTAAATATTGCTTGACTGCTTTGAAAATGTGGTATATAATCAAGCTGATAATTTTTACGGACGGTGATTCTAATGGACAAATATGCAAGATTCAGATTCCAGCCCTGTATTCCTCTGGGTGAGGACGGCAGATGTGTTACAGCATCAAAAAAACATACTCAGCTTTCGAGAGAAGCCGCAACTGAGGGTATGGTTCTGCTTAAAAATGAAAATAGTGCTTTGCCTTTGAAAAATGGAGAAAAGGTGGCTCTGTTCGGTAAGGCAACTATTGAATACATAAAGGGCGGCGGCGGTAGCGGTGATGTCAACGTCCCCTATATCCGCAACATTTTTGACGGATTTGAAATGAAAGAAAAAGAGGGCAAAGCTTCTGTTTATATGCCCCTTGTCGACTTTTATAAGGATTATGTTGAGAAAGAAAGTGTACATATTCCCACACAGGCGCAAATTGATGCAACCTGGGACATTGTTAACGCTATGGAATTCTGCACCAAGCGCGACGATATGACATACGATACATTCGCAAGTATGCACGTTAAAGAGCCTGCTGTTCCGGATGAGCTTATTAAAAGTGCATCGGAATATGCTGATACTGCAATTATCACTATAAGCCGTTTTTCTGCTGAAGGTGTTGACCGCAGACCTATCCCCGGTGATTACTATCTTTTTGACATAGAGAAAGAGCTTATTGATAAAGCTTGCGAGCTTTTCAGCAAGGTTGTTATTGTTATCAATTCAGGGGCAACTATCGACTGCGAATATTTTGCCGAAAATGATAAGGTTTCCGCTGTGCTTATGAGCTGGCAGGGCGGTATTGAAGGCGGCGCAGCTATTGCTGACATTCTTTGCGGTGATGTTAACCCGTCAGGCAAAATGACCGATACAATCACAAAATCCTATGACTGTTATCCCTGCAAGGATGAATTCTGGGAAAGCTTTGAGCATATTGACTACTCCGATGATATTTATGTCGGCTACAGATATTTTGAAACAATCCCCGGAGCAAAGGATTATGTTCGCTATCCCTTCGGATTCGGTCTTTCATACACAACCTTTGAATTAAGCGGAAAAGTATGCTGTGAAAGTGAAGGCAATATTGTTGCAGTTGTAAATGTTAAAAATACAGGCACTCTCAGCGGCAAAGAGGTCGTTCAGCTTTATTATTCTGCACCGCAGGGCAAGCTCGGAAAGCCCTCAAGAGAGCTTTGTGCATTCAAAAAGACAAAACTCCTTGCTCCCGGTGAATCCGAAACAGTTGTAATGAGCTGTAAAGTCAACGATATGGTAAGCTTTGATGACCTTGGAAAGATTCAGAAATCAGCTTATGTTCTTGAAAAAGGCGAATACAAATTCTATCTCGGCACTTGCGTAAGATGCGCTCAGGAGCTTGAATATAAATACATTGTGGATGAAGATACCGTTATTGAACAGCTTTCTGATTGGTGTAAACCTTTCAAGCTTGAAAAACGTATGCTTGCTGACGGTAGCTTTGAGGCGCTTCCCACAGGCGAAGAAATGTATCTTTGCGGTATAAACGAGCCGACAGGAGCAAAAGCACCCGAAAATCTTGTTATGTTTGATAATGTCGCTACAGATATAACCTTGGATGAATTCATAGCACAATTCACTGTTGATGAATTGGTGGATTTCGTAGGCGGTCAGCCTAAAACGGGTGTTGCAAATACAGGTTGCTTCGGAGGACTCCCCCGTCTTGGCATTCCTGCAATCCCCACAGCAGACGGCCCTGCAGGA
The DNA here is from genome assembly GCA_017465825.1 of Clostridia bacterium. Classification (GTDB taxonomy): domain Bacteria; phylum Bacillota; class Clostridia; order Oscillospirales; family Acutalibacteraceae; genus UBA1081. The sequence continues at coordinate 146,641 of JAFTVI010000017.1, forward strand.
CTGAGACTTGATGTTGAAACAGGTATTCCCACCACGGCCTGGCCCTGTGCTACTTTACTCGCCTGCTCCTGGAATCCTGAACTGATTTATTCTGTCGGTGCGGCAGGCGGCGCAGAAATAAGAGAAAATAACATCGGCATCTGGCTCGCTCCAGCCCTTAATATCCACAGAGACCCTCTTTGCGGAAGAAACTTTGAATATTATTCTGAAGATCCCTTTGTTGCAGGTAAATCCGCTGCGGCACTTTCAAGAGGTGTTCAGTCACAGAAGGTTGCTGTATCAATCAAGCATTTTGCTTGTAATAACAAAGAAGCAAACAGATATGATATTGATGCAAGAATCTCCGAAAGGGCGTTGCGTGAAATTTACCTCAAAGGCTTTGAAATCACCATAAAAGAGGCTGATCCCTGGACCGTTATGTCATCCTACAACAGAATCAACGGACAGCATACATCTGAAAGTTATGAACTTCTTACAGGTATTCTACGTGATGAATGGGGCTTCAAGGGTATGGTTGAAACTGATTGGGGCGTAAAAAACAATCCTGTTATTGAAGTAAAAGCAGGTAACGATATGAAGATGCCCGTCGGTTATCCAGAGGAACTTAAAGCTGCCTATGAAAAGGGAGAGCTTACAAGAGCAGATCTTGAGCTTTGTGTAAAGAGAATTCTTGAAATGACAATGAAACTCGCGCAGTAATATAAACATCCCGTTCCCTCTGTAATTCTTGCTGGGAGCGGGATTAATTGTTTTGATAAAAATATAATGCAAAAAATTCAATAAAAGGTATTGACAATTGAACTTTTTATGATATAATAATCAAGCAATCCGAAATGGACCATTAGCTCAGTTGGTTAGAGCAACCGGCTCATAACCGGTCGGTCCGGGGTTCGAGTCCCTGATGGTCCACCAATTTAATATAGGGGTATAGCTCAGTTGGTAGAGCAGCGGTCTCCAAAACCGCGTGCCGAGGGTTCAAGTCCTTCTGCCCCTGCCATCTAAAGACACCATTGAAATCTGAACCCCCAAGTTCAGACTCAATGGTGTTTTTATTATAAAACCCAGTATTTATGCGGCTTTTCGAGGTCGCATTTTCTTTTTATCAGCTGGACTAAAAACAGAAAAACTCGAATTTTATAATCCGAAGATTTAAAAACAAACCTTTTCGAACCCTTTAGTCTATCTGCACGCGCCATATAAATCTGCATCCTTCAAGGCATATTCTTCTTCCTTCTGTTCAGGAGTCTTGTATTGCAGCTTCTTGTGTGGACGCTTCGTGTTGTAGAAAATTATGTACTTGTCCACAGCACTTCGAAAGTCCGATTCCGAGCGATACTTTGTGCGATACAATTCCTCACGCTTCATTGAAGAAAAGAATGACTCCATCACAGAATTGTCATACGGCACGTGCGCTCTCGAAAAGGAGTGCGTGATGTGTAGTGACCGCATATAGTCGTTCATCGTTTTGGATCGATAGTTGCCACCGCGGTCAGTGTGGAATATCAAACTCGAATCCGGTTGACGTGCTTTATATGCGATCTGAAAGGTGGACTTTACAAGTTGCGTGCTGTTTGTTTTTCCAATTTTGTACCCCACAACCATACGGGAAAACAGGTCGATAATCACGCAAATATAATAAGCGTTTTCACCGTACTTGAAATATGTAACATCACTAACCCACACTTCGTTGGGCTTGTTCACGTCAAACTCTTGGTTAAGGTGGTTTTTGTATTTTCGGCCTTCGTCTTCGTATAGTTTCTTTGCCGATTGACGAATGCTGACCAATCCCATATCACGCATGAGTGTGCGCACCATTTCATTGCTTACCTTGAATCCTTCGCTTTTCATTACAGCCGCAATTTTAGCAGCACCGAAGATCTGATTGCTTTCGTCGTAGATCTCCTGTATGCGAAGCCGCAATTCTTCCCGACGTTTTGCATACCACGTGTTGTCTTTCTTATTGCGGAGAACGTGGTTGTAAAATGTTCCTCGCGGAATGTCAAAGGCATCGCAGATGACATGCACGTTTATTTTCCGTAAAGCTGTTCGGCGGCATACAATCGCTGTTTTAATGGTGACTTCGGCGTGCAGGTTGCGGATTTCAGAATTTCAACGATATCTTCCAGACGTGCGACCTTATTTTCGAGCAAATGGAAATTGCGGATGTCCACTGTTCTCCTATTGGCAGCGTTTTGCTCCTCTCTATAAATTCGTAACCAACTGTAAAAGGTGCTCTTGGGTATGCCGGTGTCAGCGAGGATACGCGCAGACGCCTCACCGGATATGACACGGTCAATGACCGCTTGTTTTTCTTCTTGCGTGTAAGTTCTCATATTTTCAACTCCTATATTGAATGCGTTGAAATAATTTTACGACATTTTCTATAAGAATTGAAAGAAATGTAGAAATATGATATAATTAATTGAGGTGTTTGAAATGGCAAGAAGTCACGATGATTTCGTTGATATAGTAAAGGTCAAAAATCCGAGCGTAGAAATTGTTGGCATATATACAAAAGCTCAAGATCGGATAGCGGTCAAATGTAAAGAATGTGGATATGAGTGGAGTCCAAAAGCATATTATTTGACGCAAGGAATTTCCTGTCGATATTGTAGTAAAAAAAGAGGCATAAAGAACAACAAAGGCAAGACGGGATTAAAAACGCAGCAACAATTTCTTTCTGAAATGTCTGAAGTGCACCCAACTATAAAAGTTGTTGGAGAATATTTAAACGGGCATACCAATATACAATGCGCTTGCACAGTTTGTGGCCATAGCTGGAAAGCAAAACCATATTCACTATTGCAAGGTCATGGATGCCCTCGATGTGCCAAATCCGGCACGAGCTTTATGGAGCAATTTATAAAAAGTAGTTTTGAAGTGGCACTCGGAGAAGATAGTGTGCTATCCAGAGATAAAACTGCAATTGGAATGGAACTGGATATTTATATTCCGAGTTTAAAAATTGCGATTGAACCAGGAAACTGGTTTTTACACAAAAAGTCATTAAACAGAGATAAAACCAAAAGAGAAAGGTGTAAGGAGAAAGGCATACGGTTAATAACGATATACGATAAGTTTCCGTTAACTGAACAGATTCCTTTCGAAAATGACTGTTTTGTTTTCAATGATGATTTGAATAAAGCGGATCATAGTGTTATTAGAGATTTAGTAAAGAGGCTTTTCGAGATTGCTAATATACAGTATAGATTAAGCGATTCACAATGCTCTACCATTGAGAGACAGTCATATGATAATGCAAAAGCAAAGACTCATGAGGATTTTGTTGAATCTATGAGTGCATTGCATCCCACGATTGAAGTGTTGGGAAAGTATGTAAATGCAAATAAAAGGCTACTTGTTAAATGTACTGTCTGCGGATTCGAATGGGATGGTGTTCCTGCAAGTATGCTTGCAGGAGATGGATGCAGAAAGTGCGGGACAAAATTAGCGCACAAAAAATTTGTAAAAGAACAAGATGAATTTGAAGAACAAGTGCGGAAAGCAAATCCGGATATAGAGGTTATTGGAACATATACCGGAAGGCACAATCCTATCCAAGCGAAATGCCGGATATGTGGACATATATGGAATCCCAGGGCATCCAGTCTTTTAAGAGGCTCAAATCATAAGGGGTGGAAGACAATTCATATGAATTGCCATGATAAAGAAAGCGAAAATATTTGAAAAAGTAAAATGAAGTGTTAGTTTTAAAGCAATAAAAACGTTTGCATCAAAGAAAAATCAGAGGTGAAAAATGGATACCTTTGCAAAACATATAAATCGAAGGCACATATTTAAAGATTTGCCAAACCAAATGCTTGTCCCTAAATCAGACTGGGATAATTACTACAACCACTATACTATCAAAGTTTCTTCGTTGTCTGAATTTATTGAAGTTATAAGTAAATTAACACAAAAAAGCAAAGATACAGAGTACAACCGCCTTGTGTATAGGGGCATTCGGATTCATCTTCCAATTATAGACTTATTCCATCTCTTGCACGGTATGATGGTGCATTAGAAAGAAGCGAAAATATTATTGTAGATGAATTGATAACTCTGCGCCCTGAAGAATTTCAAAATATTTCTTCTAACTTTGATTTGATAGCAAAAATGCAGCACTATGAGCTTCCTACAAGACTTTTGGATTTCTCATACAATCCATTGATAGCGTTATATTTTGCTTGCTGCGATGGCAAATCTTCGGGACGTGTTCTATGCACATATGACACAAGTTCTCTTCATTCAAGTCAAATTGTAGAAAAGCTTTGTGGAATGTATCATTATGACGATTACTCAGCGTTGTCGCTTGATAGTTTACTGGGTGATGTTTCTTTGCTTCGTAAATATGCTCTTTGCACGAGAACGCCATTAATGATGAAGCCAAAATATTCTAACGATCGCATCAAACATCAATCTGCGGTTTTTATGGTTTTTCCGAATATGGTGTATGATTGTAGAAGTCGGATGGTGGTGCTGAGTAGAGAGAATAGAACTGAGGAAGAGGAATATAGAATCGGTTTTGTAATGAGTGATTTGGAGACGCAAAGATTACCATATATTCGCGAAGAATATGAAATATATACTGATGATTTTGAGGTAACGTCCAACACTTTAAGTAAACTATTTAAACACTATCACACGAAATTTGATGATTTTGAATTGATTGGAGATTTTGGTATAAATCCAAAATATCATTTTCTGTTTAAAAATAGATTTTCCCTAACAAATGATATACAAGAATTAAGTTCTGAGACTATCTCCAGTTCGTTTGTTAGTATACTGATTGACGCAAAACAAAAGAAAACGATTATGCAAGAATTAGAGTGTGTTGGAATTGATAAATCATTTGTTTTTCCGGAATTGACATATACTACGGAAAAAATCAAGAACAAATATATTTTAGAAAAATAGCATATTATCACAACTTGTTACCAAACGGATATTTTATGCAAGAATTGTAAGGGTTCGAATTCATACGCAAAACTGCCGAAAATATCTTTTTTATAGTCCTTACACAGAAAAACCGACTTGTTTCGACAAGTCGGTTTTTTAACTAAACCCGTCCTGTCGGACGAGTGAAATCCATCTTCGATGAGTGAAATCACTTCGTGATGAAATCCGACTTCATCGGGTGAAAAGGACGGATTAAATTTCATCTGAGGCAAAGCCGAAAAGATTTCATCAGCGGTGGCTGATTTCATCCTTGCGTCAGCAAGGATTTCATTACAAACAGATTTTAGCGGATTATATTAATTATTGATTTTTTATACCGACTGTGGTATACTGATTTCGGAGAATAAGGGAGTGTTACGCCACTGATTATCATTCTTTGAATTTTCAGCGACCTGCACCTTGATCTTATTCTCTATTTTTTATCATTGAAGTTTACCATATTCACAGGCTGATTGTTGACAGACTATAATTTTTATAGTATAGTTTATACAGGAGATGACGCTTTGCCGGAAGTGCCGTTGTTTACGGTTCCGGTCTTGAACATTGCGTTGTCTCCTTTTTCTTAATATCGCTACTTGTTGTTTGACGCGATACTATCGCCCCTGCTGCGTTTTTGATTTCTCGAACTGTCATTTTGAAACAGCTCTTCTTGATAACTTATAATAGCTCTTTTTCCATTTGTGGAGTATCTATAAACTGCATCATCATCAGAGTTTCTTCTCGTTGCATTCCCATATGTTTTACTGTTTGAATCAGCTCTGCTCTCTGTTTTGTCATATTCTTCACAATCCTGCTCAGCTTCGCTTATTTTTCTTATTTTCATTATACTCTGAAAAATAGATGTTATCAAGAGAATTTTATCACAAGTAAGACCGTAACGAATATCATCATTGTTAAAACGGAAAGTATCAACGCCTGCAGAGGTATCAGCATTTGTGTTTTTCCTGCTCCTGTAGAAATATATACCTTTTTACCGTTTGTGAGTTCGGCAATAATACCGCTGTCTGTCTTTTCAACAATATTACTTATAGTTACTTGCTCACCTGTTTTTACAATTACAGCTGACTTCTTTGCCTTTTCTTCGGCGGACATTTGAACTGTGTGCTTGACTTTCACTGTCGACTGTGATATACTTTCATCAGAAGATGTTTCCTGTCTGGATGTCACAGTATCACTGTGTCTACCTCTTGAAGCATCTTCTACTTTTTCGAAATTGACATCCGCATCATTTTATGATATACTGTCTTTTGCAAGGCTGATGATTCTTGACCGCTGGGAAGGTTGGATTCCTATGGGGAGCAAGCATATCATCAGCCTTGTTTTTGTCAGTAATTATAAGTGTACAGTTCTCAGCACTTTCTGCAAATACGCTTGCAAAATCATCATAAGCATATACACTCTTAATCTGATTGGCGGTATCATTATCCATTTGCTGATATTTTGCAGAAAAAACAGCGTATAAAACGCTGTTTAAAGTATTATTCGCTGAAGCCGCCGTTGACGGTGATTATATAATCAATAACAACTGATGTTTTATCAACAGTAACACTACCTACGCTGTAATCCGAAAGTTTCAGGTCAACATTATAGCTCCATGTTCCGTTTACGATTTTTCCGTCACTGTCAATGAGAACTTTCAATGTCGGGTCAGTATATGTCATTGAAATGCCTTCATCGGGCACGGTTGCGGAAAGTCCCGCATCTTCAAGCATATCAAGAACGGTGCTTATATCGCCGACAACAGAGATTGCGTGACCTACGGTTCCGCTGTACATATCACCGTGTGCACCGTCTGTCTGCTCAACCATAGTCATTTCGATTACGGTATTTTCACCGCTTGCGTATGCTTTTGCACTTGCAATGTCGGTATAAACAAGATTCTGATGACCGCCCGTGATACCGTCAAATTCAGTTGAATTGCTTGAAAGAATGCCAGTTATGATCGGCTTTATAAGCTTAAACATACCGTTGATTGCGCCCTCGCCGTCGTTTATGGAAACATCGGCAAGTGACATAGACTGCTTGGATTTGACTGCGGATGATTTTGCCGCCGCCTGCTTATACACATCAACAATTTTTGACTTTGACCATTGTGAAGGATCGTCTTTGTGTATGGTTGTTGTTTCTGCGGTTGTTGTTTCGGAAGTCTGAATCAACGTAGTTGTTTCTGCGTTTTCAGCTGAGGATGCAGTGGTGGTTTCGTCCGCACTGACGGACATATCATCCGTAACAATTTCCGCGCTGGTCGTGGTTTCATCCGTCACATCGGGATTATCATTATCCTGACAGGCTGTAAATGCAAAAACTATTGAAAAAGCTAAAAATAAAACAAGGAGCTTTTTTAACTTCATTGTAATATCCTCCTGAATATTCCGAATTAATTGCAGATTCAGTATATCACAGTTTTTTTCAAATGTAAAGACTAATCGGACAACGCCCAGAGAACACCTATTGCATCGGGTGATGCGAGCATTTTCCAGTGCTCATATGTACCTGCCGCAACACTGTCATCGCATATATCGCAGAATTCGCATACAACAGATTCGATACTGTCCGATATGGAAATATCGGGTCTTATAATCATTCTGTAAGCAGAGCCGTCGGTAAACAGTTCGCTTTTTGTAATTTTTCCGTTGGCGGAAAGCACCTTTGCAAGCTCTCCCATATTGTCAATGTTATCCGAACTGCATATGATTCTCGTGCCCGTTAATTTGACAAGCTGTTTTTTGCCGTTTTTCGCATTTTTTTCATCATTGACAGTAAAATATATCGTGCATCCGCCGTCGTTATCCGGCACGGCTTCTACAATCATTTTCTGCGTAAGGTGAATATTGCGACCGAGCTTGTGTCGGGCTTCATCAAGCAAGGTCCACAGCACACGCCGCGTTTCTATGTTTGAATAATCAAGCTCCTCATATGTAATATCCAGTTCCATCATATCCTGACTCGTAAGCTTGACGCAAATCCTGTTATCCATTTGTGAAATTATCATTATAGCACTCCCCTTAACGTATCTACTATTATGATATTCTAAGGACAAAGGTTTTGCAATAACAAAAATTTTCCGCCGATTTTTCGGCGGAATTTCAATTATAATTCAAGCTCTGCAAGTACGGGATAATGGTCAGAAATATATCTTCCGTTAACCTTATCGGTGATAGTGTTACATGATTTAACTTTAAATCCGTATTTTACAAATACGAAATCTATCATTTCCGATGGGTGAACATCAAAACCGTTGTATGATTCAATATCGTTTGCGTCTGCATCAAGGGTGCGGGCATCCTCAAAGCCTGCCGCGGTTATCGTCTTGTAGGCACCTGACGTAGGATTTACATTGAAGTCACCTGTAACGATAGTGGGTATGCCTTTGAACATATCCGCTCTTTCAGCAATAAGCCGTGCGCCTTCACTTCTTGCAACATCGCCAACGTGATCGAGGTGAGTGTTAAAATGAGCAAACTGCTCCCCTGTCTGCTTGTCCTTGAGAACAACATAGGAGCATATTCTTACGCACTTTGCATCCCAACCAAGCCCCGGTTTTTCGGGAGTTTCGGAAAGCCAGAAATTGCCCTTATCAACAACTTCGTACTTGTCTTTTTTGTAAAAAACGGGAGAAAACTCGCCTTTTGTTTTGCCGTCATCTCTGCCTACACCGACAAAATCATACTCTTTTCTGAATGCCCAGCGAAGATACAACATCCATTTATAATGGGCTTCCTGCAAACCAAATGTATCGGGATTATACTTTTTTATTACATCACGCACAAGAGGTTTGCGCTTTGTCCAAACATTTTCTCCTTTTCCTCCGCAGAGGATATTGAATGACATAACTTTCATAAATAAATCTCTCCTTAATCTATATAAGCAACAACAGGATAATGGTCAGACGGATATCTGCCGTTAAATCTGTCTGTTGCAGTTTTTACTTCATTGACAATTACACCGTTTTTGACAAATATAAAATCAATCATTTTTGCTCCCTTGCCAAACCAGTGAATGCTGTCAATATTATCAGCTTCGGATGCGATTGAGCGAGCATCATCAAAACCGTAACTGAGCATTGTTTTATAAATCAACGTATCGGGTGTTGCATTAAAATCACCCGTAACAATGGTCTTGATACCGCTAAACTCATTGGCTTTTTCGGCAACAAGCTTTACGCCCTCTGTCATCGCCGTTTCACCGATATGGTCAAGATGTGTATTGAGCACGGCATAATTTTCACCGCTGTTCTTATCTTTCAGCAAAGCATATGCGCAAGTTCTGTTTTCAGCGCCGTCCCAACCAAGAGAAGGACTATCCGGAGTTTCGGAAAGCCAGAAGTTGCCGCTGTCGAGCAATTCATATTTATTTTTATTATAGAAAACGGGCGAAAACTCACCTTTTATGCCGCCGTCATCCTTGCCCACGCCAACATAAGCATATGTATCCCTGAACTGTGATGAAATATATCGCATCCAGCCGTAGTGCGCCTCTTGTATGCCGAAAACATCGGGATTGTATTTTTTTATCACATCACGAACAAGCGGTTGTCTTTTGCACCAATGATTTTCATTTACACCTGCACAAAGCACATTGAATGTCATAGCTATCATTTATATCTCTCCTCAAGATTTAAAAGACTTATTTTCATTTCCGTTCCGTAAGCAAAACCGCCGATTTTACCGTTTGCCGCAACAACTCTGTGACAGGGATTTACTATCAGCAACGGATTGTTGTGTACCGCATTTCCGATTGCCCGTGCGCCTTTCGGACAATCTGCCATTGCTGCAAGCTCGCCGTATGTAACTGTTTCGCCGTATGGAATCGAACGCAGTAAATCCCAGATCTTTTGCTGAAACCGAGTGCCGGATGTGTAACCGATTTCAAAATCAAAAGTTTTTCTGTTGCCGTTAAAATATTCGTGTAATTGAGAAATTGCAATAGAAAGCACTTCATCACAATCATTATATTTTTCGTCGGTTATCTCAATAGAAACTATTCTGTTATTTTCGGCAGTAAACGTTATGTTGCCGATCGGAAAAATATCGGATTTACGCTTCATTGTTTTTTCTTCTTTCTGCGGCAAATCTTGAAAATTCACAACCGCAATAGTCCTGTCTGTACAGATCATACTCCTTTGAAAGCTCAATTGAGCGCTTGTAGCCGTTTTTCTTTTTGAAATCGGAAAACAGATACTTTACATTATACTGCTCACCAAGCTCGGCGCCTATTGTGTTGAGCTTTTCGGCATTTTTATACGGACTGATTGAAAGCGTCGTGGTGAAATAATCAAAGCCGTGCAACGCCGCATATTCCGCTGTTTTTTCAAGGCGCAGACGGTAGCACTTAAAGCATCTTGAACCGCCTTCGTCTTCATTTTCGGCGCCCTTTGCAATATCATAGAATTTTTCGGGATTATAAACACTCTCAACAAATTTCACATTGTTTGTACAGGGCATTTGTGAAATCAAGCGTTTAACCTCATCAACACGGAATCTGTATTCGTTCTCTGGTGAAATGTTCGGATTATAATAAAATAATGTAATATCAAAGTGCTGTGTCAAATACTCAAGAACATAGCTTGAACAGGGCGCACAGCAAGCGTGCAATAAAAGTGACGGCTTTGCTCCGTCGGATTGAATTTTTACAATTTCATTTTCAAGCATAAGCTGATAATTGACCTTCTGCAACGCTGCACTCCCCTTTTGCTAATGATTATACATCAACATAAATAAAATAACAAGTGTTTTTCATTATAATATTGCTCATTGACTTTTATGATACATAATGCTATAATTGTAAAATATTGAAAGGCAGGTGGACAAAATGACAATGATTATTAACACAAAAACTCGGAGTGCCGTTTTGTCCGTTTGCGATTGATTTTATATCTATCTGAATGTTTCGGGCATCTCCGCATTATCCGGAGGTGCCTTTATTGTTTTTAACAAGGTGAAATAATAATGTTGAAAAATTATGGTATGCCTACATTGATTGAAACAGGTACACTTGAAGAGTGTGCAAAGCTGTGTACTGAATTGGAGCTTGAATTTATTGAGCTTAATATGAATATGCCTCAATATCAGCTTGATAAAATAGATGTTGAACTTTTTAAAAGTATTGCTGAAAAATACGGTATTTACTTTACAATTCATCTTGATGAAAATCCGAATGTAAGTGATTTTAATTCATATGTGGCTGATGCATACAAACGCACTGTAATTGAAACTATCGTGTTAGCTGAAAAACTCGATATTAAAATTATCAATATGCATATGTCAAAAGGAGTATATTTTACTTTGCCTGACAGAAAGATATATCTTTATGAACAGTACAAAGAAGAATATCTTAAAAGTATTGCTGATTTCCGTGTGATGTGTGAAAATGCAATCGGTAATTCTGATATTAAAATATGTATTGAAAACTGTGACGGATATACAGATTTTCAAAAGGATGCAATCAAATTGCTTTTAGGTAGTGATGTATTTGCATTAACCTTTGATGTAGGTCACAATCACAGTATCGGCGGCATTGATGAGGAATTTATCATAAAACATAAAAACCGCCTTTGCCATATGCATCTGCACGATGCAAAGGGCTCGAAAAATCACCTTGCATTGGGTACCGGTGAATTGCAAATTCAAAAATATATCAACCTCGCAGAAGAGCAAAACTGTCGTATTGTTCTGGAAACAAAAACCATTGACGGATTAAGAAAGTCTGTTGAGTGGATAAAGAATTTAAGTTAAGGATTAAATATGAAAAATTACATAATTGAACAACTAAAACTCGAAGAATATTACAAGTGTTCAAACATATGGAATATGGGAAACCAACCTTTTACTGATATCTGGCGTGAGGAAATCGCATCGGGCAACAGACTTGTTTTTATTTATAAAATCAACGGTGAATTTATCGGTGAGGGTGCGTTGGTTTTGGACACAAATGACCCTGACTACACAATTCGCGACAAACGGGTTTATGTTTCAAGAATGATTGTCAAAAAAGATTACCGTAATCAAGGTATCGGCAGTACAATTCTGACCTTTCTTATTGAAAAAGCCAAGGAAATGGGATTTAAGGAAATGACAATCGGCGTTGATAAAGATAATATCAATGCACTGCACCTTTACAGAAAATTCGGCTTTACGGAAGTGCTGTTTGACGGTTCGGATGAACACGGCGAGTATTTCAAGCTTATGAAAAAGATTTAAGGGTGAAAACAATGAAAATTGCTGTTTTAGGATATGGCGGTAGCGGCAAAAGTTATATTTCAAACTACATATCCAAAAAGAAAAACATCCCGGTTCTTCATCTTGATGAAGTGAAGTTTGATAAGGAATGGAAGCCTGTTGATGATTCGTTGATACTGTCGCAAGTTGCAGATTTTATGGCAAAAGATAATTGGATAATCGACGGCTACTACAAATATCTGCTGATAGATGAACGGCTCAAAAAAGCAGATAAGATAATTCTGCTCCTTCTCCCCCCGAACGACCTGCTTTACCCGTGCGGTGAAAAGAACAAAATCGAGAAAACAGGAAGGCTATGCAAACGATATGAATTGGTGGTTTGTGAAGTTTATATTATTGGGGTGCAGGAACAAAGAAAGACGGCAATTTTACACCGAAATTGCAGAGAAATATAAAAGTAAAACAGTTGTACTGAAAGCAAAAAGCCAAGTTGATATGTTTATGAGCAATATTTAACGGAGGACAAAATGAATAAATATCTTAAAAATCTTAACAGGATAGAGTTTGTTGTTACTATGGCTTGCACGGGCAGATGCAAACACTGCTCCCAAGGCGAACACAAAAGTTCCGAAAATATTAATAAAACTTCAGCAGCAAATGCTGTGCGTAAGATTGCAAAAGAATATAATATTCAATCTGTTATGACCTTTGGCGGTGAACCTTTGCTCTACCCCGAAACTGTCTGCGAAATACACAAAGCCGCAAAAGAAATGAAAATACCTTACAGACAGCTTATAACCAACGGCTATTTCAGCAAAGATTTTGAAAAGCTAAAGCTTGTGGCACAAAAAATTATCGAGTGTGGTGTGAATGATATACTTCTTTCTGTTGATGCCTTTCATCAGGAAACAATACCGCTTGAATATGTTAAAGCTTTTGCAAAAGCTGTTAATGAATCCGACGTCAGATTACGTGTACATCCCGCCTGGCTTATCAGCCCAGAATCAGACAATCCGTATAACAACAAAACAAGAGTGATACTTGATGAATTTAATCAAATGGGCATTGAATCAAGCGAAGGCAATGTAATTTTTCCAAGCGGAAATGCACTTAAATACTTGAGTGAATATTTTGATTTAAGCACAGAGCATAAAAGTCCCTATTGGGAAGACCCGAAAGATGTGCGTGCAATCTGTTTTGGTGCTAACGGTGATATTATCGGCGGTAATATTTATAAACAGGATATAAGCGAGATACTTTTAAATTACACACCATAAGAATAAAATAATTGATTGGAGAAAATTATGCCACAACATCCATTTCCACCTTTATATGACAAAAATTCAAAAATTCTTATTCTCGGCAGTTTTCCGTCGGTGAAATCCCGTGAGCAGATGTTTTTCTACGGTCATCCGCAAAACAGGTTCTGGAAAGTCGTATCGGCTGTCGTTGGTACCGATACACCTGTCACCATTGAGGAGAAAAAAGCTTTTCTGCACTCAAACAACATAGCACTGTGGGATGTTATTGCCTCCTGCGACATCACGGGCAGTTCAGACAGCTCTATAAAAAATGTTATCGCAAATGACCTGACACAGATACTCGAAAATGCGGATATAAAACAGATTTTCGTAAACGGAAAAACAGCCGAAAAGTATTATAACAGGTATATCCGTGATGTTATCGACAGAGATGCCGTCTGTCTGCCATCTACATCACCTGCAAATGCAGGCTGGAGTATTAACAGCCTTATTAACGAATGGAAAAAAATAAAAGGAGCATTAACGTTATGAAAAAAATCGGAAGACAGGTGCTTTTTATTGGCACGGACAACAACAATCCAAGAAACGGCGAGGGCTCATTCATAAGGTTGAACGACGGTTCAATTATGTTCGGTTACACAGAATTCTCAGGTAATGACAGTTGTGATGATGACGCCCAAGCAAGGATTTGTGCAGTAATATCAACAGATGAAGGCGAAAACTGGAGTGAGAAAAAGGTACTGTTCAACAAGCCTGAGAATGCAAAAAATATTATGTGTTTATCATTTCTTCGTATGAATAACGGCGATATCGGAGCTTTTTACATAATTAAAAATGCTGACGGCACAGACCAAATAGTATTAACACGCTCTGCCGACGAGGGCGCAAGCTGGAGCGAACCTGTAAACTGTCTTGCGTGCATTGAAATACCTGATTATTATGTAATTAACAATGACCGCGTTCTGAAAATGATGAACGGCAGAATTATATTACCTTTGGCAAGACATACAGTCATCCCTGATCCCGATACTTTTATGCCCGGTGATCTTTGTTTTGTATATTCTGATGACGACGGAATAACTTGGACAAAAACAGAAACGGAACTGCTCAATCCTTTCAAGAACAATCCCGACGGTTATGAAGAACCGGGACTTTACGAGCTTGCAGACGGGCGTTTATGGTGCTACATACGGACAAACACAGGATTTCAATATGAATGTTTTTCATCCGACTGCGGACTTACCTGGACTATTCCCGAGCCCAATCTATTCTTTTCGTCACCCTGCTCTCCTATGGTTGTTAAAGATTGCGGCGAACTTACCGCAGCGATATTCAATCCTGTTCCCGAACACATTCTGCGCAACGATAAAGAGAACGATCTTTGGGGGCGTACTCCCTACATAATGGCTGTAAGCAATGACAGAGGAAAAACATTCAGCAGAGAAAACCTGTTTTATCTTGAGGATGACCTTAATAACGGCTACTGCTACCCTGCCGTATTCGATGGCGGTGACTATATGCTGTTAGCATATTATCACAGTAATAATTCCGGTGTCTGCCTAAACAGCACAAAAATAATCAAGATAATGTATGAGGAAATTAAATCTAATTAAATAGAAATAAAAGGGCTGTAAATAATGTTTGAACTTATACAAGTTTGTAATGAGAATTTATTGCATTACTGTGAATATGAAAAAGCATTTAATACTGATTTGAATCAATACCAATCGAGAATTTATCCATTAAAGGATGCAGAGCATCTTCGTTGGTATCACATTCGTGCGGACAAAAAATATATCGGAGCAATATGGCTGGAGAAATCTGCACCTGATGATTTTGCGGTTCTTGGCATTTTTATTGCAGATAAAAATTTCCGCGATAAAGGCATCGGGAAAAGAGCTATTGAACAGATTATCGAAAATGATTTGCAATTTATAAATACCGACAAGATTGTTCTTCGTGTTCGAGAAGAAAATAAGCGTGCAATTGCTTGCTACAATAGTGTAGGTTTTAAAGAAACTTTGAAATACAAAAAAGAAAAATTAAACATTGTTGAAATGATTTGGGAGAAATCGGTAAGATTCACTTACCTAAACAAAGCAAATTTAAAAACAGTAGCATCGGATATATTTAACATTCTTGCAGATAATATGGAAATAATAGCACCTACAGGCAACAAAAGAGAAGATGATTTTAAATGCTGGTGTGAAGGTATAAGTAAAAGTCTGCAAAAAGATAAAAGACAGATTATTCTCATAATGTGCAATCTGAAAATAATAGGATATTTTCAATATTACATAAATGAAAGTACATTTGTTATGGAAGAAATCCAAATCAAATCCTCTTATCAAGGCAGAAATATATTCAGGGAGCTATACGGCTATATAATCACAAACATTAATGAAAATATTAAGTATGTTGAGGCTTATGCAAATAAGGCAAACGTAAAATCAATCGGAATCTTGGAACACATAGGGCTCACAAAAATCGGGATGAATAAAAACGGAAACAGTTTTCATTTCAGAGGTAAATATGAAGACCTGTTAAAATGGTATGAAAGTAAAGGTGACAAAAAGTGTTAGACTTTGAAAAAACCGGTGTAACACTCATTGAGATAATAAAACCACCAAAGGATTACTTTGCCTATCGCGAAGATATGCAAAAAACAGAGGATTTATAAATTATGTTTAAACAATTAAAAACCAAATACAGAAAAATGACGGAGAACGATATAAATAATATCGTTCCGTTGTATATTGACTATTATAATAACCGCGAGGATGCGGAATGGACGGAAGAATCCACATACAAAAGGATTCATCAGGTATTAAGCAAAGAAGATTCCTATTGTTTGGTATGGGAATACAACAATGATATTATTGCTTTTGCTATGGGTTATTTCGAACAGTATGATGATTGCTTTGCATACGATTTGGTTGAAATCGTTGTTGCAACACCGTTTCAAAACAAGGGGTACGGCACTGTTTTTATGAAGCAATTAGAAGACTGTGTAAAAAACGAAGGTGCAATGCTGATCCAACTGCAATCTGTTAATGATGATTTACATAATCATTTTTACGGTAAGTTAGGCTATAAAAATGCAACTAATTTAGTGCTAAAAACAAAAATGCTATCGTAAAGATTTGAGGTGATTCTATGATAACTATCGGAAGAACTATCAGGTGGTTAAATAATTATACAGATGAAGTGAATTTTTGCAAGGAAAACGGTTTTGATTTTATGCAGATCTGGTTTAAAGACGGACAGATTGTTTTATCCAATATACCTGAACCTAAAATAATAGAATTCATAAAAAATATCGGTTTTCCTATTATCTTTCACGCTGTTTTTACTCCCGCAGATTTTGATTTATATGGTGATACATTGCTCGATATGGTTGAATATCTGGGTGATAACGAAGTCATAATTCATCCTGTTTATGACAAATATTTGGTAACTGAAAAAACAGAACTTGAGCTTATAGAAAAAGCAATCAAGTTTTCTAAAAAAGCTAAAAGCAGAGGAATTACTTGGTATTTAGAAAATAACAGTATTATTGATAAATTCCATTATAAACAAGATGAATTAAAAATGTTGTTTAATGCAGACAGTTATGCTGAACAGATTTTGGATATTGCACATATTGATAATTACGAACATCTTAAAGAAATAATTGATGTAAAATATCCGAAGTGCCTGCACGTTGCAGGAAAACATTTCAAAAAAGAACACGAGCATTTGTCGCTGACCCAAGGTGATATTAATTACGACCTTGTATTCAAAAAGTATTTGCAGGATTTTGACGGAAGAATCATTCTTGAGGTTATTGATATCGATAAAGAGATTATCAGGTCAAAAGAGATTATTGAAAATGTTGTCAAGCAAATATATGCATAACGTAATTTATTGCTTTGGTAGAAATTCCACCAATCAAAATGAGTGTACCAAAGCGAAAGATGGTTTTTTTGGTACACTCTTGTTATTTAAACAAAAAATGCTTGACTAACTGAATCAAATGATATATAATAGTTTGGTCAGTTTAAATTTATCGGGGTGTGGCGAAGTTTGGTATCGCGCTTGGTTCGGGACCAAGAGGTCGTGGGTTCGAATCCCGTCACTCCGACCATAGTGAGTATTCATAACACAAGTGAATACTCACTTTTCTTTTTTACATTTCCTCATAGTTAAATTTGTTATGTATCGAGCAGGTTTTGAGCCTGCTCTTTTTTGTTATGCCGTGAGATATTCAACGGCTACGCCTTGTCTTGCTTCAAGGACTATATTTTCCTCTTTAACAGGATTTTCAATAACCCCGATAAAGCGGTAATGGATTATGATTTTTTGTGTTTTGTTTTTACCTTTACCCTCAATGGAATAAACTTCAATTTTCTCAATAAGTTCATTTAAGAGTGCAGGTGTAAGCGTTTCCATCTGCATAAACTTACGGACGGCTAATGTGAATTGCTCTTTGCTTGTGCGAAGATTTTCGATTTCTGAAAGTTCTTCTTGGTATTGCCTGATTTTTAGTTTCAGCTCGTCACGCTCTGCTTCATACTTCTGTGATAACTGCATAAAGCTTTCTTCATTGACTATTCCGTTGATATGCTTTTCAAAGAGCTTTTCGTACAGCATAGCAATTTCTTTTGTTCTTGCCATTGCTTTATCAATACTGCTTTCAAGAAACTTTTGCTGATTGAGTATATTCTTGTTTGTCTTAGCTTCAAGAATATCAGCAAAGGCTTCTTCGTCTTCAATGAGAAAACTTGCAAGACTTCTAAGTTCAAGCATAACAATCTGCTCCAAAGAATCAGCTCTGACATAGTGTGTGCCCTCGCATGTGCCTCTGCGACCTTTGTAATTGGAACACATAAAA